>NZ_JBHSBP010000104.1:0-180524 GCF_042650725.1 Micromonospora sp. GCM10011541
GGCTTATCAAGCACCCTGTTGAGTTCTCAAAGAACAACCACACACCATCCAGAAGCCCTACCCGGTAGGACCCCCATCCGGGGCATTTCGTCCGTCCGCACCCGCCGCTCTCGCGCCGGGCACTTTTACTACGTTACCCGGGGGTTTTTGCCGTGTCAAACCGGTGTTTCGCGGTTTGACGTACGTCAACCCTTTTGCCGGGCACCACTGTTCGACCGGCTCGCGCCGGGCGCTTCGTGGGTTTCGGCAGGACGGCCGCTGCGGTCTCCCGCACGCTCGCCCGTTTCCCTGCCGGCCGATAACCTTACCCGGTCGGTTCCGCCTCGCCAAATCCGCCTCTCGGCGAATCCGGGGCACCGCCCGGTCCCAGGTTCCTGATGAGTGTAACCATCCGACCCTGGGGGTCATTCCCGCGCTCCGGCCTGTCAGGTCTTTCGCCTGTTTCGTCCGTTCCGCGCTGGCAGAGAGAAAGTTACGCGCCCAGCGGATTGATCGTCAAATCCGCTGGGCGCGTCCCGCGTCACACTCTCGACGTACGGCTATCTGCGCAGCTCAACCCCGGCGAAGGAACGCTTGCCGCGGCGCAGCACCAGGTACCGGCCGTGCAGCAGGTCCTCCGGGCCGACGGTGGCGTCCACCTCGGAGATCCGGGTGTTGTTGACGTAGGCGCCGCCTTCGGCGATCACCCGCCGGGCCTCCTTCGTGCTGGGCACCAACCCGGACTCCTTGAGCAGGCCGGCCACGTCCGGCAGCTCGGTGAGGTGCACCAGGCCGGCCTCGATGAGGGCGGCCCGCAGCGTCTCCGGGGCCAGTTCGTCCAGCGCCCCCCGGCCGAAGAGCGCCTGGCTGGCGGCGACCGCCTGGGCCAGCTCCCGTTCGCCGTGCACCAGGCTGGTCAGCTCCTCGGCGAGGGCGCGCTGGGCGAGCCGGGCCTGGGGACGCTCGGCCGTCGCCTTCTCCAGCTCCTCCAGCTCCTCGCGGGAGCGGAAGCTGAAGTAGCGCAGGTAGCGGACGACGTCGCGGTCGTCGGCGTTGAGCCAGAACTGGTAGAAGGCGTACGGGCTGGTCATCTCCGGGTCGAGCCAGACGGCGCCGCCCTCGGTCTTGCCGAACTTGGTGCCGTCGGACTTGGTGACCAGCGGCGTGGTGAAGGCCTGCACCGGTCCCGCGCCCCGGCGGCGGATGTAGTCGACGCCGGCGGTGATGTTGCCCCACTGGTCGGAGCCGCCGTACTGGAGCTGACAGCCGTACCGGCGGTGCAGCTCGAAGAAGTCGTGCGACTGCAGGAGCTGGTAGCTGAACTCGGTGAAGCTGATGCCGGTCTCCAGCCGCGCCTTGACCACCTCCCGGGCCAGCATCCTGTTCACCGGGAAGTGCTTGCCCACGTCGCGCAGGAACTCGACCACCGACATCTCGCCGGTCCAGTCCAGGTTGTTGACCAGCCGGGCGGCGTTCTCCCCGGTGTACGAGACGAACGGCGCGAGCTGGTCGTGGATCCGCCGCACCCAGCCCTCGACCACCTCGGGCGGGTTGAGGGTCCGCTCGGCGCTCTCCTTCGGGTCGCCGATCTGGCCGGTGGCGCCGCCCACCAGCAGCAGCGGGCGGTGCCCGGCGAGCTGCAGCCGGCGAGCCGTGGTGACCTGCATGAGGTGGCCGACGTGCAGGCTCGGCGCGGTCGGGTCGAAGCCCACATAGAAGGTGGCGCTCTCGCCGTCGAGCAGCTCGCGCAGCTCGTCGAGGCCGGTCGAGTCCTGGATCAGGCCCCGCCACCGCAGGTCTTCGGTCAGGGAGTCCCGCCCGTGCGGGAGGTTGCTGTCGGTCACGGTCACCGATTCTCCCCCATCACACCCCCCGGGCCGTACCGGGTTTGCCTCTCGGCGGGGCGGCTAGGCTGGCGGCTCCGTACGAGGCGAGGAGGGGCTGCCGTGGAGATGCCGGACCTGACCGGGGGCTTCGTCGCCCTGCTCGGGCTCAAGTTCGACGAGGTCAGCAGCGAGAAGGTGGTCATCCGCTGGGAGGTGCGCCCGGAGCTGCACCAGCCGTTCGGGATCCAGCACGGCGGGGTCTACTGCTCGGTGGTCGAGACGGCGGCCAGCATCGGCGGCTCGCTCTGGCTGGGCGACAAGGGCCAGGTGGTCGGGGTGTCCAACCAGACCGACTTCCTGCGGGCGGTCCGCGAGGGTGAGCTGACCGCGGTGGGCACGCCGGTGCACCAGGGCCGCAGCCAGCAGCTCTGGCAGGTGGAGATCACCGACGGCGACGGGCGACTGGTCTCCCGGGGCCAGGTGCGCCTGCAGAACCTCACCGCCCGCTGACCCGGGGCCGGAGCGCCCGATTCGACCTGAATTGAGGGGCTGACGCGGATATCGTCGCGTCGATGAGACCCGCCGCTGCCCCGCCGACGTGAGGAAGCTCCTCGCCGCCACCCTCGGCGTGCTCTCCGCCATCGGCGGCTTCGTCGACATCGGCGACCTGGTGGCGGCAAGCCAGG
Source organism: Micromonospora sp. GCM10011541 (assembly GCF_042650725.1). Taxonomy (NCBI): domain Bacteria; kingdom Bacillati; phylum Actinomycetota; class Actinomycetes; order Micromonosporales; family Micromonosporaceae; genus Micromonospora; species Micromonospora sp. GCM10011541. The sequence goes on from NZ_JBHSBP010000104.1 coordinate 2,492, forward strand.
CCGGCGCCCGGTTCGGCATGGCCCACGCCTGGGTGCTGCTCGTCGGTGTGCTCGGCATCTGCGCGTACGCCGAAATGGCCGGACGGATCGCGGCGGTGAGCGGCCGGGCGGTGTTCGACCTGGTCCGGGAGCGGCTGGGGCCGCGGGTGGCGCTGCTCAACCTGGTCGCGTCCTACCTCGTCACGGTGGTCACCCTGGCGGCGGAACTGGGCGGGGTGGCGCTGGTGGTGCAGCTGGCCACCGGGGTCAGCTACCTGCTGTGGGTGCCGGTGGCCGCGTTCGCCGTCTGGCTGGTGCTGTGGCGGATGCGCTTCGAGCTGATGGAACGGGTCTTCGGGCTCGCCGGGATGGCCCTGCTGGTCTTCGCGGTGGCGTTGTTCGCCCTGCCCACCGACTGGGGGCGGCTCGGCCACCAGGCGGTGCACCTCAGCGCCGCCGGGCAGGGCTGGAGCGCCTACTGGTTCCTCGCGGTGGCGCTCTTCGCCTCCACGGTCAGCCCGTACGAGGTCTTCTTCTTCTCCTCCGGCGGGGTGGAGGAGCGGTGGAGCGCCGCCGACCTGGCCCACGCCCGCTCGAACGTGCTGATCGGCTTCCCGGTCGGCGGGTTCCTCGCGCTGTCGCTGATCGCCACCGCGGCGGTGGTCTACCACCCCGGCGGGGAGTCGCTGGACACCCTCGACCAGGTGGCGCAGCCGGTGGTGCGGGCGTTCGGCGGGATCGGGCTGGCGGCGGCCGTGCTGGCGTTCTTCGCGGTGACCTTCGGCGCCGCGCTGGAGACCGGGCTGTCGGCCGCGTACGCGGCGTCGCAGTACTTCGGCTGGCAGTGGGGCAAGCGGGTCAGCCCGCGCGAGGCGGCCCGGTTCCACGCCGTGCTGCTGGTCAGCGTGCTGCTCGGGGTGCTGCTGTTGCTGACCACGATCGACCCGGTCCGGCTCACCGAGTACATGCTGGTCCTCAGCGCGGTGGTGCTGCCGCTGACGTACCTGCCGATCCTGGTGGTGGCGAACGACCGGAACTACCTGGGCGACCGGGTGAACGGCCGCTGGAACAACCTGCTCGGCGCGCTGTTCCTGCTGCTCATCGTCGTCGCGTCGATGGCGGCGATCCCGTTGGCGATCATCACGAGGATGGGACAGTGAGGGTCCAGCTCGCCAAGCAACTGCTCGACCGGCAGATCGTCGACCGGGACGGCCGGCTGGTCGGCCGGGTCGATGACATCGCCTTCGCCGTGGACGACGAGGGGTTCCCGTACGTGGACTGCCTGCTCACCGCGCAGGGCGCGCTCGGGCAGCGGATGGGCGGCCGGGTCGGGCGCTTCCTGGTCGGATTCGCCGACCGGTTCGTCGACGAACCGCCGGTACGGATCCCGGTCGCCCTGATCGACCGGGTGGACACCGCCGTACGGCTGCGCGTCCGGGCGGCCGACCTGCCGCCGCCGCCGGTCGAGGGCTGGCTGCGCCGGCACCTCATCGACCGGATCCCGGGAGCGAACCGTGCGAGCGGGTGAGCTGCTCGGGAGGACCGCGCACGACCTGCACGGGCGGCGGCTCGGGCGGGTGGTGGACGTGGTGGTCCGGGGTGGCTTCCCGCCCGACCGGCTGCGGCTGACCGACGTGATCGTCGCCGGTCACTGGTGGACCCGGGTCACCAGCCGCCTGATCGGCCCGGAGCTGCACCCGTCGGGGCCGTGGCTGCTCCGGGTCATCGCCCGGGTGCTCGGGCGGAGCACCCACCAACTGCCCGCCGACCAGGTGCGGCTCTCCCCGCCGGTACCCGGCTTCCCGTTCGGCCCGCCCGGCGGCACGGACTGACGGCCGGCCCCGGGGCGGCGGTGCGGGCCGGCCGGGCGCCGGCGCGACGGTCAGCTGCGGGCCTCCAGCAGCGGGGCGTCGGCGTCGGTCGCCCCGTCGGTGCCGGCGTCGCGGCGGATCCGCACCTCGGTGATCGCCCGGTGGTCGATGTCGGCCACCACCAGCTCCCAGCCGTCGACGGTGACGCTCTCCCCCGCCACGGTGGGGATGTGCCCGAGGCAGGTCAGCACCAGCCCGGCGATGGTGGTGTAGTCGCCGGCCGGCCGGCCGGGCAGCGCCACGCCCAGGTCGGCCAGGTCGTGCACCGGGAAGGTGCCCGGCAGCAGCAGCGTGCCGTCCTCCTCCGTGCGGACGGAGCTGAGGTCGCGGTCGGTCTCGTCGTAGATCTCGCCGACGATCTCCTCGAGGATGTCCTCCAGGGTGACGATCCCGTCGACCGCGCCGCGCTCGTCCACCACCAGGGCGATGTGCTGCCGTTCGGCCTTGAACTGGCGCAGCGCGTCGACCACCGGCAGCGAGTCGGGCAGCAGCATCGGCGGTCGGGTGCCCTCGTCGACCGGCCGGTCGTCCGGCACGCCGACCAGGTCGCGCAGGTGGATCACGCCGACCGCGTCGTCCAGGCCGCCGTGTCGGACCACCGGGGCCCGCGAGTGGCCGGTCGCGGCCAGCACCAGCCGGGCGGCCTCCGCGGTGGTCCCACTGTCGAGCGTGAAGACCTGGAGCCGGGGTACGAGCACCGCCCGCAGCTGCCGGTCGGCGATCTCCACCGCGCCGGCGATGATCGTCCGCTGTTCCTTGGTGAAGCCGTGGTTGCCGGCGACGATGTCGCGCAGCTCGTCCGGGCCGATCTCCTCGGGCTGGTGCCCGGGGTTCAGCCCGAAGAGGCGTACCACCAGGTCGCTGGTGGCGCCGAGGGCCCAGACGGCCGGCCGGGTGAAGGTGGCCAGCAGGTCGAGCGGCCTGGCCACCACCAACGCCCACCGCTCGGCGGACTGCATGGCGATCCGCTTCGGGGCCAGCTCGCCGAAGACCAGGGTGACGAAGGTCAGGGCCAGGGTCACCGCCACGATGGCGACCGTCCCGGCCGCGTCGCCGAACACCCCGAGCAGCGGTACGAGCGGCCTGGCCAGGGAGACCGCCGCGGCGGCCGAGGCGAGGAAACCGGCGAGCGTGATGCCGATCTGGATGGTGGCCAGGAACCGGTTCGGGTCCTTGGCCAGCCGGGCCAGGGTCCGGCCGGCGCGGCTGGTCCGCTCCAGCCGCTGGAGCTGGCTGTCCCGCAGCGAGACCAGGGCCATCTCACTACCGGCGAAGGCCGCGTTGACGATGACCAGGACTCCGACCAGGGCCAGTTGGCTCCAGTAGCTCTGCACGCCCGGTTCTCTCCCTCACCGCGCCCAGCGTCGGCCGGCCCGGCCGACGCCGCCGGCCGGGAACCCGGTCGGCGTAGGCCCCACTGTGCCCAGCGGCGGGGTGGCTGAATCCTCCCGGTGGCGGCGGGCCGTCAGGCCGGCGCGGGCAGGTCGAGGACGTACGCGTCGCCCTCCGGGCGGAAGCCGAGCCGGTGGTAGTAGGGGGCGACCATGCCGGGCGGGCTGACCACCCGGCGGAACCCGCGGTCGGTGAAGAGGCTGCTGCGCCGGTAGACGAACTCGCCCGGGGTGAAGTCGCGGAACGGCGGGGTGACGTAGTCCAGGTCGATCTGGGCGACCCCGCCGGCCTCGGCGTGCGACACCACCACGCCGACCACCTCGTCGGCGCGGACCACCAGGAAGGCGGAGCGTCGGCGGTCTTCGGGGTCCCAGTGGAAATCCGGGTTGAACCGGGCGATGTCGGGCGCGTGCACCCGCAGCGTGTGGGCCAGGAACGCGTCGCCGGTGCCCACCTCGACCACCTGGTACGTCTGCTCGTCGTGCCGGGTGGCCAGCATCTTCCGCAGGTACCAGACATTGACCACGGCCAGCACCACGTTGAGGCCGACCATCGGCCAGACGTGCACCGCCGCGTTGTAGCCGATCAGGATCAGGCAGCCGAGCAGGTTCAGCGCGCGCAGCCGCAGGATGCGCGTCTGCAGCAGGGACCAGACCAGCAGCGCGGAGCCGGCCCAGCCGACGAGTTCCAGCCAGTTCACCCCGGGGAGACTAGTGGTCGCCCAGCTCAGTGCCGTCGGCGGGCAGCTCCAGCACCCATTCCTCGACCTCGGCGCCGCGGCCGTCGGCGTACCCGGAGTCCTCGCCGACGACGACGAAGCCGCACTTGCGCAGCACGGCCAGGGAGGCGCGGTTGTCCTTGGCGACGCGGGCGTGCACCGGGCCGCGCGGCAGCTCGCGCAGCAGCGCGGCCAGCGCGGCCGTGGCGTGGCCCCGGCCCCACCGGCGCGGGTCGATCCAGTAGCTGACCTCGGTGCGCCCGTCGACCGGGAAGGCAGCCACGTGCCCCACCACCTCGTCGTCGACCAGCACGGTCCGGGTGACGATGCGCGGGTCGGCGCGGATGCGTGCCCAGTGCGCGTCGAACGCCGCCCGGTCGGCCGGGTCGGCCGGCCCGAAGGCGGCCATCCAGTTGGCCTGCGGATCCTGCTGGTGGGCGAAGAACTCGGGCAGGTCGGCGTCGCGTACCGGACGGAGGCGCACAACGGAGGTCACCCGCCGGAGGATACGCAGGCCCACCGACGCACTCGGCACCTCCGGCCCGGTGACCCTCGGCGTCAGCCCGGCCGGCCCGCGCAAAGTCCGGGAGCGGTCACCCGGGCGGTGGACGCCGAGCCAGGACGGGCCCGGCCCGCCCGGTGACATCGGAGGATCGGCAGATGACCACACCTCGCCTCCGGCGGGTCCGCGCCGGCGCGGCAGCCGCCCGGCCCCGGGCCGCCTCGGCCACCGGCGCGCACCTGGCCGGCGCGCGGGCCCTGGGCGCCACGGCGGCCGGGTCGCTGGCGCTGTCCGCGGCCGCGCTCGGCGCGGTGGCGGTGGGTGCGCTGGCGATCGGCCGGCTCGCGGTCCGCCGGGCGGCCATCCGGGAGCTGCGCATCGGCCGGCTCGAGGTGGACGAGCTGGTCGTCCGCCGGTACGCCCTGGCCGGGCCGGCCACCGCCGGCAGCGACGGACGCTAGGGTTCGTCCGACGCCATCAGCTGGCGCACCCCTGCTGCGGTGAACTCGACCCCGGTGTGCTGCGCTGCACCTTCGGCTCCGTCAGCCACGCCGTGCCGCACCACGCGCGCAGCCCGCTCCGCCGTCGTCCGGCACCACGGGGGTAGCGACTCCGCCTGACCGGCCGCACACCCCGCCCGCGTCGGCCGCGTCGCCGGCCGGCTCCGACGATCGTGCGAGTCGGGAGTGCTCCCGGGGCCGCGCGGGACAAATGCGGACCGGCGGCGCCGGGTAGGTCGACAATGGCCTGATCGACCTCTGGGGGAGCTGATGAATAGACCTGTCGTGGTGGGCGTCGACGGATCACCGTCCAGCCTGGTCGCCGCGGAACACGCGGCGCGCACCGCGGTCCAGCGGTCCCGGCCGCTGCACCTGGTGCACGGCTACCTGCACCCGCTCGGCTACGGCGTGCCGCTCAACCCGTACGACATCGGGGTGCCGGCGCCGACCGAGGCGGCGCAGAAGATGCTGGAGCAGGTGGCCGCGGAACTCGCCGAGCGCCGTGCCGGCCTGCGCGTGGAGGTGCGCCAGGTGGCCGGCGGGCCGGGCGCCGCGCTGGTCGCGGAGTCCCGCCGGGCCGAGCTGGTGGTGGTCGGCAGCCGCGGGCACGGCGGGTTCGCCGGCCTGCTGCTGGGCTCGGTCAGCGGCCAGGTCGCCCAGCACGGGCACTGCCCGGTGCTGGTGGTCCGGCCGGCCGACGAGCCGATCCCGGCGGGCGGGCCGGTGGTGGTCGGGGTGGACGGCTCCGAGTCGGCGGCGCTCGCCGTCCGGCAGGCCGCCGACGAGGCGGTACGCCGGGACAGGGCCCTGGTGCTGATGCACGTACGACCCGACGGCCGGCCCGGGGGTCTGCCCGAGGAGGTGGCGGAGTCGGGTGCGGCCGAGCAGGCCGGATCGGCCGACCTGCTGGCCGGCGTGGCCGGCCGGGTACGGACCGACCATCCCGGGCTGACCGTGACCGAGCGACCGGTGCGGGCCGCCAAGCCGGAGCAGGCGCTGCTCGAGGCGAGCGGGGAGGCCGAGTTGGTGGTGGTCGGCTCCCGGGGCCGGGGCGGCTTCGCCGGGCTGCTGCTCGGCTCGGTCAGCCATGCGCTGGTGCAGCACGCCCACTGCCCGGTGCTGGTCGCCCACCCGTACGAGCCGACCGACTGAGCCCGCGCCCGTGGTGGGCGCGGGCACGGCGGGTGGCGGCCGGATCGGGCCCAGGTGGCTGCCCGCTCAGGCCGGGTAGCGGTGGCTCTGGCCCCGGACCGGGGCCTGCCCGGGCGTGGCCGCGGCCCCGGCTCAGGTCGGGTCGCGATCCGGCTCAGGCGGGGTCGCGGCCGGCGAGCAGGTCCTCGAAGCTGGTGGTGAGGGCGAACGGGTCGGCGGGACCGATCGCGGCCGGGCGGCGGTCGACCTGGTCGGCGAGTTCGCCGGCGGCCCGCCGGATCCGGGCGCGCAGGGCCGCGTCGGCTCCCTCGCCGGCCCAGTCCTCGGGCGCGGCGAAGACCGCCGTCGGCACGACCAGCGCGCGCAGGTAGGCGAACATCGGCCGGACCGCGTGCTCCAGGGCGAGCGAGTGCCGGGCGGTGCCGCCGGTGGCGCCGATCAGCACCGGCCGCCCGGCCAGCGCGTCGGAGTCGACCACGTCGAAGAAGGACTTGAACAGTCCGTTGTAGGAGGCGTTGAAGATCGGCGTGACGGCGATCAGCCCGTCGGCGCCGGCCACCGCGTCCAGCACCTCCCGCAGCGCCGGCGAGGGGAAGCCGGTGAGCAGGTGGTTCACCACGTCGTGGGCGTGTTCGCGCAGCTCGATCGGGTGGAGCTCGACGGCGGCGCCGCGCCGGTCCAGCTCGTCGCGAGTGGCCGCGGCGAGCTGGTCGGCGAGCAGCCGGGTCGAGGAGGGCCGGCCGAGACCGGCCGAGACCACGGCCAGGGTGCGCCGGGTCATCGGCCGCCCTCCGCGCCGGTCAGGTCCGCCGCGTCGCGGGCCGCGACCAGCGAGGCGTGGGTGGGCGCCTCGGGTACGTGGGCGGGACGCAGCGCGTCGAACTCCTTGCGGAGCACCGGGACGACCTCCTCGCCGAGCAGGTCGAGCTGTTCGAGCACCGTCTTCAACGGCAGACCGGCGTGGTCCATCAGGAAGAGCTGGCGCTGGTAGTCGCCGACGTACTCGCGGAAGCCGAGCGTACGGTCGATGACCTGCTGCGGGCTGCCGACGGTGAGCGGCGTCTGGGCGGTGAACTCCTCCAGCGAGGGCCCGTGCCCGTAGACCGGGGCGTTGTCGAAGTACGGCCGGAACTCGCGGACCGCGTCCTGGGAGTTGCGCCGCATGAAGACCTGCCCGCCGAGCCCGACGATGGCCTGCTCCGGGGTGCCGTGGCCGTAGTGCGCGAACCGCTGGCGGTAGAGGCCGACCATCCGCTGGGTGTGCTCCTTCGGCCAGAAGATGTGGTTGGCGAAGAAGCCGTCACCGTAGTACGCGGCCTGCTCGGCGATCTCGGGGCTGCGGATCGAGCCGTGCCACACGAACGGCGGCACGCCGTCGAGTGGGCGCGGCGTCGCGGTGAACGACTGCAGCGCCGTACGGAAGCGGCCCTTCCACCGGCTGCTGCCAGCCGTGCGCCGGGTGGGGCGGGACCGGCGGGCGGCGCCGGCGTCGCTGCCGGATCACGACGAGCACGATCGCGCCGACGATCAGCGCCAGCATCAGGGACTGGCACATCAGTCGTCCGATCAATCGCCCTCACTCGTAGGACGTCACCGCGCCGCTCCCCTCGTCCGCCGGAGCCGCCGACCCTAGCGGATCATGGCGGGACGCGGGACCCCGGCGGACCGGTCAGCCGCCGGCCACCGAGGGAAGCACCTGCACGTCGGCGCCGTCGCCGACCGGGGTGTCCAGTCCGCCGACGTGCCGGCAGTCCTCGCCGTCGACGTAGACGTTGACGTACCGGCGCAGCTCGCCCCGCTCGTCGCGGATCCGGCGGGCCAGTCGGGGCCACGCCCCGGCCAGCTCGTCGAGGACCCCCCGCAGGGTGCCGGTGGCGGCCACGGTGAGCCGGCTCGCGCCGCCGGCCTCGCCGCGCAGCGGGCCCGGCAGCAGCACGGTGACCACTCAGAGCTCCGCGGCGCGGACGCAGAGGACGTCGGGCAGGTGGGCGGCGACCAGGGACCAGGAGTCCCCCTCGTCCCGGCTGGCGTAGACCTCGCCGGAGCGGGTGCCGAAGTAGACCCCGGCCGGGTCGGCGTCGTCCACGCACATCGCGTCGCGCAGCACGGACGGGTGAAACGGCCCCTCGGGCAGCCCGACGGTCAGCGGCTCCCACTTGTCGCCGGCGTCGGTGGAGCGGTAGACCCGGCAGCGGTGATCGACGGGGTAGCGCTGCGCGTCGGCGGTCAGCGGGAACGCGTAGATCGTGCCGGACCGGGACGGGTGGGCGACCATCGGGAAGCCGAAGTCGCTGGGCAGGCCGGCGGCGATCGACGTCCAGGTGCGACCGTCGTCGTCGGAGCGGTAGACGCCGTGATGGTTCTGCGCGTAGAGCCGCTCGGGGTCGCCGGCGTCCCGGGCGATCTTGTGGACGCACTGCCCGAACTCGGGCCACTCGTCGGGCAGGAAGTACGCCCGGATGCCGGTGTTGCCCGGCGCCCAGCTCGCCCCGCCGTCCTCGGTGCGGTAAACCCCGCCGGTGGACATCGCCACCGCCATCCGGGCCGGGTCACGGGGGTGCGGCAGCACGCTGTGCACCGCCTGGCCGCCGAAGCCCGCGCCCCACCGCTCCCGGTGCGGGTGGTCCCAGAGCGCCCGGACCAGGGCGAAGCTGCGGCCGCCGTCGTCGGAGCGGAACAGCGCCGAGGGCTCGGTGCCGGCCCAGACCACGTCGGGCTGATCGGCGCCGGCCGGGGTGAGCTGCCAGACCCGACCGAGGCTGACGCCGGTGTCCGCCGGGAAGGCCACCGGCGCCTGGTCCGGCTCCTGCCAGGAGGCGCCCAGGTCGTCGCTGCTGGCCACGCTCGGCCCGAAGTGCGAACTGGTCGTGCCGGCGAGCACCCGGGGCGTGCCGGGGCGCTTGTCGACGGCCACCGCGTAGACGCCGGTCATCGGGAAGTGCGGCCCGCTCACCTCCCAGCCGCGTCGACCGTCGTTGCTGGTGGCGAGGAAGAGACCTTTGCCGGTGCCGATCGCGAGCAGCGTTGCCATGACGGTCCTCCGATCCGTCGGCGGGCAGATGGCCGGGTCCGGGCGGCGATCCGGCGAAAAGCCGGGACATTCGGAAGCCGCCACCCGTGGACTCGGGCCCAGTGATTATGGCCACGCCCTCCGACACATTTCCGCCCGGCCACGCCGGGGCTCAGCGTCGCACCCTGGGCACGTGCCGCCGGTAGGCGCTCACCGTCGGATCGCCGGAGATCCAGAACCGCCACGGCACGTCGTGCGCCCCGGTGACGCCGACCCGCGGGCCGGCCTCGATCGCCGCCTCGGCCACCGGCTCGAGGGGCGGTCGCAGCCGCACCGGGCCGTCGCCGAGCAGGTCGAGGCCGTAGGCGGAGCGGTCGATGCCGAGCGCCGCGCAGAGCCGGGCGGGCCCACGGGCGAGGTCCACGTCCCGGCGTACGGCGGGGCGCCGGGCCCGGGCGGCGTCGAGGCCGTCGACCACCTCGCCGGCCCGCAGCAGCACCGCCGAGGCCTCCCCGTCCAGGCCGGTCACCACGTTCACGCACCAGTGCATGCCGTAGGTGAAGTAGACGTAGGCGTGCCCGGCCGGCCCGAACATCACCGCGTTGCGCGGGGTGCGCCCCCGGTGGGCGTGCGAGGCCGGGTCCCCGGCCGTGCCGGCGTACGCCTCGACCTCGGTGATCCGGACGGTGACCCCGCCCGCGGCGAGCCGGCAGCCGAGCAGCCCGCGCGCCGCCGGCACGACCGGGCCGGCGAGCAGCTCGACGAGGTCGGCGGTGGTCACGGGGTCAGCGGCGGTCATGGCTCGACCCTAGTCGGCGCCGCGGAGATGAGCACGACTTGCTTTCAACAAACTGTTGACAAAGGGGTGTTCAAGCGGCTCTGATGGAACACATGGTCACGCTGGACAACGACCCGTTCACCGCTCCGGATGCTGCCCAGGCCCGCGCGCACCGCAACTACGCGGCGCTGCTGCGGATCGCCGAGCGGCACGCCGGCACGGACGCCCGCCGCCGTCGGTACGCCCACCCGGACGTGCCGGACGCCTACGAGGCGGCGACGCTGGTGATGGCCCTCGCCGGCGGGGCCGAGCTGGAGCCCGGCGAGGAGCCGGTCGACCAGGCCGACCTGATGGCCGCGCTGACCCTGATCCCGCACGTCCGCGCCGAGGTCGACGCCCTGGAGGCGGGTCTGTTGCAGGTCGCCCGCGGCCGCGGCCTGACCTGGCAGGCGATCGCCTTCGGGCTCGGGCTGGGCAGCGCCCAGGCGGCCCGCCAGCGCTACGAGCGGCTGACCGTCCGGACCGGCACCGGCGACTGAGCGGCGGCGTCGCAGGCATGCGCGAGACTGGGCCCGCAAGCGGGCGACGGGAGGACGCGATGACGCGCGAGGAGATGCTGGCGTACTGCCTGGCCAAGCCGGGCGCCTGGCTGGACCAGCCGTGGGAGGGCGACGAGGTGGTCAAGGTGGGGAGCCGGATCTTCGCGTTCCTCGGCTCCCCCGACGGCGAGGCGCGGGTGGGCGTGAAGTGCGGCCCGAACCGGGACGTCGCCGACGAGTGGCTGCACCGGTTCCCGGAGGACGCGACAGCATCGCCGTACATCGGGCGGTCCGGCTGGAACACGCTGCGCCTGGACGCCGGGATCGGCGACGAGGAACTGATCGACGCCGTCGACGGGTCGTACGACGCGGTGGTGGCGAAGCTGCCGAAGCGGGAGCGCCCGACGGGCTGAGGGTCGGCGCGGGTGGGGCCACCCGCGCCGACCCGGCGACCTCAGCGGGGGACGACCCGCTCGGCGGCCCACTCCCGCCAGCCGAACAGCCTGTCGGCGGCGGCGGCGAGCTGGTCGGCGACCGGTCCGGGGCCGGTCGAGCCGGGCGTGGTGCGCGCGGCGAGGGCGGAGCGGACCGACAGCACGTCGCGCACCGACGGGTCGAGGTGCTCGCTCACCGTCGCCAGGTCGGCGTCGGAGACCTCGTCCAGGGCGCAGTCCCGGGCCACGCAGAGCGCGACCAGCTTGCCGGTGATCTCGTGCGCGTCGCGGAACGGCACGCCCCTGCGGACCAGCCAGTCCGCCACCTCGGTGGCGAGGGAGAAGCCGACCGGCGCGGCGGCCACCAGGCGGTCGACCCGGACCGTCATCGTGGAGATCATCCCGGCGAGGGCCGGCAGCAGCAGCTCCAGGGTGTCGACCGCGTCGAAGGCCGGCTCCTTGTCCTCCTGCATGTCCCGGTCGTAGGTCATCGGCAGGCCCTTGAGCATGGTGAGCACGCTCATCAGCCCGCCGACCAGGCGGCCGGACTTGCCCCGGGCCAGCTCGGCGATGTCCGCGTTCTTCTTCTGCGGCATGATCGACGAGCCGGTGGCGAAGGCGTCGTCCAGCTCGACCCAGCCGAACTCGTGCGACGTCCAGAGCACCACCTCCTCGCCGAGGCGGGACAGGTGCACGCCGATCATCGCGGTGACGAAGAGGAACTCGGCGACGAAGTCCCGGTCGGCGACGGCGTCCATCGAGTTGGCGAAGGACGTGCGGAAGCCCAGCTCCTTGGCGACGGCCATTGGGTCCAGCGGCAGGCCCGAGCCGGCGAGCGCGCCCGCGCCGAGCGGGCTGATCGCCGCTCGGTGGTCCCAGTCCCGCAGCCGTTCCAGGTCGCGCAGCAGCGGCTGCACGTGGGCGAGCAGCCAGTGCCCGAAGGTGACCGGCTGGGCGTGCTGCAGGTGGGTCATGCCGGGCGCGGCGGTGTCCACGTGCCGCCCGGCCTGCTCGACCAGCGCCTCGGCCAGTTCGACCAGGCGGGCGGCCACGCCGCGGGCGTGGTCGCGCAGGTAGAGCCGCAGGTCGGTGGCGACCTGGTCGTTGCGGGACCGCCCGGCGCGCAGCTTGCCGCCGAGGCTGCCGAGCCGCTCCAGCAGGCCGCGTTCGAGGGCGGTGTGCACGTCCTCGTCGTCGACGGTCGGGCGGAACTGCCCGGAGGCGCAGGCGGCCTCCAGGTCGTCCAGCGCCGCCAGGATCCGGCCCAGCTCCTCGGGGTCGAGCAGGCCGGCGCCGGCGAGGACCCGGGCGTGCGCCCGGGACCCGGCGAGATCGTACGGGGCGAGGCGCCAGTCGAACTGGACGCTCACCGACAGCCGTGCGAGGGCCTCGGAGGGGCCGCCGGCGAACCGACCGCCCCACAGGCTCGTCCGGTTGGTGGCGGCGCTGTTCTCGGTCAGGCTCTTGTCGTCCACCCCGCCCATTGTGGTGCCCACGATCTTCAGCCGCCCAACCGGGCGTCCCGCGCGGCGGCCATCTTGCTCGGCAGGCCCCACAGCTGCACGAAGCCCTTCGCCAGGGACTGGTCGAAGGTGTCGCCGGTGTCGTAGGTGGCCATGCCGAAGTCGTACAGGCTGGACTCGGAGCGCCGGCCGGTGACGGTGGCCCGGCCGCCGTGCAGGGTCAGCCGCACCTCGCCGGAGACGTGCTGCTGGGCGTCGGCGATGAACGCGTCGAGGGAGTTCTTCAGCGGCGAGAACCAGAGGCCGTCGTAGACCAGCTCGCCCCAGCGCTGGTCGACGCCGCGCTTGAACCGGGCCAGGTCGCGCTCGACGGTGACCGCCTCCAGCTCCTGGTGGGCGGTGATCAGCGCGATCGCGCCGGGGGCCTCGTACACCTCGCGGCTCTTGATGCCGACGAGGCGGTCCTCGACCATGTCGAGCCGGCCCACGCCCTGCGCGCCGGCGCGCCGGTTCAGCTCCAGGATCGCCTGGTACGGGGTGACGGTCTCGCCGTCGATCGCGACCGGGTTGCCGGCGTCGAAGGAGATCACGACCTCGTCGGCGTCCCGCGGCTCGGCCGGGTCGGACGTGTACGAGTAGAGGCCCTCGATCGGGCCGTTCCAGATGTCCTCGAGGAAGCCGGTCTCCACCGCGCGACCCCACAGGTTCTGGTCGATGGAGTACGGGGACTTGGCCGACACGTCGATCGGCAGCCCCTTCTCCTCGGCGAAGGCGATCGCCTTGTCCCGGGTCCAGGCGAAGTCCCGGGCCGGGGCCACGATCTTCAGGTCGGGGGCGAGCGCGCCCAGGCCGACCTCGAAGCGGACCTGGTCGTTGCCCTTGCCGGTGCAGCCGTGCGACACGATGGTGCCGCCGTGCTTGCGGGCCGCCGCGACCAGGTGCTTGACGATCAGCGGCCGGGACAGCGCGGAGACCAGCGGGTAGCGGTCCATGTAGAGGGCGTTGGCCCGGATCGCCGGCAGGCAGTAGTCGGCGGCGAACTCGTCGCGCGCGTCGACCACCTCGGATTCGACGGCGCCGCAGTCCAGGGCGCGCTGCCGGATGGCGTTCAGGTCCTCGCCGCCCTGCCCGACGTCGACCGCGACCGCGATCACCTCGGCGCCGGTCCGCTCGGCCAGGTAGGGAATGGCGACGGAGGTGTCGAGACCCCCGGAGTACGCCAGGACGACCCGCTCGGTCATGGTTTTGTGCTCCCTTCAACGTTGTCTTCGCGGCGGGCCCAGCCGGCGAGCTTGTCGCCGAGCGCGGCCCCGCCGAGGGCCTCGCGGGCCACGACGAGGATGGTGTCGTCGCCGGCGATGGTGCCGACGATCTCGGGCAGGCCCGCTCGGTCCAACGCGCTGGCCAGGTATTGGGCTGCGCCCGGCGGGGTACGCAGCACGGCGATGTTGCCGCTGGAGTCGACCCCGTTGAGCAGCTCGTGCAGCAGCCGGACGAGCCGGGCCGGGGCGGCCTCGGCGTCGCGCAGCGGCCGGCGGCCGTCCTCGGGGATCAGGTAGACGCCCCGGCCGTCGCCGCCGCGCGCGGTGACCGCCCCCAGTTCCTTGAGGTCCCGGGAGAGGGTGGCCTGGGTGACCTGGATGCCGTCGCCGGCGAGCAGGTCGGCCAGCTCGGTCTGCGAGTGGATCGCCTTCTCGCGGATCAGCTCGACGATCCGGGCGTGCCGGGCGGTACGGGTCAGCGGGGCGGTCATGATGTCGATGCCTCCAGGAGAAACGTGAGCAGCGCCTTCTGGGCGTGCAGGCGATTCTCCGCCTGGTCGAAGACCGCGCTCCGCGGCCCGTCGAGCACCTCGTCGGTGATCTCCTCACCCCGGTGCGCGGGCAGGCAGTGCAGCACGATCGCGTCCGGCGCGGCGGGGCCGAGCAGCGCCGCGTTGATCTGGTACGGCCGGAACGGGGTGATCCGGTCCAGCCCGTCGTCCTCCTGGCCCATCGAGGTCCAGGTGTCGGTGGCCAGCACGTGGGCGCCGCGGGCGGCCTCGACCGGGTCGGTCAGCAGCCGGACCGAGCCGGCGGTGCCGGCCGCGATCTTCTCGGCCCGGGCCACGATCTCGGGATCGGGCTGGAAGCCGACCGGGCCGGCGATCCGGACGTGCATCCCGGCGGTGGCGCCGGCCAGCAGGTACGAGTGGGCCATGTTGTTGGCCGCGTCCCCCACGTACGCGAGGGTCCGCCCGGTGACGGCGCCGAACCGTTCGCGGACGGTGAGCAGGTCGGCGAGGAGCTGGCAGGGGTGGTAGTCGTCGGTGAGCGCGTTGACCACCGGCACGGTGGCGTGCGAGGCGACCTCGGCGATCCGGTCGTCGCCGTGGGTGCGCAGCACGATCGCGGCGACGTAGCGGGAGAGCACCCGGCCGGCGTCGGCGAGGGTCTCGCCCCGGCCGAAGTGGGTGACCTGGGTGTCCACCACGAGCGGGTGGCCGCCCAGTTCGGCGATGCCGGCGTCGAAGGAGATCCGGGTGCGCAGGCTCTGCTTGTCGAAGAGCACCGCCACCGACCGCGGCCCGGCGAGGGGCTGGTACGCGAACCGGTCGGCCTTCATCCGGGCCGCCAGGTCGAGCACCACCGCCTGTTCGGCCGGGGTCAGGTCGTCGTCCCGCAGGAAGTGCCGGATCATGCGCTGACCTCCGCGCTGCTCGTGGTCGTCGGTGCCCGGGTCGAGATGCCGGTCGCGGCCGGCCCCGCCAGGCGCTGCTTGCCAGCAGGTCCCGCCTCGCCCGGGGCGGCGGGGGTGGCCGCGTCGAGCGCCGCCGGGAGGGCGGCGAGGAAGGCGTCGGCCTGCCCAGCGGTGAGGATCAGCGGCGGGGCGAGCCGGACCACGCCGGGCTGCACCGGGTTGACCAGGAAGCCGGCGTCACGCAGGGCGGTCGCCACCGGGCCGGAGACCGGTTCGGCGAGCACGATGCCGAGCAGCAGCCCGGCGCCGCGGACGTCGGTCACGAGGGGGTGTCCGAGCGCCTCGATCCCCCGGCGCAGCCGCTCGCCGACCCGCTTGACGTGATCGAGCAGCCCCTCGTTGGCGATGGTGGCGATCACGGCGAGGGCGGCCGCGCAACTGACCGGGTTGCCGCCGAAGGTGGTGCCGTGCGAGCCGGGACCGAGCAGTTCGGCGGCCCGGCCGAAGGCCAGGCAGGCGCCGATCGGCAGGCCGCCGCCGAGCCCCTTGGCGAGCGTGACGAGGTCCGGTTCGACGCCCTCGGCCTGGTGGGCGAACCAGTGCCCGGTCCGGCCGACGCCGGTCTGCACCTCGTCGAGCACCAGCAGCGCGCCGTGCCGGGCGGTGATCCGCCGGGCCGCCGCGAGGTAGCCGGCGGGCGGGACCACGATGCCGTTCTCGCCCTGGATCGGCTCCAGGATCACCATTGCGGTCGCGTCGGTCACGGCCGCTTCGAGGGCCGCCACGTCGCCGTACGCGACGTGGGTGACCTCGCCGGGGAGCGGGCGGAACGGATCGGCCTTGGCCGGCTGGCCGGTGAGCGCCAGCGCACCCATGGTGCGGCCGTGGAAGCCGCCCCGCGCGGCGACCACGTGGGTGCGGCCGGTGAGCCGGGAGAGCTTGAACGCGGTCTCGTTGGCCTCGGCGCCGGAGTTGGCGAAGAAGACCCGCCCGGGGCGCCCGGCCAGGGCCAGCAGCAGTTCGGCCAGGGCCACCGGCGGCTCGGCGACGAAGAGGTTCGAGACGTGACCGAGGGTGGCGACCTGCCTGGACACGGCGGCCACCACGGCCGGGTGGGCGTGGCCGAGGGCGTTGACCGCGATGCCGCCGAGCAGGTCGACGTACTCCCGGCCGGCCTCGTCGGTGACCACCGCGCCGGAGCCGGAGACCAGCGCGAGCGGCGGGGTGCCGTAGTTGTCCATCATGGCCGCGCACCAGCGCTCCACCAGCGTGCTCATGACGGAACCACCATCGTGCCGAATCCTTCCGAGGTGAACACTTCGAGGAGCGTGGAGTGGGCGACCCGGCCGTCGACGACGTGCGCGGCGGGCACTCCCCCGCGCACCGCCCGCAGGCAGGCCTCCATCTTCGGGACCATCCCCGATTCCAGGGACGGCAGCAGCTTGGCCAGGTCGTCGGTGCTGATCTCGCTGACCAGGCTGGCAGTGTCCGGCCAGTCCGCGTACAGGCCGGGGACGTCGGTGAGGACGACCAGCTTGCGGGCGTCGAGGGCGGCGGCGAGGGCGGCGGCGGCCGTGTCGGCGTTGAGGTTGTGCAGCACCCCGTCGACGTCCGGCGCGACGGTGGAGATGACCGGGATCCGGCCGGCCGCGATGAGGTCGGCCACCGCGGAGACGTCCACCGACTCCACGTCGCCGACCTGCCCGACGTCGACCGGCTCCCCGTCCACGTACGCCGGGCGGCGCACGGCGGTGAAGAGCCCGGCGTCCTCGCCGGAGAGGCCGACGGCGAACGGGCCGTGCGCGTTGATCAGCCCGACCAGTTCCCGGCCGACCTGGCCGACGAGCACCATCCGGACGACGTCCATCGCCTCGGCGGTGGTGACCCGCAGCCCGCCCTTGAACTCGCTGGCGATGCCGAGCCGGCCGAGCATGGCGGAGATCTGCGGCCCGCCGCCGTGCACCACGACGGGCTTGAGGCCGGCGTACCGGAGGAAGACCATGTCGGCGGCGAAGGCGCGCTGGAGTTCGGGGTCGACCATGGCGTTGCCGCCGTACTTGACCACGACGGTCGCGCCGGAGAAGTTCGCCAGCCAGGGCAGGGCCTCGATCAGCGTCTCGGCCTTGGCCTGGGCCCGGGTGAGGTCCGCGGAGAGACTCATGTGGAGTACGCCGAGTTCTCGTGCACGTACGCGTGCGACAGGTCGTTGGTCCAGATCGTCGCGGCCGCGTCGCCGGCGTGCAGGTCGATCCGGATGGTGACGTCCCGCCCGGTCAGGTCCACCTTGGACCGATCCTCCGCGGCGGCGCCGGAGCGGCACACCCAGACGCCGTTGACCGCGACGTCCACGCCGTCCGGCTCGAACGCGGCCGAGGTGGTGCCGACGGCGGCGAGGATCCGGCCCCAGTTCGGGTCGTTGCCGAAGAGCGCGGTCTTGACCAGGTTGTTGCGGGCCACTGAGCGGCCCACCTCGACGGCGTCGTCGGAGTCGGCGGCGCCGACCACGTCGATCGCGATCTGCTTGGTGGCGCCCTCGGCGTCGGCGATGAGCTGCTGGGCCAGGTCGTGGCAGGCGGCGGTGACCGCGGCGGTCAGTTCGGCCCCGGTCGGCTCGATGCCGGACGCGCCGCTGGCCAGCAGCAGCACGGTGTCGTTGGTGGACATGCAGCCGTCGGAGTCGATCCGGTCGAAGGTGACCCGGGTGGCGGCGCGCAGCGCGGCGTCGAGGGTCTCCGGCCCGGCGACCGCGTCGGTGGTGAGGACGCAGAGCATGGTGGCCATGGCGGGGGCGAGCATCCCGGCGCCCTTGGCCATCCCGCCGACGGTCCAGCCGCTGCCCTTGGCGACGGTGGTCTTCGGCCGGGTGTCGGTGGTCATGATCGCCTCGGCCGCCGCCGCGCCGCCGTCACGGGCGAGCCCGCGGACGGCGCTGCGCACCCCGGGCAGCAGCTTCCGCATCGGCAGCCGCTCGCCGATCAGCCCGGTGGAGCAGACCGCCACCTCGGCGGCGCCGAGCATCAGCCGGGGGCTGCCGGCGGTGAGCGCGGCGGCGGTGTGTTCGGCGGTGGCGTGGGTGTCCTGGAATCCGGCCGGCCCGGTGCAGGCGTTCGCGCCGCCGGAGTTGAGCACCACGGCGCGGACCACGCCGCCCCGGACCACCTGCTGGCTCCAGAGCACCGGCGCGGCCTTGACCCGGTTGGCGGTGAAGACGCCGGCCACGCCGGCGTCTGGGCCGTCGTTGACGACGAGGGCGATGTCCGCGGCGCCGCTGGTCTTGAGGCCGGCGGCGACCCCGGCCGCCCGGAAGCCCCGGGGAACGGTGACGGTCACGGGGCGATCCCCCAAACGGAGAGTCCGGTGGTCTCGGGGAGGCCGAACATCAGGTTGGCGTTCTGCACGGCCTGGCCGGCCGCGCCCTTGCCGAGGTTGTCGACGGCGCTGGCCACGATCACCCGGCCGGAGTCGAGGTCCACCGCGGCCTGCAGGTGGCAGGAGTTCCCGCCGGCGGTGGCCGCGGTGTGCGGCCACGTCCCCTCGGGCAGCACGTGCACGAAGGGGGCGTCCGCGTACGCCGCGGTGAGCACCGCGTGCGGGTCGGCGTCGCCGGTGGGCACGGCGGTGACCGTGGCGAGGATGCCGCGCGGCATGGGGGCGAGCACCGAGGTGAAGGAGAGGCTGGTCGCGCCGGTGGCCTGCTTGATCTCCGGCACGTGCTGGTGGGCGCCGACCTTGTAGGGCGACAGGTCGCCCATCACCTCGCTGCCGAGCAGGTGGGCCTTGGCGGCCCGGCCGGCGCCGGAGGACCCGGAGGCGGCGACCACCACCACGTCGGTGGGGTGGACCGCGCCCGCGGCGATCAGCGGCGCGAGCGCGAGGGTGGTGGCGACGGCGTAGCAGCCCGTGTTGGCCACCCGGGTGGCGGCGGCGATGGCGGCCCGTTGGCCGGGCAGCTCGGGCAGGCCGTAGGTCCAGGCGCCCGCGTGCGGGCCGCCGTAGTACCGGACCCAGGCGGCGGCGTCGCGCAGCCGGTGGTCGGCGCCGAGGTCGACCACCTTGACCGTCTCCGGCAGGGCGGCGGCGAGCGCCGCCGACTCGCCGTGCGGCAGGGCCAGGAAGACCAGGTCCGCGTCGGCCAGGGCGGTCGGGTCGGTCGCCCCGAGCACCAGGTCCAGGCCCGCGAGCTGCGGGTGTACGGCGGTGACGGGCCGGCCGGCCTGCGCGTGGGCGGTGGCGGTGACCAGATCGAATTCCGGGTGCCCGGCGACCAGGCGCAGCAGCTCGCCACCGGCGTAACCGCTGGCCCCGGCGACCGCGACTCGGATGCCCATACCCACCTCCGCATGACTATGCACTGAAGGCTAGTCTGCCGGAGGCTGCGCTGCAAGTTCATGCGTCCCATTGCATGGAAATGAGGACGTGATCGCGATCACCCCGGCAGAGACGCCGACGGCCCGCGCCGCGGCGAGCGGCACGGGCCGTGCGGGGACGAACGGCGGACGTCAGAGGCGGCCCTCCTCGACCGCCCGGGTCACCCACGGGATGACCTCGTCGAGCATCTCGTCCAGCGAGGTGGTGGCGGTGAAGCCGAGCACCTCGCGGGACTTCGTCACGTCCGGCACCCGCTTCTGCACGTCGTAGCGGAAGGGTTCGTCGGAAACGTGCCGGAACGGCACGTCCGGGCCCTTGATCTTGCGCCAGATCAGCTCCGCCAGCTCCAGCACGCTGGTCGACTCGGCCGTGGAGAGGTTGAAGTCGTCGTTGTGGGCCGCCGGGTGCTCGATCGCGGTGGCGATGCCCCGGGCCAGGTCCCCGCCGTAGGTGTAGTGCCGCACCTGGCCGCCCTCGCCGAGGATGTGCAGCGGGTCCTGCCCCTTGACGATCTTCTGCACCAGGTCGGGCACCACGTGCGACATCGCCAGCTTGACGTTACCGGAGAGCACCTCGACCTGGCCCAGCGCGCGCCCCTCCCCCACGCCGACGCAGTTGAACGGCCGCACGATCGTGTACGGCAGCCGGTACTGCTCCCAGGCGGCCCGGGCGTAGTACTCCACGGCCAGCTTCTGGAACCCGTACGACGACAGCGGCGGTGGGATGCGCCGCTCGTCGCCCTCCCTGCTCGGCCAGTGCACGGTGGACTCGAAGACCATCGAGGAGGAGAGGTAGGTGACCTTTGCCAGCCGGCCGTCCCGATGGGCGCGGATGGCCGCGTCGCAGGTGGCCGCCATGATCCGCTCGTTGGTGGCGAGCAGGTCGTAGGCGTACGCGTGGAAGTAGGAGATGCCGCCGATCATCGCCGCGCCCGCGACCAGGTGGTCACAGCCGTCCAGCAGCGTGGTCAGCAGGTCCACGTCCCGCGCGTCGCCCTCGACGAACCGGAACCGGGGGTGGTCGTCGTAGCTGTGGGTGACCGGGCCGTACTTCGAGAAGTTGTCGATCCCGACGACCTCGTGGCCCCGGCCCAGCAACTCCTGCACCAGATAGCCGCCGATGAAGCCGGCCGAACCAGTTACCAGGACTTTCGCCACGTGCGCTCCTATGCGGTCTTCTCGTACTCGGTGCTGTCCTGCGGCGCCCGGGGCGTCGGCGTCGCGGACGACCGCAAGCCGGCCGCCCGGGCCGCCAGCCTCTCCCGGCTCAGCCGTCGACCGTAGGCGAAGAAGTACCAGCGCAGGTAACCGGGGAGGAACCGGCCCAGGTCGAAGTGGGACTCCCCGAGCGGCCGGTCCAACCAGATCGTGGGTATCTCGGCGACCGGCAGGCGCAGCCGGTTGGCCTTGGCGGTCAGCTCGAGCCCGATCTCGAAGCCGGTCCGCGACTCGATGCCCACCTCACGGACGAATGCGGTGTCATACGCCTTGAAACTGTTGGTGGCGTCCCGGGTGCCGACCCGGGCGAACGTGTAGAGGCTGCGCCCCGCCCAGCGGGACATCATCCGCTTCAGCCGCGGCCCGCCCACCTGCTGGCCGCCCGGCATGTAGCGGGACGCGGCCGCGACCACCACGCCCCGGTCCACCAGCCGGGCCAGCTCGTCGATCTGGCGCGGGTCGTCACAGCCGTCGGCCATCGTCACCACCACGACCGGGGCGAGGGCCACGTCGATGCCGAACCGGATGGCGTTCGCCGGGCCCCGGCCGTAGGTGTTGAGCACCGCGCGCACCCGCGGGTCGGTGCGGGCGATCTGCTCCACGTACGGGACGGTGATGTCCTCCGGCATGTCGTGCACGATCAGCACCTCGGCCGGCAGCAGCGTCTCGCGCAGCATCCGCTCCAGGCAGCGCAGGATCGCCTCGCCCTCGTTGTAGACCGGCACGATCACCGACACCCGCGGCGTCACACCCGCACCCCGGTCCCGGTCAGGCCCCACATGTCGATGACCGGCAGGTCGGTCTCCAGCCGGGCGTACTGCTCGTGCGGAGCGGCGATCACCAACAGGTCCGCCCGACGCAGCACCTCGTCCAGCTCGACCAGGCGGTCGTCGGCGACGTACGGGTCGGTGCAGAGCGTCTCCCGGGTCTTCAACGCCAGGATCTTGCGCAGCTTGTACGCCAGGCTCTCCCGCGGGTCGTCGCTGCCGCCCTTGAAGGCCATCCCGAGGATGCCCACGGTCAGGTCCGCCAGATCGAACCGGTCCTCCAGCCGGGACACCAGGTAGAGCGGCAGCCCCTCGTTGATCAGCATCGCGGAGTGGCCGAGCACGAAGTTGTTCCGGTTGAACGCGGCCAGCTGCATGGTGTCCTTGAACAGGCAGGGGCCGGCGGCGAAACCGGGCATCGGCAGATCGGCGGCACGCGGGTAGTCGTGCGCGACCGCGTGCCGGATCCGGGCGAAGTCGAGCCCGAAGTCGTTGGCCATCATCCAGAACTGGTTCGCGGTGGCGAACTTGATGTACCGCCAGGTGTTGGTGAACAACTTCGCCAGCTCGGCCTCCTCCGGCTCGAGCGGCACGATCTCCTCGGTCAGGTGCCGGAAGAGCTTCTCCGCCCGGGCGAGGGCGTGCGGCGTACGGGCGGCGACGATCTGCGGCAGCGTGAACAGCTCCGTCATCGCCCGGCCCTCGGCGATCCGCTCCGGGCAGAACGCCACGTCGGCGCGGATGCCCTTGCCGCCCAGGAGCTTCTCGGTCAGCGCCGTCACCCCCGGGTAGACGGTGCTGCGCAGCACCACCAGCTGCCCGTCGCGCAGGTGCTCGGCGCAGCGCTCCAGCGCCCGGGGCACCGCACCCAGGTCCGGGTTGAGGTGCTCGTCGACCGGGGTTCCGACCACCACGACCAGGTGCTCGGAGGCACCCACGCTGACCGGGTCGGTGCTGGCCCGGAGCCGGCCGGCGGTCACCGCCTCGGCAAGCGCCTCGGCGGCGCCCGGCTCGGCGAAGGGCAGGATGCCGGCGTTCACCGTGGCCACCGCGTCGGCGTTGATGTCGTACAGCACGACGGACAGGCCGCGGGAGGCGAACGCGATGCCCAGCGGCAGACCCACCCGACCGCAGCCGCCGACGATGCAGACGTCGACGGAGATGGGCGGCGGAGCCGGATCCTCGGACATGGCTGGACTCCCGTGGGGGTGGCGGGGGTGTGATCCCGGCGATGGCCGGAATCCAAGCAGGCTAATCGCTCGCAGGTGAGCCGTGGGTAGCCGAAGATGCCGTCACCGCTGGCCTTTCGGACGATCCGTGACGCTGCGCAGCGGCCGGATCACGAGGGGCGAGAGACGGCGGTGGCCAGCCGGCCCCGACCCGGACGCGCCGGATCGGGGCCGTGAGCAGGTGCCGGTCAGGCGCCGCGCAGGGTGGCGCCGAAGCGGCGGGCCGCCTCGGCCACGGCCGCGTCCCGGGCCGCCACCGCCTCGTCCACGGTCAGCGTCCGGTCCGGGGCCCGGAAGGTCAGCTTGTACGCGAGCGACTTGCGGCCCGCGCCGAGCTGGTCGGAGGCGTACACGTCGAAGAGCCGGACGTCCTCCAGCAGTTCGCCGGCCCCCTCGGTGAGGGCCCGCTGCACCTCGGCCGCGGGAACCGGGTCGTCCACCACCAGGGCCACGTCGATGAGCGCCGGGGGGAAGGTGGAGATGGCCGGCCCGGTCACCACCGGCGCGGCGGGCACCGCGTCCAGGTTCAGCTCCATGGCGCTGGTCCGGCGGGGCAGCTCCAGCGTCGCCACCACGGCCGGGTGCAGCTCACCGGCGTGCCCGACCACCGCGTCGTCCACGAGCAGCTCGGCGCAGCGGCCGGGGTGCCAGGGGGCGTACTCGGCGGACCGGACGGTCACCCGGTCGGCGGGGATGCCGGCGGCGGCGAGGACGGCCCGGCCGGCCTCCACCGCGTCCGCCCAGCCGGCCGCCCGGCCCGCGCCCCACCAGCCGGCCGGTTCGATGTCGCCGGCGAGCAGCACGGCGACGTGCCGCGGCTGGTCCGGCACCACCGCGTCGGCGGCGGCGAACTCGGCGTCGGTGGGCCGGCGGTCCACGCCCATGGCCGGCGGCGCGCCGGCGCCCGGGCGCGGGTGGAACACCGTGCCGATCTCGTAGATCGCGATGTCCCGCAGGCCCCGGCCGACGTTCCGCTTGAGGATGCCGAGCAGCGGGCCGAGCAGGGTGGTCCGCAGCAGCGGCTCCTCCTCGGACAGCGGGTTGGCCACCCGCACCGTCCGCCGCCGCGGGTCGTCCGCCGGCAGGCCGAGCTGGTCGGCCAGCTCGGCGGAGACGAACGGGTGGGCGAGCACCTCGACGTACCCGCGCTCGGCGAGCGAGCGGGCCACCGCCCGGCGGCGCTGCTGCTGCCAGGTCAGGCCACGGCCGGCGGGCGCGGTCGGCAGCAGCGAGGGCACCCGGTCGTACCCGTCGAGGCGGACCACCTCCTCGACCAGGTCGGCCGGGTCCGTCAGGTCGGGCCGCCAGCTCGGCGGGGTGACGGTGAGCACGTCGCCGCTACCGGCGGCCACCCCGACCTCGCCCGGGTCCTCGCCCAGCCGGTCCGGGCCCCGGGTGACGGTGCAGCCGACCTGCTCCAGCAGCTCGATCACCCGCTCCGGCGGATACGCCACCCCGACCCGCCGGGACGGCAGCTCCGCCGGCAGGGTCACCGGGGTACGCGGCCGGACGTGGTCGATGTCGAGGATCTCCGCGCCGACCGTGCCGCCGGCGTGCTCGGTGAGCAGCCGCACCGCCCGCTCCAGGGCGACCAGCGGGAGGGCGGGGTCGACACCGCGCTCCCAGCGCTTCGCCGCCTCGCTGAACAGCTTGTGCCGGCGGGCGGTCCGGCCCACCATCGCCGGGTCCCAGTGCGCGGCCTCGAAGAGCACGTTGGTGGTGGCGGCGAGGACCTCGCTGGTCTCGCCGCCCATCACCGCGGCGAGCGAGATCGGCCCGGTGTCGTCGCAGATCACCATGTCCTCGGGGACGAGAGTGCGGGTCACCCCGTCCAGGGTGGTCAGCTTCTCCCCCGGCTCGGCGCGGCGGACCACCAGCGGCCCGCTGACCCGGTCGACGTCGAAGGCGTGCATCGGCTGGCCGAGTTCGAGCATCAGGTAGTTGGTGATGTCGACCGGCAGCGAGATGCTGCGGATGCCCGCGACGGTGAGCCGCTGGGACAGCCAACCGGGGGTCTCCGCCGTCGGGTCGATCCCACGGACCATCCGGGCGGCGAACCGGTCACAGCCGACCGTGTCCCGCACCTCGACCGGGTACGCCGGCCGCTCGGTGGCGCCGGGCGCCGGGACCAGGGCGGGGTCGCGGAACGGCACGCCGAGGGCGTGCGACAGCTCCCGGGCGATGCCGCGCACGCTCAGCGCGTACCCGCGGTCCGGGGTGATCTCCATCTCGACCACGGTGTCGTCGAGGCCGACCACCGGGCGGGCGTCGTCGCCCGGCTTGGCCGGGGTGTCCTCGGGCAGCACGATGATGCCCGCGTGGTCGTCACCCAGACCCAGCTCCTTGGCCGAGCAGATCATGCCGTTGGAGTTGCGCCCGTACGTCTTGCGCGCCCCGATGGCGAAGTTGCCGGGCAGCACGCCGCCGGGGAGGATCACCACCACCTTGTCGCCCTGGGCGAAGTTCGTCGCTCCGCAGACGATCTCCTGCGGCTCGCCGGTGCCGTTGGCGTCACCGACGTCGACCAGGCAGAAGCGGATGGGCTTCTTGAAGCCGGTGAGCTCCTCGATCTCGCGTACCTCGCCGACCACCAGCGGCCCGGTGACGGTCTCCCGCAGGTCGACGATGGACTCGACCTCGATGCCGAGGTCGACCAGCGCCTGCTCCAGGTCGCCGGTGGGCAGGTCGGCGGGGAGGTCGACGTACTCCCGCAGCCAACTGACAGAAACTCGCATGACTCTTAAACCACCGTCTCCGTAGCTCGTGGCGCCGTCTAGACCCCGAACGCGCGGGTGAACCGCACGTCCCCCTCGACCATGTCCCGCATGTCGCCGACCCCGTGCCGGACCATCACCGTCCGGTCGATGCCCATGCCGAAGGCGAATCCGGAGTAGACCTCCGGGTCGATGCCGCAGGCACGCAGCACCCGCGGGTTGACCATGCCGCAGCCGCCCCACTCGACCCACTGCGGCCCCCTGCGGTGCTCCGGGAACCAGACGTCGAACTCGGCCGACGGTTCGGTGAACGGGAAGTAGTGCGGCCGCCACCGGGTCTTCGCCTCCGGCCCGAACATCGCCCGGGCGAAGTGGTCCAGCGTGCCGCGCAGGTGGGCCATCGTGATGCCCTTGTCCACCACCAGGCCCTCGACCTGCTGAAAGACCGGCGCGTGGGTGGCGTCCAGCTCGTCGGTGCGGTAGGCCCGACCGGGCACGATCACGTAGATCGGCGGCTTGCGGGTGAGCATGGTGCGCGCCTGCACCGGCGAGGTGTGCGTACGCAGCACCAGGCCCGAACTCTCGGCGCCCTCCGGCGGTGCGATGTGGAAGGTGTCCATCAGGCCGCGCGCCGGGTGGTCGGCGGGGATGTTGAGCGCGTCGAAGTTGGTCCACTCCAGCTCGACCTCGGGCCCCTCGGCCACCTCGTAGCCCATCCCGACGAAGAAGTCGCTGATCTGCTCCATCAGGGTGCTCAACGGGTGCCGGGCGCCGCGCGGCCGGCGGTCGTACGGCAGGGCCACGTCGACCCGCTCCTCGACCAGCACCCGCTCGGCCTGCTCGCGCTCCAGAATCTCCTGCCGGGCGGCGTACGCGGCCTCGATCGCGCGGCGGGCCTCGTTGACCCGCTTGCCGGCGTCGGACTTGGCGGCCGGCGGCAGCGCGCCGATCTCCCGCCGCGCCAGGGAGACCGGGGACCGGTCACCGAGGTGCGCGGGGCGCAGCGCGGTCAACGCGTCCGGGTCGGCGGCGGCGGCGAACGCCTTCTCGGCGTCGGCCACGGCCGCGGCCAGGGCGTCCGGGTCGAGCAGGGCGACCTGCTTCGGGTCGTACGGATCGTTGCGGTAGCTCATGGCGTACGGGCACTCCCTCACGGCGGCGCCGACCCTCACGGGTGGCTAGGCGAGTCTACGGACGCGCGGCTGTGCCGCAGCCCGCCGGTGGGAGTACGCGCAGGAGGAAGGGTCAGGCCCGCCGCCCGCCGACACCGGCGGGCTGGCTAAACGAACGCCGTGGCGCGTTCATCACGTGGACGACTCCCCTGCTGTATGTGGCGCGGGACCGGGTACCGGTCAGCGCAGCGCTCTGGCTGAAGCGTACAGGCAGACGGCGGCGGCCGCAGCCAGGTTCAGGCTCTCGGCGCGCCCGTGCAGCGGCACCCGGACCCGGGCGTCGGCGGCCGCGGTCAGTTCCTCGGGCAGCCCGTGCGCCTCGGAGCCGAAGACCCAGGCGGTGGGGGCCGCGAGCCGCCCGTAGTCGATGAGGTCGTCGAGGTCGCTGTCGCCGTACCCGGTCGTCGCGAGGACGGTGAGCCCGGCGGCCCGCAGGGCCGCCACCACGTCGAGCGGGTCGGGGGCGCGGACCACGTCGACGTGGAAGAGGCTGCCGGCCGAGGAGCGCACGCACTTGCCGTTGTACGGGTCGACGGCGTCGCCGGCGAAGACCACCGCCCCGGCGCCGGCGGCGTCGGCGGTGCGCAGCACGGTGCCGGCGTTGCCCGGGTCGCGGATCTCGGCGAGCACCGCGACCAGCCGCGGGCCCCGGGACAGGGCGGTCTCCAGGGGGACGTCGAGGTGCCGGCAGACGGCTACCAGGCCCTGCGGGGCGACGGTCTCGGCGAGCGCGGCGAGCCCCTCCTCGGTCACCTCGGAGACGGGTACGTCCGCGCGGGCGGCCTGCGCCGCGAGGTCGGCGTACCGGTCGAGGGCGGCGGGCGTGCCGAACAGCTCGGTGACCGTCCCGGCGCGGGCCAGCGCCTCGCGGACCGCCTGCGGACCCTCGGCCAGGAACCGGCCGGTGGCCTCGCGGTCCCGGCGGCGTTGCAGCCGGCGAGCCGCGACCACCCTGGGGGTACGCGGGGTGAACGGGCCGGAGACAGCGTCGAGGCGCCTCCCGCGCGATGGTGACTGCATGGGAGACGCCTCGATCTGCGGTGGGTGGATCAGGCGGCCTGGGCCGCGGCGCCACCGGTGCCCTCGGCCGCCACGGCGGCGCGGGCCAGCTCGACGATCGCGGCGAACGCCGCGGCGTCGTTGACGGCCAGGTCGGCCAGGATCTTGCGGTCGACCTCGATGCCGGCCAGGCGCAGGCCCTGGATCAGCCGGTTGTAGGTCATGCCGTTGGCCCGGGCGCCAGCGTTGATGCGCTGGATCCAGAGCTGCCGGAAGTCGCCCTTGCGGTCACGACGGTCCCGGTAGGCGTACTGCATCGAGTGCAGCACCTGCTCCTTGGCCTTGCGGTACAGCCGGGAGCGCTGACCGCGGTAACCGCTCGCGGTCTCCAGCAGGGTACGACGCTTCTTGTGGGCGTTCACAGCCCGCTTGACGCGTGCCATCTCAACTCCTTCTTCGGTTCAGGTGGCGCGCGTCAGCGGCCGAGCAGCTTCTTGATTCGCTTGACGTCGGCCTTGGCCAGCTCGACCGTGCCGGTCAGCCGCCGGGTGTGGGTGGAGGACTTCTTCTCCAGCTTGTGGCGGAGGCCGGCCTGCTGGGCAACGATCTTGCCCGTGCCGGTCACCTTGACCCGCTTGCCCGTACCCGTGTGGCTCTTCATCTTCGGCATGTGGAACGTCTTCTCCCTGTTACTGGCCGCTGGTGTCAGCGGTCGGGCCGGTCTCGCCGGCTGCGGCGGTCTCGCCGGCCTCCGGGGTCTCGCCGGCCTCCGGAGCACCGGCCTCCTCCGCGGCCCGTTCCCGAGGTCCACCGCGGGACGCCGTGGCGGCGACCGCGGAGGCCTTCACGGCCCGGTGCGGGGCGAGAACCATGATCATGTTTCGGCCGTCCTGCTTCGGAGCGGCCTCGACGTATCCCAGGTCCGTGATCTCGGACTCGAGCCGGCGCAGGAGCCGGTAACCCAGCTCCGGGCGGCTCTGCTCGCGACCGCGGAACATGATCGTCACCTTGACCTTGTCGCCCGCCTTGAGGAACCGCACCACGTGACCCTTCTTGGTCTCGTAGTCGTGCGGGTCGATCTTCGGCCGGAGCTTCATCTCCTTGATGACGGTCTGCTGCTGGTTACGCCGCGCTTCGCGCGCCTTCAGTGCGCTCTCGTACTTGAACTTGCCGAAGTCCATGAGCTTGCACACCGGCGGGCGCGCCATCGGCGCAACCTCGACCAGGTCCAGGTCGACGTCCGCGGCCAGCTGCAGGGCGCGCTCCAGCGGGACGATGCCCACCTGCTCACCCTCAGGGCCGACCAGTCGGACCTCACGTGCCCGGATCTGTTCGTTCACGCGTGGTTCGACGCTGATGGGGCCTCCTCGAGTCGGTTCTCCTGCGTGTCCGACCCCGCGGGCCCCCGGGTGGGAGCCGCCCGGAAAGCAGAAGGCCCCGGCGCATGCCAGGGCCCGCTCGACCGGTCGGCACGATCACATGATCGCGCATCCGGAACCGGGATGTCCCCGGAACCGGTGACCGGACCCGGCCACCGTCAGGGGCGACTCGGGTGGGAGCAGGCGCTCCGCTTCAAGACCGCCCGCACGTCGGAACGGGGGCAGTCTGGTCGACCTCGCAAGACTACACCCTCGCCCCGGCCATCCCCAACTCGGCCCACCCGTCCCCTTGCGCCCCGGCCTGCGGATTTCCGGGTCAGCGGGGGGCGGGGTCGCCGGCGAGGGCGGCCAGGTGCGCCTGGTGCAGCCGGCGCAGGGCGCGCACGCCCTCGACCGCCAGCTCCTTGTCGGCCGCCTGGAGGGCGACCATCGGCAGCAGGTCGTCGTCGTGCAGCTCCAGGCTGGCCCACGGGGCGCCCCGGTCGAAACGGACCCCGCGGACGACCTCCCAGGGCAGCTCGTACGAGCCGATCACGTTGCGCACCCGGACGCCCCGGGCGTCGGCCACCACCCGCGGCCGGGTGAAGAGCAGGATGCCGAGCGCGCCGAAGACGCCCAGCCCGATCATGGCCAGCTGGTCGCCGCGCTGGAACGTGCCGTAGCCGTCGCCGGTCCGGCCGGTCAGCGAGGTCGCCACCAGGCTGAAGACCACCAGCAGGGTCGCCGCCGAGGCCCAGCAGACCACCCGGATCCGCCGCGGCCGCACGGTCACCAGTGCATCGCTCACCCGACCAGTCTGCCATCCGGCTCCGGGCTCCGGTCCGGTGCCACACCGATCGCGGTCGCGTCGCCGCCCACCGGCCACCACGACCGCGACCAGGGTGAGCGCCGCGCCGGCCAGCACCGGCAGCCGGGCGCCGGCTCCACCGGGCAGCAGCACGTCCAGCAGCAGCGCGCCGCCGAGCTGCCCGGCGACCAACGCCAGCCCGGTCCGCAGCACGCCGACCGCGCGTACCCCGACCAGCAGGGAGA
Organism: Micromonospora sp. GCM10011541; assembly: GCF_042650725.1. Classification (NCBI taxonomy): domain Bacteria; kingdom Bacillati; phylum Actinomycetota; class Actinomycetes; order Micromonosporales; family Micromonosporaceae; genus Micromonospora; species Micromonospora sp. GCM10011541. The sequence goes on from NZ_JBHSBP010000104.1 coordinate 32,386, forward strand.
GCACGATGCCCACGCCGAGCAGGCCGCCCCCGTACAACCACCACTGCCCCGGCCAGCCGGGGCGGGTGGCGAACGCGCCGACCAGCGCCGCGACCGCCAGGATCACCGGGGTGCCCACGGCGAAGTTGACCGCGATGCCGGCCGCGGTGGTGCTGGCGGCGGAGACCCGCCCGTTCAGCGCCGACTGGAGGGCGACCGCCAAGCCACCCGCCACCGCGAGCAGCACCAGCCCGACCGCCAGGTCGCCGACCGGCCGGCCGAGCTGGGCCAGGGTCACCGCGCCGACGCCGAGCAGCGCCCCGGCCACCCGGGGCAGGGTGAACGGCAGCCGCCCCACCGGGGCCAGGCCGGCCCGGTCCACCGCCAGCCCGCCGACGCTGCCCCCGGCGACCTGCGCGATGGTGAAGACCGCCACCCCCAGCACCGGGACGACGTACGTGCCGATCACCACGATCGCCGCGCCGCCGAGCCCGCCCAGGTACGACCACCAGGGCAGCCCGGACCGGCGCAGCACGGCCAGTCCGGCGCGCATCGACGGGACGGCGAACAGCCCCAGCACGACGAGCAGGCTGCCGCCGAGGTTGTTGACCACCGCGCCGAGCACCGGGTTGCCGGCGCGCTCGCCCAGGTCGGCGTTGACCACGCCCTGGGCCGCCGAGGCCGCCCCGCCCAGCACCACCAGGGCGAGGGCGGCCGACGAGGGGAGCGGCCTCACAGCCGGCAGGCGTGGATGTTGGTGACCAGGATCGCCCGGGCGCCCAGCTCGTAGAGCTCGTCCATGATCCGGTGCACGTCGTCGCGCTGCACCATCGCCTGCACGGCGACCCAGCCCTCCCGGTGCAGCGGGGAGACGGTCGGCGACTCGATCCCGGGGGTCAGCGAGCTGGCCCGGTCGAGCAGGCCGGCCGGCACGTCGTAGGCGAGCATCACGTAGCGCCGGGCGACCAGCACGCCGTGCAGCCGGCGGAGCAGCTGCCCGGACTGGGCGCAGCCGGGCGCACCGACGCGCCGGACCAGCACCGCCGAGGAGACCAGCAGCGGCTCGCCGATGATCTGCAGGCCGGCCTGGCGCAGGGTGGCGCCGGTGGAGACCACGTCGGCCACCACGTCGGCCACGCCCAGGCGGACCGCGTTCTCCACCGCGCCGTCGAGCCGGATGACGTCCGCGGTCAACCCGTTGTCGTCGAGGTAGCGGCGGACCACCCCCGGGTACGCGGTCGCGATCCGGTGCCCGCCCAGCTCCTTCGGCGAGTCGATGGTGTCCGGGCTGGCCGCGAAGCGGAACGTGGCCCCGCCGAAGGCGAGGTCGACGATCTCCTCGGCCGGGGCGCCGGAGTCGACCAGCAGGTCCCGGCCGGTGATGCCGAGGTCCAGGTCGCCGGAGCCGACGTAGGTGGCGATGTCCCGGGGCCGCAGGTAGAGGAATTCGACGTCGTTGGCCTCGTCGCGGCAGACCAGGTCCTTGGGGTCGCGGCGCTGCCGGTAACCGGCCTCGCGCAGCATCTGGGCGGCCGGCTCGGCCAGGGTGCCCTTGTTGGGTATGGCGACACGCAGCATGACGGAGTGCTCCTTCGATCGGGATTGATCAACGGGTGGGGGCACTCAGAGATGTCGGTAGACGTCCTTGAGCTCGAGACCGGTGGCGAGCATCAGCACCTGGGCCTGGTAGAGCAGCTGGGATATCTCCTCGGCGGCCCGCTCCGGGCCCTCGTGCTCGGCGGCCATCCACGACTCGGCCGCCTCCTCGACGACCTTCTTGCCGATGAAGTGCACCCCCCGCTCCAGCGCCTCTACGGTGCCCGAGCCCGGGGTGCCGGCGGCGGCCTTGGCCTGCAGCTCGGCGAACAGCTCCTCGAACGTCTTCACGGGACGCGATTCTTCCAGCCGTCCGTCGTCGCCATACGCTCCGGGTCCGGCGCGGCGGAACCCCGACCACATTCCGGACGGGCGGTCCTGCCGGCGCCGAGCGTCGGGACCGCGCCCGCAGCGGCCCGCAGGTGGGCCGCTCGGACGCTACGAAGCTGATGACGTCAACGATTCATCCGGCGATACGCGAATCGTGGTCGGGCGACTGTGCTCGGTGGCGAAATCCTGCGCTGCTCCCGGTGTCCCGGTACGCCGCCGGACTATTACGGGACGAGAAGGGCAGGATGTCCGGTCGCCGCCGCGCCCGGTCCGGGCTGGTGAGTCATCCGCGACATCAGCTTCGTAGTGGGCAACCGGACTACTCGCGGCGGCCTGGCCGGGGCGACCGCGACGCCCACACCCCGGGCGGTCCGGTCAGCCGCCGAAGCCGACCCGCTGGCCGTTGGCCGCGGCGAGGCCGCGGATCGCCAGCGCGGCGTCCAGCGCCGCCACGGTCGCCGCCCAGCCCTTGTCCTCCGCCGAGCCGGGCAGCCCGGCCCGGTCCCGGGCCTGCTCGATGGTCTCCACCGTGAGCACCCCGTGCGCGACCGGCTTGCCCTCGTCCAGGGCCACCCGGGTCAGCCCGTCGGTGACCGAACGGCAGACGTAGTCGAAGTGCGCCGTCGCGCCGCGGACCACCACGCCGAGGGCGACCACCACGTCGTACCGGCGGGCCATCGCCTGGGCCACCACGGGCAGCTCCACCGAGCCGGCGACCCGGGCCACCACCGCCCGGGCGCCGCACGCCTGCGCGGCGGCGACCGCCCGGTCGACCATGTGGTCGGTCAGGTCGCCGTGCCAGCGCGCGGCGACCACGCCGACGGTCAACCCGGCGGCGTCCACCGCCGTCACGCCCGGTTCGCCGAAACCCGCCATGTCTACGCTCCGATCTCGTCGCCGTCGACCGGGCGGCCCATCGGCGCCTCGGTCACCTCGTCCAACTCGTCCAGCAGGTGCCCCATCCGGTCCCGCTTGGTGCGCAGGTACCGCACGTTCTCCGGGTTCGACCGGATCGGCAGCCCCTCGCGGCCGCTCACGGTGAGGCCGTAGCCCTCCAGGCCGGCCCGCTTGGCCGGGTTGTTGGTGAGCAGCCGCATCGAGCGGACGCCGAGGTCGTAGAGGATCTGCGCGCCGGTGCCGTAGTCCCGGGCGTCCGCGGGCAGCCCCAGGTCGAGGTTCGCGTCGACGGTGTCCCGGCCCAGGTCCTGGAGCTGGTACGCCTGGAGCTTGTGCAGCAGGCCGATGCCGCGTCCCTCGTGCCCGCGCACGTAGAGGACCACCCCGCGCCCCTCCTGGGCCACCCGGGCCAGGGCGGCCTGCAGCTGCGGGCCGCAGTCGCAGCGCAGCGAGCCGAAGACGTCGCCGGTGAGGCACTCGGAGTGCACCCGGACCAGCACGTCCCGCCCGTCGCCGAGGTCGCCCATGACCAGCGCGATGTGCTCGGCGGAGTCGTAGTCGCTGCGGTAGCCGAGCGCCCGGAAGACCCCGTACGGGGTGGGCATCCGCGCGTCCGCGACCTGCTCCACCTGCTTCTCATTCCGCCGCCGGTACGCGATCAGGTCGGCGATGGTGACCAGGGTGAGCCCGTGCTCGGCGCAGAACTTCTCCAGGTCGGGCAGGCGCATCATGGTGCCGTCGTCGTTGACCAGCTCGCAGAGCACCCCGGCCGGGCGCAGCCCGGCCAGCCGGGTCAGGTCGACCGCCGCCTCGGTGTGCCCGGGCCGGCGCAGCACCCCGCCCTCGCGAGCCCGCAGCGGCACCACGTGCCCGGGGCGGGCCAGGTCGGTGGGGTCGGTGGCGGCGTCGGCGAGCAGCCGGATGGTGTGCGACCGGTCCGCCGCCGAGATGCCGGTGCTGACCCCCTCCCGGGCATCCACGGTCACCGTGTACGCGGTGCCGCGCCGGTCCTGGTTGGTGTGGTGCATCGGCGGCAGGTCCAGCCGGTCGCACTCGCTCTCGGTCAGCGGCACGCAGATGTAGCCCGAGGTGTAGCGGACCATGAAGGCCACCAGTTCGGGCGTGGCCAGCTCGGCCGCGAAGATCAGGTCACCCTCGTTCTCGCGGTCCTCGTCGTCGACCACGACGACGGGCCGGCCGGCGGCGATGTCCGCCACCGCCTGCTCGATGCTGCCAAAGGCGCTCATGCCACTGCCTCCGAGTAGGTGGGCGGGATCGGGGTGGGAGCCGGCGGGGCGGCCCGCGAGGCCCGCCACCAGGCGGCCAGGCCCCAGACGCAGAACGCGCCGTAGACCAGGTACATGGCGGCGGAGGGGTAGAAGCCGCCGCGCAGCAGCAGCGGCACGCCGACCGCGTCGACGGCGATCCAGATCAGCCAGAACTCGACCCACCCGCGGGCCATGCCGTAGGTGGCGAGCAGGCTGCCGACCAGGATCCAGGCGTCCGGCAGCGGACCCCACGAGCCGAGCGCGGCCAGCGCGGGGTACCCGGCCGCGGAGCCGACCGCCGCCGCCGCGAGCAGGCCCAGGCGTTCCCGGCCGGTGGCCCAGCGAGGCGTCACGGCGGGCTGCTCCCCCGCCCCGGCGCGGCGGTTGCGCGACCAGCGCCACCAGCCGTAGACGCTGACCGCGAAGAAGAAGACCTGCCGGCCGGCCTGGCCGTAGAGGTCGTGCGCCTGCGGGGTGGCGAAGACACCGCCGAGGAAGACGGTGAACAGCAGCGCGTTGCCGATCATGCCGACGGGCCAGGCCCAGACCAGCCGGCGCAGCCCGAACAGCGCCGAGGCGAGGCCGAAGACGTTGCCGACGATCTCCCGGACCAGGACCGGCGAACCGGCCACCTGGACCTGGGCGTCGACCAGCCAGCCGAGCGGGCCCATCAGCGGTCACCACCGGGCAGGGCGCCCCCGGCGAGGCGGTCGCCGAGCAGCCGCTCGACGTACTTCGCCAGCACGTCCACCTCGAGGTTGACCGGGTCGCCGACGCCCTTGGCGCCGAGCGTGGTCAGCTTGAGGGTGGTGGGGATCAGCCCGACGCCGAACCAGTCGTCGCCGACCTCGGCGACGGTCAGCGAGACGCCGTCGATGGTGATCGAGCCCTTCTCCACCACGTACCGGGACAGCGCGGCGGGCAGCCGGAACCGGACGGTCTCCCACTGCGCGGCAGGTTCCCGGGAGATCAGCTCGCCGACCCCGTCGACGTGGCCCTGGACCAGGTGCCCGCCGAGCCGGCTGCCGAGCGCGGCGGCCCGCTCCAGGTTGACCGGGTCGCCCGGGCGGAGCGCGCCCAGCGCGGAGCGGCGCAGGGTCTCGCCCATCACGTCGGCGCTGAAGACGCCGCCGTCGACGTCGACCACGGTCAGACAGACCCCGTTGACCGCGATGGAGTCGCCGTGCCGGGCGTCCGAGGTGACCAGCGGGCCGCGGATGGCGACCAGCGCGGAGTCACCCCCGGTCTCGGTGGTCCGGACGACCTCGCCCAGTTCCTCGACGATGCCGGTGAACATGTCAGGCCTCCCTCTTCCGGGGCAGCGCGGTGATCCGCAGATCGGGTCCGACCTGCGTAACGTCGGTGAGTTCCAATTCGATGGCGTCGGCGATGGTCCCGACACCCGCGTCGAGCAGGGCGGTGGGGCCGGCGCCGAGCACCTTCGGCGCGACGTACCCGACGACCTTGTCGACCAGCCCGGCGGCGAGGAACGCGCCGGCCAGCCGGGGGCCGCCCTCCAGCAGGGCCGCCCGCACGCCGCGGTGATGCATCTCGGCCAGCAGCGCCGGCAGGTCGACCCGGCCGTCCGGGCCGGCCCCGACCTCCGCGGCGGTGGCGATCCAGGTCCGCGCGGCGCCGTCGCGGACCCGGGCCGCCGGGGGCGTACGCCCCGCGCTGTCCACCACCACACGCAGCGGCTGCCGAATCGCGAGGGTGCCGTCGCGCAGGTTGCGGGCGGTGAGCCGGGGGTCGTCGGCGAGCACGGTGCCGACCCCGGCGATGACCGCGTCGACGGTGCCGCGCAGCGCGTGCACGTCGATCCGGGCCGCCTCCGAGGTGATCCACATGCTGGTGCCGTCGGCGGCGGCGGAGCGCCCGTCGAGCGTGGCGGCGTACTTCCAGATGACGTACGGCCAGCCCCGGCGCATCGAGGTGAGCCAGGCGACGTTGCCGGCCTCGGCCTCCTCGGCGCGTACCCCCAAATCGACCTGGATCCCGGCGGCGCGCAGGGTGGCGGCCCCGCCGGAGGCGACCGGGTTGGGGTCGCCGACGGCGACCACCACCCGGGCCACGCCGGCCTGGATCAGCGCGTGGCTGCAGGGTCCGGTGCGGCCGGTGTGGTCGCAGGGTTCCAGGGTGACCACGGCGGTGCCGCCGCGGGCCCGCCGGCCGGCCTGGGCGAGCGCGACGATCTCGGCGTGCGGCCCGCCCGCGTACGCGTGGAAGCCCTCGCCGACGACCTCGCCGTCCGGGTCCAGGAGCACGCAGCCGACCACCGGATTGGGGCTGGTGGTGCCCAGCCCGCGGGCGGCCAGCGCGATCGCGCGACGCATCGCCTCGTCGATGGAGACGCTCGTCATCGCCAGCCCCTGCCCTCTCACTCGCCGGTCGCGCGCGGGCGGGGCGGGAGGTGACGGCACGGCGTGCCGCAGGCAGGCGGCGGCGGAGATCCGGGGACGGCACGGCCGGCCCCGGGGAGCCCACGCGGCGCTGAGGGTGTCAGCGGCCAGCAGGGGGCCCTCCCCGTCCCGCGCGCTGTCTCCCATCCGGACTGTCGGGGGGCGGACGGACCGCTCCCCACCGTCGGCCCCGGATTCTCACCAGGTCCACCGTCCGGCCGAAGCCGTCCGGGTCGCGGGCTTACCACGGTCGGACCGTGGATCACCGCCGGTTCGGAATTTCACCGAGCCCCGCCAGCGCGTGGTGGGTACACCGGAAGTCTTACACGCCGGACCGCCCCCGTCGCCACGGAGGCGAGGTAGCTCACAGATGTCCGGTTACGGTCAGGTGACTCCGCGCCGCCGGTCGACCGCCACGTACGACCCGGGCTGGCTCTTCGCGACCGTCTTCATCTCCGAGGCCACCGCGATCGCCTCCAGCGGGTCCGAGAAGCGCTTCCCGGAGTCGGAGAGGGAGACGCCGATGGAGAGGGTGACCAGCGCGGCCCGCCGGATGTTGCCCCGCCGGTCCTTCAGCTCGACGAACCCGCGCTCCCGGTCGGTCGGGTCGTAGAGGGCGTCCGCGGCCTTCTCGAAGTCGACCACCGCCCGGCTGGTCAGCGGCCGGACCTGGCCGGGGGTGCAGACGATGACGAAGTCGTCGCCGCCGACGTGGCCGAGGAAGGCCGGCGGCAGCCCGATCGAGACCACCGCCCGGTGCAGGCTGCGGGCCAGGGCCGAGATGAACTCGTCGCCGCGGACGAAGCCGTACCGGTCGTTGACGCTCTTGAACCGGTCGATGTCGATGTACCCGACCGCGTAGTCGACGCCGTTGCGGACCCGGTCGCTGATCTCCCGCCGGATCCGGCTGTTGCCGGGCAGCCCGGTCAGCGGCGAGACCTCCCGGAACTCCTTGTTGCGGCGCAGGGTGGAGCTGACCCGGGCCACCAGCTCGGCGGTGTCGAAGGGCTTGACCAGGTAGTCGTCGGCGCCGGCGCTGAGGCCGTGCACCTTGTCCACGGTCATTCCCTTGGCGGTCAGCATGATCACCGGCAGGGCGGCGGTCATCGGGTCGGCGCGCAGCCGGCGGGTCAGCTCCAGGCCGTCGATGCGCGGCATCATCAGGTCGACCACGGCCAGGTCCGGTCGTTGTCGCTCGATCACCTCGAGCGCCTCCTGGCCGTCGCCGGCGTGGATCACCTCGAAGCCGTGCAGCCGCAGGTTGAACTCGACGAAACGGGCGATGTCCTCGTCGTCGTCGACGACCAGGATGACGTCGGGTCGCTCGCCGGCCGGGTCCACCTCAGGCCCCGCTGGCCGCGCGTTCCGCCAGGGCGCGCAGGCGGCGCACCGCCTCGGCCGGGTCGTCGGCCCCGTAGACGGCGGTGCCGGCGACGAACGCGTCCGCGCCGGCGGCCGCGGCCTGCTCGATGGTGTCGGCGCCGATCCCGCCGTCGACCTCGATGCGCAACTCGAGGTGGCCGCTGTCGACGTGCCCGCGGGCGGTCCGCACCTTGTCGAGGAGTTGCGGGATGAACCGCTGGCCGCCGAACCCGGCCTTGATCGTCATGATCAGCAGGGTGTCGAAGCTGGGCAGCAGGTCGAGGTACGGCTCGATCGGGGTGTCCCGGTCGATCGCCAGCCCGGCCTTCGCCCCGGCCGAGCGCAGGTCCTTCGCCAGGGCCACCGGGTCGTCGCACGCCTCGGCGTGGAACGTCACGTTGTACGCCCCGGCGTCGGCGTACCCGGGCGCCCAGCGGCGTGGATCCTCGATCATGAGGTGCACGTCGAAGGGCAGCTCGGTCACGGCGCGCAGGCTCTGCACCACCGGCAGCCCGATCGTCAGGTTCGGCACGAAGTGGTTGTCCATGACGTCCACGTGCAACCAGTCGGCGGCATGCTCTACGGCGCGGACCTCGTCGGCGAGGCGGGCGAAATCGGCGGCCAGGATGCTCGGCGCGACGATGGGCGGCGGTACGGTCACGGGGCCAGTGTACGAACGCGGTCACCCGCCGCTCGCGGCACGGCACCAACCCGGACCCGCTGTGACCCGGCCGTGACCGATGGTGCAGAATCGGCCCTCCCGGACCCGAAAACCCGGACGAAAAGCCAGCCGCGACTGGCCGATCGGCGGAAACACCGCAACACTCCATCGGGGACGGTCACATATGCTGCACGCCCGGCGGCGGGGCGCCGTACGGGCCGCGGCGACCGGCTGCCATCTCCCGGAAGGGGCGGACGATGCGACGGTGGCTCGTGGCGCTGGCGCTGGCCGGCACGGCGACGGCGGTGCTGAGCGGCTGCGTCCCGCCGCACCGGGCCGACGGCGACCTGATCGACGACTGGCCCGCCCTGCCGGCGCCCAAGTTGTTCATCCCCGCCACGGACGCCTGCCTGCCCCGGATCACCGCGGTCGTGCAGGCCGGCACCTACGAGACGGTGGCCTGCGGGCGCAGCCACCTGGCCGAGGCCGTGCACGTCGGCGCGTTCACCGGGCCGGCCGCGGCCGGCGCCCGTCCCGAACCCGGGTCCGCCGCGCTGCGTACCGCCCGGGCCGAATGCGACCAGCGGGCCCGGGAGGTGATCGGCGGGGACTGGCACTCCGCCCGGCTCACCATGAACATCGCGGTGCCCTCGGTGACCGCCTGGCTCGCCGGCGCCCGCTGGTACCGGTGCGACCTGGCGGAGACCGACAGCATCGACAACACCCGGCCGGCCAACCGGGTGGGCAGCCTGCGCGGCGCGATGGTCGGCGACAACCCGCTGGTGCACCGGTGCTTCGACCCGAAGCTGATCGGCAACAACCTGAACTACATGGCGCCGGTGCTCTGCACCGAGCCGCACCGGGCCGAGTTCGTCGGCGTCTACGTGGAACGCGACATGAGCTGGGCGGATTTCACCCGGTCGAGCCAGCAGGTGCACCGGCGCTGCATGGCGCTCATCGCCGTCTTCGCCAACGTGCCCGACAACAGCGACCTGCCGTACCGGGCCGGATCGATCTTCTACCCGCCGTCGCAGCGGGAGTGGGAGGAGGGCGACCGGGGGGTGCGCTGTTTCCTGTGGAGCGACGACCGGAGGCTCACCCGCTCGATGCGCGGCGTCGGCCCGCAGGGACTACCCGTCATCTGAGCCCGGGTGCCGTATGCTGCTGCGCCGTGGCGTACCGGCGGTGCCAGCCGGCCGGCGCGACGACGGACGACGGGGAGGTCGGCGAATGCGGCGGTGGTGGACGGCGGTCGCCGTGGCCGGGACGGCGGTGCTGGTGCTCGCCGGTTGCGGCGCGCCCGCCGGGGTGGACCGAAACCTGGCCGACGACTGGCCGGCCCTCGCGCCGGCGAAGGGCTTCGTCCCGCAGAACGGCGCCTGCCATCCCACGGTCCAGGACATCGGCTACCTCAGCGGCTACAACCCGGTCGAGTGCACCGCCTCCCACCGGGCGGAGACCCTGCACGTCGGCACGCTGACCGGGCCGGACGCCGAGCGGGGCGCTCCCCCGCGAACCGGCTCGGCCGGCGCGCGGACCGCCCGCGTCGAGTGCGACAAGCAGGTCGGCAAGGCGGTGGGCGCGGACTGGCGGTCCGGGCGACTGCTGGTCTCGGTGGTGTTCCCGTCCGCGGTGGCCTGGACGGGCGGCGCCCGCTGGTTCCGCTGCGACGTTTCCGAGGTGGCCAGCCTCGACGACGGCAGCATCATCCCGCGCCGCGCCTCGTTGCGCGGCGCGCTGGCCCCGGGCTCCCCGCTCGCCTACGGCTGCTTCAACCCGAAGCTGGTCAAGGACGACATCGACGAGATGCGGCCGGTGGCCTGCACCGCCAAGCACCACGCCGAGTTCGTCGGCGTGTGGCAGGCGCCGGACATCAGCTACGCCGAGTTCCGGCGCACCTCACTGCGGGCGCACAAGGCCTGCCGGGGCCTGATCGCCAAGTACGTCAAGGTGCCGAACAACAGCGATCTGCAGTACCGCGCCGGCACCGTCATCTACCACCCCTTCGAGGAGGAGTGGCGGGACGGCAACCACGGCGTGCAGTGCTTCCTCTGGATCGACGACCGCACGTTGACCCGGTCGTTGAAGGGCGCCGGGACCAGGAGCCTGCCGATCCAGTGAGTGGGGCGGGCCGCTCGCCCGCCCCGCTGACCGGTCCCGGCTAGCCGGCCTGCAGCGTCACGTCGTCGACCACGAAGCTGGTCTGCAACGACGAGTCCTCGACGCCGGTGAACTTCAGCGTCACGGTCTGGCCCGCGTACGCGGCCAGGTTGAACGTGCGCTGCGCGTAGCCGGTGGCGGCGTTCAGGTTCGAGTACGTCGCCAGCGTGGTGGTGCCGACCTGGACGGTCAGCCTGTCGTACGCCGTCGAGCTGGTGGTCTCGGCGGTGTCGATGTGCAGCCAGAAGGCCAGCGTGTAGCTGGCGCACCCGGCCGGCACGGTCACCGACTGGGACAGCGTGTCGGTGTGGGTGCTGCCGTACCCGTCCAGCCAGGCCTTGTAGGAGCCGGTGCGGGCCGCCTGGCCGGTCGAGTTGGTGATCACTCCGGAGGTGGCGGTCCACGCGGTGGTGCCGGACTCGAAGCTGCTGTTGCCGATCAGCTAGCCGCCGGCACAGCCGCCGGTGCCGGTCACGGTGAGGCCGTACGTCGCGCTGTGGCTGACCGAGCCGGTGCCGGTGACCGTGACGGTGAAGGTGCCGGTGGCGGCGGTCGCCGAGGCGCTGACCGTCATGGTGGCCGAGCCGCCGGAGGTCACCGAGGACGGGCTGAACGACACCGTCACCCCGCTCGGCGCGCCGGTGGCCGACAGGTTCACCGTCTGCGCGCTGCCACTGGTGGTCGTGGTGCTGACCGTCGCGGTGGTCGTCGCGCCCCGGGCCACGCTGCCGGCGGTGGGGCTCACCGCCACGGCGAAGTCGTTGGTCGGGGTGCCGCCGACCGCGAGCTGCCAGATCGCGTACGCGACGCCGTCGGCGCTGCGGTTGAGGATGGTCGGGTTGATGTTGCCGGTGGTGTCGCACGACCGGTGGTAGCAGGAGTCGTACGCGGAGTTGGCCGTGCCGCCCCACTTGCCGGCCTGGGTGGTGGTCTTGCGGGCGCTGGCGCCGGCCGAGTAGCCGGAGGTGGCGATGCCGGCCTGCTGGAACGAGTAGTCGTCGGAGCGGCCCTGCCCCTCGACGTTCTCCACGGGCTGGATGCTCAGCGAGTCCCAGTACGCCTTGAGCGGCGCGGCGGTGGTGGAGGTGATCCGGTTGATGAAGTAGCCGCCGTTGGGCGAGCCGACCATGTCGAAGTTGTAGTAGCCCTTGAGGTAGCCCCGCTGGGTGGCGCTGAGCGAGTTGACGTAGAACTCGGAGCCGTTGAGCCCCTGCTCCTCGTCGGTCCACCAGGCGAACCGCACCCGCTTGGTCATGGTGGGGTTCTGGGCGGCCAGCACCAGCGCGTTCTCCAGCAGGGTGGCCGAGCCGGAGCCGTTGTCGTTGATGCCGGGACCGGCGGAGACGCTGTCCAGGTGGGCGCCGAACATGACGACCTGGTCGGCGGGGCCCTGCGGCCACTCCGCGATCAGGTTGTTCGACGGGTAGGTGCAGGTGGAGCAGTACTGCTCGGCGACCGTGTAGCCGGCGGCCTGGAGCTTGCCCTTCAGGTAGCCGACCGAGGCGGTGTAGCCGGCGGAGCCGGCCCGGCGGGTGCCGCCGTTGCTGGTGGCGATCGTGTTGAGCTGGGTCAGGTGGGCCTGGACGTTGGTCACCGAGATGTCCGGTGCGGTGGCGGCCAGGGCGGGGGCGGCCGCGGGCGCGGCGCTGGCCGTCGTCGCGGTCAGCGTCGCCGTCATGCCGGCGCAGAGGGCGAGCGCGAGGCCCGCGATCGGGGTACGACGTCTCATCGAGACTCCTCGTGGGGGTCGGCGGAGCGTACGTCGGGGGGTGGCGGCCGACCCGTGGAGTCCGGTGGAGCTCGGCGTCCGACGGACCGGTAATCGGAACAGTTACATGTATCGATTGAGTAGTCAACGGGGTGTCACACCGGAACGGGCCGACCCGGGGCACGAGTCGTGCCCCGGGTCGGGTGGGGTCACGCCGGCTTCGGCGTCTTGGGCTGGCTCAGCCCCGGCGCAGCACCGCCAGGAACATCGCGTCGGTGCCGTGCCGGTGCGGCCAGAGCTGCACCGTCGGCCCGTCGCCCAGGCCCGGCATGCCGGCCGGCAGCAGCGGCCGGGCGTCGACGAAGTCCACCGGCAGGCCGCACCGGCGGGCCGCCTCGGTCACCGTCACGTGCGTCTCCACCGTGTGCGGGGAGCAGGTGACGTAAGCGACCAGGCCGCCCGGGCGCACCGCGCGCAGCGCCGCGGTGAGCAGCTCCCGCTGCAACCGGGTCAGCGGCGGCAGGTCCGAGGGCTGGCGGCGCCAGCGGGACTCCGGTCGCCGGCGCAACGAGCCCAACCCGGTGCAGGGGGCATCCACCAGTACCCGGTCGAAGTGCCCCTCGGGCAGCTCCGGGTCCCCGCCGACCGTCCGCCCGTCGGTGGCGAGCACAGTCACCGGCAGGCCCCGGGTGGCCTGTTCGACCAGCCGGGCCCGGTGCTCGGCCACCTCCACCGCGGTGAGCCGGGCGCCGCGCTGCGCCGCCAGGGCGCCGAGCAGGCCGGCCTTGCCGCCCGGTCCCGCGCAGAGGTCGAGCCAGCGGGCGTCCGGGCCGTCCAACGGCGCCACCGCCAGGGCGTTCGCCACCAGCTGGGAGCCCTCGTCCTGGACGTGCGCCCGCCCCTCGATCACCGCCCGCAGGTCACCCGGCGCGCCGCCGGACAGGTAGACCGCGTACGGCGAGAAGGCGCCCGGGGCGCCGCCCACCTCGTCGGCCAGCTCCACCGGGTCCGCCAGGCCCGGCCGGGCGCACAGGTGCACCGGCGGCCGCTCGTTGTCCTCGATCAGCAGCCGCTCGGTCTCGCCGAGATCGCCGCCCAGCGCCTCGGCGAACGCCCGGACGATCCACTGCGGGTGGCTGTACGCCAGCGCGAGATGGCCGACCGGGTCGGTCTCCGTCGCCGGGGCGAGCTTTGCCACCCAGCCGTCGAGGTCCCGGGTGGTGATCTCGCGGAGCACCGCGTTGGCGAAGCCGGTGGCGCCCGGGCCCACCGACCGCACCAGGTCGACGGTGGAGGAGACCGCCGCGTGCGCCGGCACCCGGGTGTGCAGGAGCTGGTACGCCCCGAGCCGCAGCGCGTCGCGTACCGGCGGGTCGATCCGCTGCACGTCCCGCCCGGCGGCGTCGGTGATGATCGCGTCGAGGGTGCCGGTCTGGCGCAGCGTGCCGTAGGTCAGCTCGGTGGCGAAGGCGGCGTCCCGACCGACCAGCCCCTCCTCCCGCAGCATCGCCGGCAGCACCAGGTTGGCGTACGCGTCGTCCCGGTGCACCGCCGCGATCGCCTGGTACGCGACCTGCCGCGGCAGGTCGACGGCGGGCCGGACCGGCCGCCGGCCGGCGCCACGCCGGTCCGCGCCGAACTGGCCGCCGCGCGGGCGGTCCCCGCCCTGCCCCGGTCGCGCACCGCGCGGGTACCGGTCGCCGCGCTCGGCCCCGAAGGACCGGCCCCGGTCGCCGGACCGCTCGCCGCGGCCGCCGTCGTCGGCACGGCCGGACCCGCCCCGCGCGCCGCCGGACGGCCGTCCGGTCGACGGGCCGCGTCGGCCCTCGTCGGAGAAGCGCTCACCCCGGGGCTCGGACGGCCCGGTCACGCGAGCACCTCCCCGGCGGCGACCCGGGCACCGCGCGCCCAGTCGCTCGCCGACATCGCCTTCTTGCCGGCCGCCCGGACCTCGCCGAGCCGCACCGGGACGGTGGCCGTACCGGCCAGCACCCGGGCCTTCTCGGCCAGCAGCTCACCGGGCTTCAGCTCGGGGCCGTCCGCCACCGGGACCACCGGGCCGAGCTTGACCCGCTCGCCCCGGAAGGTCGTCCACGCGCCGGGGGCCGGGGTGCAGGCGCGGATCCGCCGGTCGACGGCGAAGGCCGGGTCGCTCCAGCGCACCCGCGCGTCCTCGACGGTCAGCTTCGGGGCCAGGGACACCCCGTCGGCCGGCTGCGGCTCGGCCCGCGCGGCGCCGGCCTCGATCGCGTCGAGGACCGCCACCAGCAGGCCGGCGCCGGAGTGGGCGAGCCGCTCCAGCAGGTCGCCGGAGGTGTCGGTCGGCCGGATCTCGTCGGTGAGCGTGCCGTACACCGGGCCGGTGTCCAGCCCCTGCTCGAGCTGGAAGACGCTGGCCCCGGTCAGCTCGTCGCCGTGCAGCACGGCGTGCTGCACCGGCGCCGCGCCCCGCCAGGCGGGCAGCAGCGAGAAGTGCAGGTTGATCCAGCCGTACCGGGGGACCTCCAGGGCGACCGGCGGCACCAACGCGCCGTACGCGACCACCGGCACGCAGTCCGGGGCCAGCTCGCGGAGCCGGTCCAGGAACTCGGGCTCGCGGGGCCGGGCCGGGGTGAGCACCTCGACGCCGTGCGCGTCGGCCCAGGCGCCGACGGGCGAGCGGACCAGGCCCCGGCCGCGACCGGCCGGCGCGTCGGGACGGGTGACCACGGCCAGCAGCTCGTGGCCGGACGCGGCGATGGCGTCCAGGGCGGGAACGGCGACGGCCGGGGTGCCGGCGAAGATCAGGCGCACCGGCGGCTCACCGACCCAGACCGAACGGATTGCTCAGGTGCGGGCTGAGCTTGACCACCGGCGGGGCGGCCTGGTCGTACCACTCGGCCTGGCGGATCGCCTTCATGGCCTCCTTGCGCCCTTCGGGATCCAGCCGGTCGACGAAGAGCACCCCGTCCAGGTGGTCGGTCTCGTGCTGCACGCAGCGGGCCATCAGGCCGCTGCCCACGATCTGCACCGGGTCACCGAAGGCGCTGAACCCCTTGGCGATCACGTTCTGCCGGCGCTTGGTGTCGAAGTAGAGGCCGGGGATGGACAGGCAGCCCTCCGGGCCGTCCTGCTCCTCCTCGTCGGGGAATTCCAGCACCGGGTTGACCAGGTGGCCGAGCACGTCGTCGACGTCGAAGGTGAACACCCGCAGGCCCACGCCGAGCTGGGGCGCGGCCAGTCCGGCGCCGCTCTGCTCGCGCATCGTGTCGGTCAGGTCGGCGACGAGCTTGCGCAGCTCGGCGTCGAAGTCGACCACCGGATCGGCCGGCGTGCGCAGCACCGGATCCCCGAACAGACGGATGGGCTGAACGGTCACGCGGGGTGGCTCCTTCGACGGCGGGACGAACTCTGCCGTACCAGTCTACGGAGTGACCGGAGCCGCCCCGGCCGGCGTACCGCGATCGGTGAGCGGGGACTCCTCACCCACGGTCACCGGCAGGGTGGCGTACCCGCGCAGGGTCAGCCGGACCCGCCGCTCCGGCTCGCCGGCCAGGGCCAGCCCGGGCAGCCGGCGCAGCAGCAACGGGAAGGCGACCTGCGCCTCCAACCGGGCCAGCCCCGCGCCGAGACAGTAGTGCGGGCCGGCGCCGAAGGAGAGCGGGTGGATCTGCGGCCGCCACGGGTCGAACCGCGCCGGCTCCGGGTACCGCCGCGGGTCCCGGTTCGCGGCGCCCAGCAGCACGAGCAGCCAGCTGCCCGCAGGCAGGTGCAGCCCGCCGTGGTCGGCCGGGGCGGTGCTCATCCGCGAGGTGAGCTGGACCGGGGAGTCGTAGCGCAGCAGTTCGTCGACGTAGTCGGCGGCGAACTCGGGGTGCCCGCGCAGCGCGCCGGCCGCCCGGGCGTGCTCCAGCAGCACCACGAGACCGTTGCCGAGCAGGTTGGTGGTCGTCTCGAAGCCGGCCACCAGCAGCACCACCAGGTTGGCCAGCAGCTCGTCGCCGGAGAGCCGCCCGCCGTCGGCGTCGTGCACCTGCACCAGCGCCGTGGTCAGGTCGTCGGCCGGCGCGCGGCGGCGGGCCCGCACCAGCTCGGCGAAGTAGTCGCGCAGCTCGGTGGCGCCCCGGTCGGCGACGGCCAGCTCCTCGGGGGTGATCTCCGGCTCCAGCACCCCGGTCAGGTCCGCCGCCCAGCGCCGGAACAGCGGCCGGTCCGCCGCCGGCACGCCGAGCAGGGCGCAGATCACCCCGACCGGCAGCGGGTACGCGAAGTCGGCCAGGAAGTCGACCGGCCGCCCGTCCCGGCCCCGCTCCAGCATGGCGTCGACCAGCTCGTCGGCCTGGGCGACCACCACGTCCCGCATCGCGGCGATCCGGCGCGGGGTGAAGGCGCCCGCGGCGAGCCGCCGCATCCGGCTGTGGTCCGGCGGGTTGGTACGCAGCATCGAGCGGGAGATCGAGGCCACGGCCGGGCTCTCCCGCCAGCCGGGCAGGAACTGGTCGCGCAGCTCGTCGTCCAGCACCCCGAACCGCGGGTCGCGGAGGATCTCGTCGGCCTCGGCGTAGCCGGTGACCGCGTAGAAGACCGGCCCGGCCTGGACGACCGGACCGTGCGCCCGCAACCGCTCGTAGGTGGGGTACGGGTTCACCCGCCCCTCGGGGGACATCAGCAGCGCGAGGGCGTCGACAGGATCCACGGTCAGCCTCCCGGGAGATCGGCGACCTACATCATGCGCCCGTTCGCCCGATCCGGCGATCCCCCGCCGCCCCGCGCCGGTCCAGGCGCCGGCCGGTGACCGCCGCCCGGGTCGGCTCAGGCGCCGCTGCCGGGCTCCCCGGCCAGCACCGCATCGCCACCGAGCAGGGCGTGCTCGGGCAGCGGCAGCGCGATTCCGTGGGCCGCCTCCCAGTCGTGGATCATGCTCGGACGGACCTGGGCGGTGAAGTAGTCGACCGCGCTCATCCCGCCGACCACCGGCTCCTCCACCTCGGCCACCAGCCGGGCCGGGACGAGGGGGAAGCCGCTCTGGATGGCGGCGCTGAGCCGGCGGTGCCCGTCGACGACGAAGAAGTACTCACCGGTGTAGCCGATCCGCAGCGGTTCCAGGGCCTCGTCACCGGCGCCGGCCACCTCGCCGACGAACTCGGAGTCCCAGAGCCCGCGCAGGGTGGTGATGTCCTCGGTCGGGTAGACCCGGGCCGGGTCGAGCAGCAGCAGCGGCTGGCCGTCGGCCAGCACGTCGGCGCCGAGGCGGCCCTCGTAGACGTCGATGATGTGCGCGATCACCTGCTCCGGGTCGGCCCGGGTGGTGTCGCAGATCAGGTCGTAGTTGCGCAGCCGGGCCTTGTCGACGCCGTACCGGACGATGAAGCGGTTGCGCTCGCTCTCGCTGCGCTCCCGGAGCTTGGCCCTCGCCTCCTCCAGGGAGCTGTAGCTCTCGGCCGGGCCGGACGGGCGGGCCAGCACCCGGCGGGCCGCCTCGGTCGGCTCGGTGATCATGTGCACCTTGAGCGCGTCGGTGAAGAAGTGCCAGGCCAGCCGGGAGTCCATCACCAGCGACTCGCCGGAGGCGGCGATGTCCCGCTGGAGCTGGTCGACGTAGCCGTCGACCGCCTGGTCCAGCTCGGCGTGCAGGTTGAGCTGGAGCGCGGTCATCTGCCGCTCCTGCGCCATCTGCCGGTAGAGGTCGCCGACGCTGACCCGGCGCAGCCCCAGCCGCTTGGCGATCTCGACGGAGACGGTGCTCTTGCCGCTACCGAGGTCACCGTTGAAGACGATCGATTGACGAACGGTCACGACTGGTCCACCCCTGCTCACCGGCTGCTTGACAGCATCGATCTGGCGTCGGATCGACGCGCTCCCGCCTTCGTTGGGCCATTCTCCGACAGCTCCAGCTCGGCGCGCCTGACGCCGCGCCGCGACCTCGAGCCGTCGTACGCCCGGGCATGACGGGCGATGCTATCACGCAGCCGCCAGCGCTTTACCGCACGCGGTGTGCGACGGGCACCCCGCCACACCCCCCGCCACCTGCGGCGGGCGGGGTCAGAAGAGGCTCAGCGGGTCGACCTGGAGGCGGACCGGGTCGGCGGCCTTGCGGGCGGCGCGCTGCCCGGCGGCCGTGTGCAGCGCCTCCGCCAGCGCGGCCGCCCGGGCCCGGGGAACCCGCACCAGCATCCGTTCGCGGCCCTCGTCGGCGGGCACCGGACCGAGCACCTCCGCGCCGTCGGGCAGCCGGGCCCCGGCCAGCAGGTCGGCCACGGCGTCGGCCGGGCCGGTGACGCTGGCCATCTTCACCGCCGGCGGAAAGCCCAGCTCCCGCCGCTCGGCCAGCTCCCGGGCGGCGAACCAGGCGGCGTCCCAGCGCAGCAGGGCCTGCACCGGGGCGAGCGCGCCGTCGGCGACCACCACCACCCGGCCGCCGGCCGAGCCCGGACGGGCCAGGGCCGCCGCGGCCAGCCACCGGCGCAGCGCCTCCTCGCCGGCCCGCAGGTCGGCCCGGGTGAGCAGCGCCCACGAGTCGAGCAGCAGCACGGCCCCGTAGCCGCCCTCGGCGACCGGTTCGGCACCGGGGGTGGCGATCACCAGGCCGGCCCCGGCGGGCACGGTGGTGAGCACCTCCTCCCGGCCCGAGGTGCGCACCGGCACCCCGGGGAAGGCCCGGCCCAGCTCCTCGGCGGTGCGCCGGGCGCCGGTCACGGAGGCGCGCAGCCGCCGCCCGCCGCACTCCGGGCAGGCGTACGCGGCGGCGACCCGGCCGCACCAGCGGCAGGCGGGCGTCCCGGCGGCGGAGGGCAGCGCGAGCGGGCCGGCGCAGTGCGGGCAGCGGGCCGGGGTCCGGCAGTCGGCGCAGGCCACCGAGGGCAGGTAGCCCCGGCGCGGCACCTGCACCAGCACCGGAGCGTCGGCGCGCAGGGTGTCCCGGGCCGTGGTCCAGGCCAGGCTGGGCAGCCGGGCCGTCGCCGCGCCGGGGTCGCGGGCCAGTTGCGGGTCGTCGCCGGTCGGCGCGATCGCCGGGGTACGCGCCCGCACGGTCGCCCGGTCGGCCACCACCTCCCGGGCCCAGCCGGTCTCCACCAGCAGCTGCGCCTCGGCGGTCCGGGCGTACCCGCCGACCAGGGCCGCCGCCCCGCCGAGCTGGGCCCGGGTGAGCAGCACCTCCCGGGCGTGCGGATACGGCGCCCGGGGCTCGGCGTGCAGGTCGTCCCCGTCGTCCCAGATCGCCACCAGGCCGAGCCGGTCCACCGGGGCGAACATCGCCGCGCGGGTGCCGATCACCACCGGCGCCGGGGCGCGCCGGGCGGCGAGGAAGGCGCGGTAGCGGCGGGCCGGTCCGAGCGCGGCGGAGAGACAGACGTGCCGGTCGGGCCCGAGCGCGCCGGTCAGCGCGGCGTCGAGCCGGTCCAGGTCCCGGGCGTCGGCCACCACGACCAGCGCGCCCCGGCCGCCGGCCACGGTGGCGGCGACGGCGTCGGCGTACCGGGCGGCCCAGTCCTCCCCCGGGAGCGCCGACCAGACCGCGCGCGGCGCCCGCCCGTCGGTGACCGCGCGCAGGAACGCGGGCCCGGCCGGGTAGTCCCGCCAGCCGCGCGGGTCGACGTGCACCGCGCCGCCGCCAGCCCCCGTCGGTCCGGTGGCGGTGGGGGCGGCCGCGGTCGGGGCGGTGCCCACAGGGCCGGCGGCGGTCGCGCCGTCCGGGGCGGCCGGGGCGGCGGCCGAGGCCAGGTCGGCAGTCCCGCCGGCCGGGGCGGGGTCGGCGGCCGGGGCTGCGTCAGCGACGGTCGGGCCGGCGGGGGCCGTGCCGGCAGTCCCGCCGGCCGTGCCGGCAGTCGCACCGGCCAAGGCGGGGTCGCCGGCCGCGGCGGGGTCAGCGGGCGGGACGGGGTCGGCCGACGGCGGTGCGGGCTCGGACTCCTTCTCGACGCGGGCGTGCCGGGGCGGCACGGCGAGGCGGAGCACGTCGGCGAGGCTGCCGGCGTACCGGTCGGCCACCGCCCGGGCCAGCCGGGCGACCTCCGGCGCGAGCACCGGCACCGGTGAGACGACCTTCTCCAGGTACGCCAACCGGGGGTGGTCGGAGGCGTCGGCCCGCTCCAGCAGCCAGCCGTCGACGAGCTGGCCGGCGAAGCGCACCTTGACCCGGACGCCGGGGACCGCCTCGGCGTCCAGCTCGGCCGGGACCAGGTAGTCGAAGGGGCGGTCCAGGTGCGCCAGGGGCACGTCCACGCAGACACGAGCGACCGGCGACCGCTGCGCGGGTCGCCGGTCGCTGCGCCTGGTGCCGGTCAGGCTCCCGCGGCCGACTTGAGGTCGGCGGCCCGGTCGGTGCTCTCCCAGGTCAGGTCCGGCAGCTCGCGGCCGAAGTGGCCGTACGCGGCGGTCTGCTGGTAGATCGGGCGGAGCAGGTTGAGGTCCCGGATGATCGCGGCCGGGCGCAGGTCGAAGACCTCGGCGACGGCCTTCTCGATCGAGGCGACCGGCACGGTCTCGGTGCCGAAGGTCTCGATGAAGAGGCTGACCGGGTGGGCCTTGCCGATCGCGTACGCGACCTGCGCCTCGCAGCGCTCGGCCAGGCCGGCGGCGACCACGTTCTTGGCCACCCAGCGCATGGCGTACGCGGCCGAGCGGTCCACCTTGGAGGGGTCCTTACCGGAGAAGGCGCCGCCGCCGTGGCGGGCGTACCCGCCGTAGGTGTCGACGATGATCTTCCGGCCGGTGAGGCCGGCGTCGCCCATCGGGCCGCCGATCTCGAACCGCCCCGTCGGGTTGACCAGGAGCCGGTAGCCCTCGGTGTCCAGGCCGAGGCTCTCCAGCTCGGGGGCGATGACGTGGTCGCGCACGTCGGGGGTGAGCAGCGACTCCAGCGAGATGTCGGCGGCGTGCTGGCTGGAGACCACCACGGTGTCCAGCCGGACGGGGCGCAGTCCGTCGTACTCGATGGTCACCTGGGTCTTGCCGTCCGGCCGCAGGTACGGGATGGTGCCGTCCTTGCGGACCGCGGCGAGCCGGCGGGCCAGCCGGTGCGCGAGCGCGATCGGCAGGGGCATCAGCTCGGGCGTCTCCGAGCAGGCGAAGCCGAACATCATGCCCTGGTCACCGGCGCCCTGCGCGTCCAGCGCGCTCTCCGACGAGCCGGTACGCAGCTCGAAGGCGTTGTCGACGCCCTGGGCGATGTCCGGCGACTGGGCGCCGATGGACACGCTCACGCCGCAGGAGGCGCCGTCGAAGCCCTTCTTCGACGAGTCGTAGCCGATCTCCAGGATGGTGTCCCGCACGATGGTCGGGATGTCGGCGTACGCCTTGGTGGTGACCTCACCGGCGACGTGCACCTGGCCGGTGGTGATCATGGTCTCGACCGCGACCCGGCTGTGCGGGTCCTGGCTGAGCAGGGCGTCCAGAATGCCGTCGCTGATCTGGTCGGCGATCTTGTCCGGGTGGCCTTCCGTGACCGATTCGGACGTGAAGAGACGTGTCACGGCACTCCTAAGCATGTGAAAACTCTTGAACGGTCGCTCCGCGGCAGTTTAGTCACCGTGCCTCGAGGGTGACTCAGGCAATGCGAAGGTGACCAGTGTTCAGGACCCGCCGGCCAGTCGGGCCACCACCAGATCCCAGACGTCGTCGGCCAGGTCCTCCTTGGACCGCTCGGGCAGCCGGGCGACCGAGCCGTCCGCGCCGATGACGGTCGCTGCGTTGGTCTCGGCGCCGAAGACCTTGTCCGGGCCGACCTCGTTGATGACGATGAGGTCCGCCCGCTTGCGGGCCAGCTTGGCCCGGCCGTTGGCCTCGGCGTCGCCGGTCTCGGCGGCGAACACCACCAGCACCTGTTCGGGTCGACGGCGACGGCCCAGCTCGGCGGCGATGTCCGGGTTGGTGACCAGCTCGATCGTCGGCGCGCTGCCGTCGTCCGTCTTCTTGATTTTGCCAAACGCATACGTCGCGGGACGGAAATCGGCGGGAGCGGCGGCCATCACCACGGCGTCCGCGCCGGCCGCCGCCTCCAGGGTCGCCTTGCGCAGCTCCTCGGTGGTGCCCACCCGGACCAGGTCGGCGCCGGCCGGGTCGGCGAGCGAGACGTTGGCCGAGATCAGGGTGACCCGGGCGCCGCGGGCCACCGCCGCGCGGGCGAAGGCGTACCCCTGCTTGCCCGAGGAGCGGTTGCCGAGGAACCGGACCGGGTCGAGCGGCTCGCGGGTGCCGCCGGCGGTGACCACCACGTGCCGGCCGGCCAGGTCGGCCGGGGCGGAGACCCCTCGGGCGAGGGCGCGGCGGGCGACGGCGAAGATCTCCGTCGGGTCGGGCAGCCGGCCCTTGCCGGTGTCGGCGCCGGTGAGCCGCCCGACGGCGGGCTCGATCACCCGGACGCCCCGGGACCGCAGGGTCGCGACATTGGCGACGGTGGCGGGGTGTTCCCACATCTCGGTGTGCATCGCCGGGGCGAGCAGGACCGGGCAGCGGGCGGTCAGCAGGGTGTTGGTGAGCAGGTCGTCGGCGAGCCCGTGGGCGGCCTTGGCGAGCAGGTCGGCCGTGGCGGGCGCGACCACGACGAGGTCGGCGTGCTGACCGAGGCGGACGTGCGGCACCTCGTGCACGTCGGACCAGACGTCGTCGGCGACCGGCCGACCGGAGAGCGCGGCCCAGGTCGGCGCCCCGACGAAGCGGAGCGCCGACGCGGTCGGCACGACCCGGACGTGATGACCCGACTCGGTGAAGAGCCGGAGCAGCTCACACGCCTTGTAGGCGGCGATGCCACCGCCGACCCCGAGGACGATCTCGGCGGACATCGACGCGGGCGGGCTTACGGCTGGTCGGTCGGCTCGGCGCTGAGCAGGCCCGCGTTGATCTCGCGCATGGCGATCGACAGCGGCTTCTCCTGCGGGGTGGTCTCCACGAGCGGGCCGACGTACTCCAGCAGGCCCTCACCGAGCTGGCTGTAGTAGGCGTTGACCTGGCGCGCGCGCTTGGCGGCGAAGATCACCAGCGCGTACTTCGAGGTCGTCTTCTCGAGGAGCTCGTCGATCGGCGGGTTGGTGATGCCTTCGGGGTTGGCGATGGATCCCACGAATTAACCTCTGCGTCTTAAGCACCGCACGGAAGCGGTGGTCTCTCAACCGCTCGGGCGCGGTTGGGCCGGAGCCAGGAAGGAAGAACCGAGCAAGCCTACCAGCTCGTCGGCCGCGCGCTCGGTACGGTCGTGCGTCACGGCGTGCGGGAAGGCCGCCGTCACGGCGGGGTCCGGCCGGTACCCGGGCGGGGCGAGGAGCACCAGCTGCGCGTCCGACGCGACGGCCCGGACGGCGAGCGCGCCGGGCAGGTCCAGCGGGAGCAGCACGGGCAGGCCGGCGGCCAGCCGGGAGCGGATCCCCGCGCGCGGGACCCCGCGCCGGTAGGGCCCGATCCGGCTCCACTCCAGCAGTTCGTCCCCGGCGATCATCCGCTCGAACTCGGCCGGGGCGAGGAAGAGCCGGTCGACGCCGTCCAGCTCGCCCGCGCCGGGCGGCCGGGTGGTGGCCACCACGGGCACCCAGGCGGACGGGAAACGCGCCCGGACCAGCTCGACGACACTCTCCGTGCCGGCCCCCGAAGGTCCGGCCAGGACAGTGAGCCGAGCCGCCGGGCGCGCCTCGTCATCCGTGCTCACCGCTTGTTTCTACACGGTGCGGCGTTCAGTTGGCGGCGAACTCTCCAAGCAGAGCCTTGCGCTGCTGCTCGCCCAGGCCACGCAGGCGGCGGCTGTCGGCGATCTTGAGCTTCTCCATGATCTGGGTGGCCCGGATCTTGCCGATGCCCGGCATCGCCTGCAGGACGGCCGAAACCTTCAGCTTGCCCACGACGTCGTCGGACTCAGCCCGCTCGAGGACGGTGGCGAGGGTGGTCTTGCCCTGCTTGAGCTGCTCCTTCAGCTCAGCACGGGCCTTGCGGATCTCCGCGGCCTTCTCCAGCGCGGCAGCGCGCTGTTCGGGGGTCAGTGACGGGAGCGGCACCAGTTCTCCTCAGGTCCCTATCGCGACGGGCGGGGCGCACCGCCGCATCTGTGAAACGTGGTGTCGCTGGCAACCAAAGGGGTCCGTGGTTCCCAGCGCGGGGAAAACTAGCGGTCGACGGCGTTTTCAGCAACGTGGGCGCGCCAGGATCAGCGCAAAGTGACCGAGCCGTCAGTCAGTCAGGAGGTGGCCAGCGCGGCCCGGCAGTCGGCCAGGACCCGGTCCGCGGCGGCCCGCAGGGCGGCCACGTCCGGTCCCGCGGACAGGACCTCACGGGAGTACGAGGGCAGCACCGACGGCAGGCTGGCGCCGAACACGGTCCGCAGGTCGGCCGCGGTGCCACCCTGGGCGCCGAGCCCCGGCGCGAGCAGCGGACCGTTCACCCCGGAGAGGTCGTGGCCGGTGTCGCCGATCGTCGCGCCGACCACCAGGCCGAAGCTGCCGACCGGCTCGGCACCCCTGTTGAGCTGGGAAATCTCGTCGATCACGGTCTGCGCGACGGTCCGCCCGTCGGCCGTGACGGCGCGTTGCACCGCCGCGCCCTCCGGGTTGGAGGTGAGCGCCAGGACGAAGACGCCGCCCCCGTGCGCGGCGGCCAGCTCGAACATCGGCGCGAGCGATCCGACCCCGAGATAGGGGCTGGCCGTGAGCGCGTCGACACACAGCGGGCTTGACGGATCGAGGTAGGCCGAGGCGTACGCGCTGACCGTCGAGCCGATGTCGCCACGCTTGACGTCGAGCAGAACGAGCGAGCCCGCATCGCGCAACTGTCGGATAGTTGACTCAAGAATTTCGACACCCCGGGCGCCGAACCGCTCGAAGAAGGCCGACTGGGGCTTGACCACCGCAATCCGGTCACCGAGCGCCTCGACCGCGGTCCGGGCGAACCGGTCGAGCCCGTCGACGTCGTCGCGCAGCCCCCAGCGCGCCAGCAGACCCGGATGCGGGTCGATCCCCACGCAGAGCGGTCCCCGCTCGGCCACGGCCCGGTGCAGGCGGGCGCCGAAGCTCTCCATCGCCACTCTCCCTCTCCCTCGCGCGGCGCCACGCCGCGGTGGTCGTACGGCGGCGGAAGTCCGCCGCTCCTCGTCGCCGGCCGGCCTCCGGCCGGGCGGCGGGGCGGGCGTCGGCCCGCTCCCCCGGGCCGCCTCAGCCGGCCTTGACCGCCGCCTCGACGCCGCTGACGATCCGCGCCACGTCCGCGTCGTCGGTGACGTACGGCGGCATGGTGTAGACCAGGTCGCGGAACGGGCGCAGCCACACCCCCTGCGCCACCGCGGCCGCGGTCGCCCGGGTCAGGTCCACCTCGTGGTCGAGCTGGACCACGCCGATCGCCCCCAGCACCCGCACGTCCGCCACCCCCGGCGCGTCACGCAGCGGCCCCAGCCCGGCCCGCAGCCCGTCCTGGATCCCCGCCACCCGCGCGGCCCAGTCCCCGGCCCGCAGCAGGTCCAGCGAGGCGTTGGCGACCGCGCAGGCGAGGGGGTTGCCCATGAAGGTGGGACCGTGCGCCAGCACCCCGCCCGCCGAGATGCCCCGGGCGATCTCGGGCGTGCAGAGCGCGGCGGCCAGGGACAGGTAACCGCCGGTGAGCGCCTTGCCGACGCAGAGCACGTCCGGGGCGACGCCGGCGTGCTCGGCGGCGAACATCGTGCCGGTGCGGCCGAAGCCGGTGGCGATCTCGTCGAAGATGAGCAGGATGCCGTGCGCCCGGGTCACCTCGCGCAGCACCCGCAGGTAGTGCGGGTGGTGGAAGCGCATCCCGCCGGCGCCCTGGACCACCGGCTCCACGATCACCGCCGCCAGCTCGTCGGCGTGCCGTTCCACCGCGTCGACCAGGGCCTGCTCGTACGCCGGGTCCGGCGGGGTGTCGAAGCCACCCGGCGGCACCGGCGCGAAGACCTGCCGGGGCAGCACGTCCCCCCACAGGTGGTGCATGCCGCCCTCGGGGTCGCACACGCTCATCGGGTGGAACGTGTCGCCGTGGTAACCGCCCCGCCAGGTGCCCAGCCGGCGGCGTTCCGGCCGGCCGGTGGCCCGCTGGTACTGCAGGCACATCTTCACCGCGACCTCGACGCTGACCGAGCCGGAGTCGGCCAGGAAGACGTGTTCCAGGCCGTCGGGGGCCAGCTCGACCAGGGTGGTCGCCAGCCGCACCGCGGGCTCGTGGGTGAGCCCGCCGAACATCACGTGGCTCATCCGGCCGAGCTGGTCGGTGACCGCCGCGTCGAGCACCGGGTGGCGGTAGCCGTGGATCGCCGCCCACCACGACGACATCCCGTCGACCAGCTCCCGGCCGTCGGCCAGCCGCAGCCGTACGCCCGCCGCGCTCGCCACCACGTGGGGCGCGCTGGCCGGCGGCAGCGCCGCGTACGGGTGCCAGACGTGGGCCCGATCGGCCGCGAGGATCTCCTCAGGCGTCATGGGGTCTCCTTCATCTCCTCGCGCGGGTGCGCACCGGACGGACCATGCTCCCGCACCCGCTTTGCTCTGCTGCAGCGACGGCAACACCGGTTGTCCGGATATCGGACGTTGGCCGTTGCGCTGGGTGAAGCAGAGCAAAGGGAGTGCCGGGGAACGTCGCCCGGCCCTGGTTCACGGGTGGCCGGCCGGTGCCGCCGCCGTGCCGGACGCCACGCGGGCGGCACGGCGGACCAGGGCGGGGCCGCGGTAGATGAATCCGGTGTAGAGCTGGACGAGGCTCGCTCCGGCGTCGAACATCCGGGCCGCGTCGTCCGGGTCGACGATGCCGCCGACGCCGATCACCGGCAGCCGGCCGCCGGTCTCCCGGTGCACGAAGGCGACCACCTCGCGGGCGCGTCCGGCCAGCGGACGGCCGGAGAGGCCCCCGGTCTCCGCGCCACGCTCCCGGTCGGCCGGGGCGAGCCCGTCCCGGGCCAGGGTGGTGTTGGTGGCGATCACCCCGGCCGCACCCCGGTCCAGGCAGACCTCCAGCAGCTCCGCGATGGCCGGCTCCGTGAGGTCCGGCGCGATCTTCACCAGCACCGGCTTCTCCCCCACCAGCGCCGCCAGCAGCGCGTCCAGGTGGGATCTGTCCTGGAGCGCCCGCAGCCCCGGGGTGTTCGGCGAGGAGACGTTGACGGCGAAGTAGTCGCCGTGCTCCCGCAGCGCCCGGTACGAGGCCAGGTAGTCCTCGACCGCCGCGTCCAGCGGGGTCACCTTGGACTTGCCGAGCGAGATGCCCAGCGGTACGCCGATCGGGCGGGGCAACGCGGCCAGCCGGTCGGCCAGGGCCGCGGCGCCGGCGTTGTTGAACCCCATCCGGTTCACCACCGCCTCGCTGTCCCGGAGCCGGAACAGCCGGGGCCGGGGGTTGCCCGGCTGGGCGTGCGCGGTGACCGTGCCGACCTCGACGAAGCCGAAGCCGAGCGCCGGCCAGGCCGGCAGCGCCCGGCCATCCTTGTCCATCCCCGCGGCCAACCCGACCGGGTTCGGGAAGTCCACCCCGAACACCGTCCGCGGCGCGGCCACGGCGTACCGCGCGCGCAGCGCCGCGAGGGCCGCCGGCCGGCGGGACAGCCCCGCCAGCCGGTGCAGCGTCCACTCGTGCGCCCGCTCCGCGTCGCCGCCGCCGATCCGGAACAGCTGCGGGCGCACCACCCGCTCGAAGATCACTGCCGGGCCCGCAGGGCGGCGTGCAGCTCCTGGAGGGGGCGGACCCGCATGTCGCCCCGGATCCGGGCCTCGATGCCCATCACCGCCGCCGCCGCGCCGGGGACCGTGGTGATGCAGGGGATGTCCGCGGTCACCGCGGCGCTGCGGATCTCGTAACCGTCGGAGCGGGCGCTGGCGCCGGAGCCCTGCGGCGTGTTGACCACCAGGGCCACGTCGCCGCCGAGGATCATCGAGACCGCGTCCTCGCCCTCGCCGGCCTCGTAGTGCTTGCGGATCTGCTCGCAGGCGATGCCGTGCCGGCGCAGCACCTCGGCGGTGCCGGTGGTCGCGACGATCTCGAAGCCCAGGTCGGCCAGCCGCTTGATCGGGAAGATCATGCCGCGCTTGTCCCGGTTGGCCACCGAGACGAAGATCTTCCCCGCGGTCGGCAGCGAGCCGTACGCGGCGGACTGCGACTTGGCGAAGGCGTGCCCGAAGTTGGTGTCGATGCCCATCACCTCGCCGGTGGACTTCATCTCCGGGCCGAGCAGCGAGTCGATCCCCTTGCCGGCCGGGGTGCGGAACCGCTTGAACGGCAGCACCGCCTCCTTCACCGCGATCGGGGCGTCGGCCGGCATCGCGCCGCCGTCCCCGCTCGGCGGGAGCAGGCCCTCGGCGCGCAGCTCGGCGATGGTGGCGCCGAGCGCGATCCGGGCCGCCGCCTTCGCCAACGGCACGGCGGTCGCCTTGGAGACGAACGGGACCGTCCGGGACGCCCGCGGGTTCGCCTCCAGCACGTAGAGCATGTCGTCCTTGAGGGCGTACTGCACGTTGAGCAGGCCGCGCACGCCCACGCCCCGGGCGATCGCCTCGGTGTAGCGGCGCACCTGGACCAGGTGGGAGCCGGCCAGGGTGATCGGCGGCAGCGCGCAGGACGAGTCGCCGGAGTGGATGCCGGCCTCCTCGATGTGCTCCATCACGCCGCCGAGGTAGACCTCGCCGTCGGCGTCGACCAGCGCGTCCACGTCGATCTCGATGGCGTCGTCGAGGAACCGGTCGACCAGCACCGGGTGGTCCGGGGAGATGTCGGTGGCCCGGCCGATGTAGTCGCGCAGCGTGGCGTCGTCGTAGACGATCTCCATGCCCCGCCCGCCGAGCACGTACGACGGCCGCACCAGCACCGGGTACCCGATCTCGTCGGCGATCGCCTTCGCCTCGTCGTACGAGGTGGCCATGCCGTGCGCCGGGGCGCGCAGCCCGGCCCGGGCGAGCACCGCGCCGAACGCGCCGCGCTCCTCGGCCAGGTGGATCGACTCCGGGGAGGTGCCGACCACCGGCACCCCGGCGTCCTTGAGCCGCTGGGCCAGGCCGAGCGGCGTCTGCCCGCCGAGCTGCACGATCACCCCGACCACGCCGGGACCCCCGGCCGCCCTGCCGGAGCAGTCCTCGGCGTGCCAGACCTCCAGCACGTCCTCGAAGGTCAGCGGCTCGAAGTAGAGCCGGTCGGCGGTGTCGTAGTCGGTGGAGACGGTCTCCGGGTTGCAGTTGACCATCACGGTCTCGTAGCCCACCTCGCGCAGCGCCATCACCGCGTGCACGCACGAGTAGTCGAACTCGATGCCCTGGCCGATCCGGTTCGGCCCGGAGCCCAGGATGAGCACCTTGGGCCGGCCCGAGGGCGCGACCTCGGTCTCCTGGTCATAGGTCGAGTAGTGGTACGGCGTGGTCGCCTCGAACTCGGCGGCGCAGGTGTCCACCGTCTTGTAGACCGGGCGGACGTCGAGCCGGTGCCGCAGGGTGCGGACGCCGTCCTCGGCGGCCAGCTCCGGGCGGAGCGCGGCGAGCTGCCGGTCGGACAGGCCGGCCCGCTTGGCCCGGCGCAGCAGCTCGGCGTCGAGCACCGGGGCGTCCACGATCTCCGCCCGCAGCTCGACCAGGCCGGCGATCTGGTCCAGGAACCAGGGGTCCATCCCGCCGGAGGCCGCGGCGACCTCGGCGACGGAGGCGCCCAGCCGCAGCGCCCGCTCCACCGTGTAGAGCCGGCCGTCGTGCGGCATCCGCAGCGCGGCGAGGGTGTTCTCCCTCGTCGCCCCGTCCGGGTCGGGCTGGGTCCAGAACCCGGCGCCCTTGGTCTCCATCGACCGCATCGCCTTGTTGAGCGCCTCGGTGAAGTTGCGCCCGAGGCTCATCGCCTCGCCGACCGACTTCATCGTGGTGGTCAGCTCCGGGTCCGCGCCGGGGAACTTCTCGAACGCGAACCGGGGGATCTTCACCACCACGTAGTCGAGGGTCGGCTCGAAGGCCGCCGGGGTCTTCAGGGTGATGTCGTTGGGGATCTCGTCGAGGGTGTAGCCGATGGCCAGCTTCGCGGCGATCTTGGCGATCGGGAAGCCGGTGGCCTTCGAGGCGAGCGCCGAGGAACGGGACACCCGGGGGTTCATCTCGATCACGACGATCCGGCCGTCGGCCGGGTTGACCGCGAACTGGATGTTGCACCCGCCGGTGTCCACCCCGACCTCGCGCAGCACCGCGATGCCGAGGTCGCGCAGGCGCTGGTACTCCCGGTCGGTGAGCGTCATGGCCGGGGCCACGGTGACGCTGTCGCCGGTGTGCACGCCCATCGGGTCGACGTTCTCGATCGAGCAGACCACCACCACGTTGTCGTGGCGGTCGCGCATCAGTTCGAGCTCGTACTCCTTCCAGCCGAGCACACTCTCCTCGATGAGCACCTCGTGCACCGGGCTGGCGGCCAGACCGGCGCCGGCGATCCGGGCCAGGTCCTCGGGCGTGTGCGCCATGCCGGACCCCAGGCCGCCCATGGTGAACGACGGCCGGATGACCACCGGCAGGCCCAGCTCGCCGACGGTGGCCTCGACCTCGGCCATCGAGTGGCAGACCCGCGAGCGGGGCACCAGGCCGGTCGGGTCGTTCAGACCGAGCCGTACGCCGGCCTTGGCGACGATGTCCTTGAACAGCTGCCGGTCCTCGCCGCGGTTGATCGCCTCGATGTTCGCGCCGATCAGCTCCACGCCGTACTTCTCCAGCACGCCGGCCTCGTGCAGGGCGACCGCGGTGTTCAGCGCGGTCTGCCCGCCCAGGGTGGGCAGCAGCGCGTCGGGGCGCTCCTTGGCGATGACCAGCTCGACGAACTCCGGGGTGATCGGCTCGATGTAGGTGGCGTCGGCGAACTCCGGGTCGGTCATGATCGTCGCCGGGTTGGAGTTGACCAGGCTGACCCGGATCCCCTCGCTGCGCAGCACCCGGCAGGCCTGGGTGCCGGAGTAGTCGAACTCGCAGGCCTGTCCGATCACGATCGGCCCGGAGCCGATCACCAGGATGTGCTTGAGATCGGTCCGCTTAGGCATTCTTGCCGCCTTCACTCTGCTGTCGGTCGAGGCCGCGGCCCTCGCTGCGCTTCCGGTCGAGGCCGCGACCCTCGATCAGTTCGGCGAAGCGGTCGAAGAGGTAGTCCGCGTCGTGCGGGCCGGCCGCCGCCTCGGGGTGGTACTGGACGGTGAAGGCGGGCACGTCCCTGGCCCGCAGCCCCTCGACCACGTTGTCATTGAGGCAGACGTGCGACACCTGGACACCGCCGAACTCGGTCTCGATCACCTCGTCGGGGACCACCACCCCGGCCTGCGCGCCCGGGACCTGGACGGCGAAGCCGTGGTTGTGGCTGGTCACCTCGACCTTGCCGGTGGCTCGGTCGAGCACCGGCTGGTTGATGCCCCGGTGGCCGTAGCCGAGCTTGTAGGTGCCGAAGCCGAGCGCCCGGCCGAGGATCTGGCTGCCGAAGCAGATGCCGAACAGCGGCACCTGCCGGCGCAGCACCTCTCTGGCGAGGGCGACCGGGCCGTGGGCGGTGGCCGGGTCGCCCGGGCCGGGCGAGAAGAAGACCGCGTCGGCGCCGGTGGCCAGCAGGTCCTCGATGCTGGAGCCGGCGGGCAGCACGTGGGTGGTGACGCCGCGGGCGGCGAGCCGGCGCGGCACGTTGCGCTTGATGCCCAGGTCCAGCGCGGCGACCGTGAACCGGTGCTCGCCGACCGCCTCGACCACGTACGGCTTCTCGGTGGTCACCTCGGCGGAGAGGTCCGCGCCGACCATCTGCGGGGACTGGCGGACCCGGGCCAGCAGGGCGCGCGGGTCGTCGTCGACGCTGGAGATGCCCACCCGCATGGCGCCCCGCTCGCGCAGGTGCCGGGTCAGCGCCCGGGTGTCGACGCCGCTGATGCCGACCACGCCCTCGGCGGCCAGCCGGTCCTCCAGCCCACCGGTGGCCCGCCAGTTGGAGCCGATCCGGGCCGGGTCGCGGACCACGTAGCCGGCGACCCAGATCCGGCCCGACTCGTCGTCCTCGTCGTTCACGCCGGTGTTGCCGATGTGCGGGGCGGTCTGCACCACCACCTGCCGGTGGTAGGACGGGTCGGTCAGGGTCTCCTGGTAGCCGGTCATGCCGGTGTTGAAGACCGCCTCGCCGAAGGTCTCCCCGACGCTGCCGTACGCCTCGCCGTGGAACGTCCGGCCGTCCTCGAGCACGAGGATCGCGGAAGGTCTGCGGGTCACTTGGTTGCCTTTCCGTCCAGGACCGTCGGCTCGCCGCGCAGGAAGGTCGCCACGATGCGACCCGGCAGCGCCATCCGGGCGTACGGGGTGTTGCGACTGCGACTGGCCAGCTCCGCCGGTTCGATGGTGCGGCGGGCGGCCGGGTCGACCAGGGTCAGGTTGGCCGGCACGCCGGGGGCCGGGTCGGCGCCGTGCCCGTCCAGGCCCGCGATCCGGGCCGGGGCGCGGGACATCCGCTCGGCGATCAGGTCCCACTGCGGGCCGAGCACGTCGAGGGCGATGGAGAGGGCCGTCTCCAGGCCGAGCATGCCCGGCCGGGCGTACGCCCACTCGCACTCCTTGTCCTCCACGGCGTGCGGGGCGTGGTCGGTGGCGATGATGTCGATCACACCCTCGGCCAGCGCGGCGCGGAGCGCGGCGACGTCGGTGGCGGTACGCAGCGGCGGGTTCACCTTGTAGACCGGGTCGTACGTCTCGGCCTTGGCGTCGGTGAGCAGCAGGTGGTGCGGGGTCACCTCGGCGGTGACCTTCACCCCGCGCGCCTTGGCGTGCCGGAGCACCTCCACGCTGCCGGCGGTGGAGACGTGGCAGACGTGCAGCCGGCTGCCGACGTGCTCGGCGAGCAGCACGTCCCGGGCGATGATCGCCTCCTCGGCGACCGCCGGCCAGCCGGTCAGCCCGAGCCGGGTGGAAACCTCGCCCTCGTGCATCTGCGCGCCCTCGGTGAGCCGCGGCTCCTCCGCGTGCTGGGCGATCACCCCGTCGAACGCCTTGACGTACTCCAGCGCCCGGCGCATCAGCTTCGGGTCGGCGACGCAGTGCCCGTCGTCGGAGAAGATCCGCACCCGGGCCGCCGAGTCGGCCATCGCGCCCAGCTCGGCGAGCTGCCCGCCGGCCAGGCCGACGGTGACCGCGCCGATCGGCTGCACGTCGACCAGGCCGGCCTCCCGGCCGAGCCGCCAGACCTGCTCGACCACGCCGGCGGTGTCGGCGACCGGGGAGGTGTTGGCCATCGCGCAGACCGCGGTGTACCCGCCGAGGGCCGCCGCCCGGGAGCCGGACTCCACGGTCTCGGCGTCCTCCCGGCCCGGCTCGCGCAGGTGGGTGTGCAGGTCGACCAGGCCGGGCAGGGCCACCAGCCCGGTGCCGTCCAGCACCGTGGCGTCCGGCGCGGTCAGTCCGGCGCCGGCCTCGGCCACGACGCCGTCGCGGATCAGCAGGTCGGTCGGCGCCGCGCCGACCACGCTCACGCTCTTGATCAGGTACGCGGTCACCGGTTGTTCCCTCCGAGCAGCAGGTAGAGGACGGCCATCCGCACGGAGACCCCGTTGGCGACCTGTTCGACGATGGTGGAGCGGGGCGAGTCGGCGACCTCGGGCGTGATCTCCATGCCCCGGTTCATCGGGCCGGGGTGCATGACGATCGCGTGCTCGGGCAGCCGGCGCATCCGCGGACCGTCCAGCCCGTAGCGGCGGGCGTACTCGCGGGCGGAGGGGAAGTAGGAGTCGTTCATCCGTTCCCGCTGCACCCGCAGCATCATCACCACGTCCACACCGGGAAGAACGGCGTCGAGGTCGTACGAGACGTCGGTGCCCGGCGCGAGCGCCCCCGAAATGTCGACGGGGATGAGGGTGGGCGGGCCGACCAGGGTGACCTTGGCGCCGAGGGTGGAGAGCAGCAGCACGTTGGAGCGGGCCACCCGGGAGTGCAGCACGTCGCCGACGATCGCCACGTGCAGGCCGGCGAGCCGGCCCAGCCGGGAGCGCATGGTGTACGCGTCGAGCAGCGCCTGGGTCGGGTGCTCGTGGGTGCCGTCGCCGGCGTTGACCACCGACCCGTCCACCCAGTTGGCGAGCCGGTGCGGGGCTCCGGAGGCGGGGTGCCGGACGACCACCGCGTCCGCGCCCATCGCCTGGAGGGTGAGCGCGGTGTCCTTCAGGCTCTCGCCCTTGGTCACGCTGGAGCCCTTGGCGGAGAAGTTGATCACGTCGGCGCTGAGCCGCTTGGCGGCCGCCTCGAAGGAGATCCGGGTCCGGGTGGAGTCCTCGTAGAAGAGGTTCACCACGGTCCGGCCGCGCAGCGCGGGGAGCTTCTTGACCTCGCGGCCGGCGACCGTGGCCATCTCGGCGGCGGTGTCCAGGATCTGGGTGGCGGTGGCCGCGTCCAGGTCGGCCCCGGAGAGCAGGTGCCGGATCATGCGGGCGCACCTCCGTACAGCTTGACCTCGTCGGCGCCGTCGGTCTCGGCGAGGGTGACCTTCACGCTCTCGGCGAGCGCGGTGGGGATGTTCTTGCCGACGTAGTCGGCGCGGATCGGCAGCTCGCGGTGGCCGCGGTCGACCAGGACGGCGAGCTGCACGGAGGCGGGGCGGCCGACGTCGCTGAGCGCGTCCAGGGCGGCCCGCACGGTGCGGCCGGAGAAGAGCACGTCGTCGACGAGGATGACGCGCTTGCCGTCGATCCCGCCGGGCGGCAGCTCGGTCGGGCCGACCGCGCGGGTGGCGTGCCGGCGCAGGTCGTCGCGGTAGAGGGTGATGTCGAGCACGCCGACCGGGACGGTCACGTCCTCGAAGGTGCTGATCCGGGCGGCGAGGCGCTTCGCCAGCGGGGCACCCCGGGTGGGGATGCCGAGCAGCACGGTCTCGGCGGCACCCTGGGTCTTCTCGAGGATCTGATGGGCGATGCGGTCGACCACCCGCGACACGTCGGCGGCGGCGAGGATCACCTTCACCGAGGGTTGTCGCGGCGGCGACGACGGGGCAGCCGGTGGGTAGGCCACGGCGGACCTCCTTCCCCGCCTCACGGGACGGGTCGTTAAAGGACGTCTGGGTTGCCGGCCCGGCCGCGAACGGCCGGACCGGGGCTTCACGCCACGTTACCAGCGGTCACCGGGCCGACCGCGGCCGGTACTGACCCCAGGATCAGGGTGGCGAAATGGGGATAACTCCCCCCGTGCCCCCCAACGGCAACGTCACGACCACTTGACCAGGTGTCGCAATCCCCGTACCGTCACGCTCCGTAGCGATAGCTGGGAGAACCCCGAGCAGCACTGGGAGTGTCCGAATGCCCTCTGAATACGCCAAGTCGCTGGGCGCCCGCCTGCGCTCCATCCGCCAGCAGCAGGGCCTGTCCCTGCAGGGTGTGGAGGAGAAGTCGAACGGGCGGTGGAAGGCCGTGGTGGTCGGCTCGTACGAGCGCGGCGACCGGGCCGTCACCGTGTCCCGCCTGGCGGAGCTGGCCGACTTCTACCGCGTTCCCGTCGCGGAGCTGCTGCCCGACGGCAGCGGGGTGCGCCATGAGCCGACCAGCAAGATCGTCCTGGACCTGGAGCGGCTCTACGACGAGGTCTCCGAGGACCTCGCCTACGTCGCCCGGTACGCCCGAGCCATCCAGCAGCAGCGCGGTGACTACAACGGCCGGGTGCTCTCCATCCGCGCCGACGACCTGCGCGCCCTCGCCATCGTCTACGACGCCTCGCCGTCGGGCCTGATCGAGCGGCTCACCGAGCACGGTGTGCTGGTCGCCGACCCGCGGGCGTTCTTCGCGTCCTGACCCGCAGCAGCAACCGAAAGGGCCCGTGCCGTCCGGCACGGGCCCTTTTCGTCGTATCAGTGCGGTCGCCGCGGCGCGCCGGCCGCGACTCAGCGGGTGGCGTACTCGGCGATCCGGCCGAGCACCCCGTTGAGGAAGCGCGGCGAGTCGTCGGTCGACATCTGCCGGGCCAGCTCGACGGCCTCGCTGATCGCCACCGCGTCGTCGATCTCGTCGACGTAGAGCAGCTCGTAGACGGCGATCCGGGCGAGGTTGCGGTCGACCACGGGCATCCGGTCGAGCGTCCAGCCCTCGGCGTAGCTGGCGATCAGCTCGTCGATCCGGTCGAGGTGGTCGGCGACCCCTTCGACCAGGCTGACCGCGTACCCCAGGTGCTCCGGCCGGGGCTTCTCGATCCGCTCGAGGTAGCCGGCGAGGACCTCGACCGGGGGCCGGTCGCGCAGGTCCGCCTCGAAGAGCACGTCCAGCGCCCGCTTGCGCGCCTTGCGGCGCGCCGGCATCTGCTGCTTGGGACCCTCGGCCATCAGGCGCGGCCGAGGTAACGGCCGTCGCGGGTGTCGACCTTGATCTTCTCGCCGGTGGTGATGAAGAGCGGCACCTGCACGGTCGCGCCGGTCTCGACGGTGGCCGGCTTGTTGCCGCCGGTCGACCGGTCGCCCTGCAGACCCGGCTCGGTGTAGGTGACCTCGAGCACGACGGAGGTCGGCAGCTCGATGTAGAGCGGGACACTCTCGTGCGTCGCGACGGTCGCCTCGGCCTCCGGCAGGAGGTAGTTGGCCGCCTCACCGACGGTGCCGCCGGGGACGGTGATCTGGTCGAACGTCTCCAGATCCATGAAGACGTAGTCCTCGCCGTCGGCGTACAGGTACTGCATGGTGCGCTTGTCGACGGTCGCGGTCTCGACCTTGGTGCCCGCGTTGAAGGTCTTGTCGACGACCTTGCCGGACAGCACGTTCTTCAGCGTGGTGCGCACGAAGGCGCCACCCTTACCGGGCTTGACGTGCTGGAACTCGACGACGGCCCAGAGCTCCCCGTCGAGGTTGAGTACGAGGCCGTTCTTGAGCTCGTTGGTGGTGGCCATTTCCTGCCTTGATCATCAATTGGCGGACAGACCTGGCAAGTCTACTAGCTGTGTCGAGCCGACAGCGCCGGCCGCGGTCCCGCCCGCCCGAACGTCACCCCGGGTACCCGGCGTCGACCGCCCCCGCTACCGGTTCAGTCGGCGGCCGCCAGCCGGGTGGCGACGTGCCGCAGGGCGAGGCGGTAGCCGTCCACGCCCAGCCCGCAGATCACCCCGGTGGCCACCGCGGAGACCACCGAGTGGTGCCGGAACTCCTCGCGGGCGTGGATGTTGGAGATGTGCACCTCCACCAGCGGCCCCCGCAGCATCGCACAGGCGTCGCGTACGGCGAGGGAGTAGTGCGACCAGGCGGCGGGATTGAGCACCACCGGCGCGCCCTCGTCGGCCGCCGCGTGCAGCCAGCCGAGCAGCTCGTGCTCGGCGTCGGTCTGCCGGACCACCACGTCCAGGCCCAGCTCGCGGCCGACGTCCACGCACATGTCGACCAGGTCGGCGTAGCTGGTCACCCCGTAGACGTCGACCTGCCGGGTGCCGAGCCGGCCCAGGTTCGGGCCGTTGAGCACGTACACCCTCACGAGGCGATCTCCCGGTACGCGGCGTGCAGCAGCTCGTCGTCGGGGCCCTCCAGGATCGCCGGCCGGGCCAGCCCGTCGAGCACCACGAAGCGCAACGTGCTGCCCCGGGCCTTCTTGTCGACCCGCATCGCGGCGAGCAGCCGCGGCCACGCGTCGGCCGGATAGCTGGTCGGCAGGCCCAGCGCGGCCACCACGGCGCGGTGCCGCTCGGCGGTCGCCGCGTCCAGCCGGCCGGCGAGCCGGGCCAGCGCGGCGGCGTAGACCAGGCCCACGGCGACGGCGTGCCCGTGCCGCCATCGGTAGCCCTCCACCTTCTCGATCGCGTGAGCCAGGGTGTGCCCGTAGTTCAGCACCTCCCGTACCCCGGACTCGAGCAGGTCGCCGGAGACCACGTCGGCCTTCACCCGGATCGCCCGCTCGATCAGGTCGCGGGTCACCGGCCCGGTCGGGTCGAGCGCGGCGGCGGGATCCCGCTCGACCAGGTCGAGGATCACCGGGTCGGCGATGAAACCGCACTTGACCACCTCGGCCATCCCGGCGGCCAGGTCGGCCGCGGGCAGGCCGTCCAGGGTGGCGAGGTCGCAGATCACCCCGGCCGGCGGGTGGAAGGCGCCGACCAGGTTCTTGCCGGCGGCGGTGTTGACCCCGGTCTTGCCGCCCACCGCCGCGTCGACCATGGCGAGCAGCGAGGTCGCGACCGGCACCCAGCGCACCCCGCGCAGCCAGCAGGCCGCCACGAAGCCGGCCAGGTCGGTGACCGCGCCGCCGCCCACCCCCACCACCGCGTCGGTACGGGTGAACCCGGCCTCGCCGAGCCGATCCCAGCAGGCGGCGGCGACGTTGATCTGCTTGCCCGCCTCGGCGTCGGGCACCTCGATCAGCAGCGGTTCGACCCCGACCGCGCGGACCCGCGCAGCCAGCGACTCCGCCAGCGCCTTGAGCGGGGCGGCGTGCAGCACCGCGACCCGGTTCGCGCCGGGCAGCAGTCGCGGCGGCGGGTCGAGCAGGTTGCGTCCCACCAGCACGTCGTACGGCCGTTCGCCGCCGACCGGAATTCGGGTTACCTCGTCCATCGCCGGCAGCCTAGCCGAGCCGGGGGTCTCGGGGCGGCGAGTGTCCACTCCGTGACCGTCACGGGCGCTGCGACGTTTGACCGGTGAGGTCCGGGGCACCGAGCCGGGGACCAACCACCGGCCGCGGAGGTAGTGGCGATGGCCCGACACACCATCGACGGGACGGACATCCGGGTCGCCGCGACGATCCTCGGGGTCGGGCTGGGCGGGTTCGTCGACGGCATCCTGCTGCATCAGGTCCTCCAGTGGCACCACATGCTCAGCAGCACCGACAACGACCACGTCGGGATCCGGACGTACCCGGTGGACACCGTGCCGGGGCTGCGGATGAACACCCTGTGGGACGGGCTTTTCCACGTGGTGACCTGGGTCGCGGTGCTGGCCGGACTGGCGTTGCTCTACGGGCGGGTGACCCGGTCCCGGGGCCGGCTCTGGCGCTCCCCGGCGCTGTGGGGCTGGGCGCTGACGGGTTGGGGACTGTTCAACCTGGTGGAGGGGATCGTGGACCACCACCTGCTCGGCATCCACCACGTCCGGACCGGGCCGCACCAGACCGCCTGGGATGTCGGCTTCCTCGCCCTCGGGGCGGCGTTGGTCGCGGTCGGCTGGCTGGTGCAGCGGCGGGCCGGGACGTTCGACGTCTGCGCCGCTGACCAACGGTGACGCCGGCCCACGCCGGACACACCGCCGGCGGCTTCCCGCCCGTCGCTCTCGTACCGCTGGGGATGTTCTGGCTCTACCTGGCCGCGGCCCTGCGCCAGCGCGACGCGGGCCGGCCCGGGTGGAACCACCGGCGGACGGCGAGCTTCGGTCTCGGCGCGGCGCTGCTCGCGGCCGGGCTGGCCTGGCCCGCGGGCGACCTGCCCGGGCACATGTGGCAGCACCTGCTGCTCGGCATGCTGGCACCACTGGCCATGGTGCTCGGCGCGCCGGGCACGCTCGCGCTGCGCACGCTGGACCGGCGCGCCGGCCGGGCGGCGGTCCGGCTGGTGCGGCACCCGGTTGCCCGGGTAGCCGCACACCCGGTGACCGGCCTGCTGCTCACCGCCGGCGGCCTGTACCTGCTGTACCTGACCCCGCTCTACCGGGCCACGCTGACGAGCCTCGCACTGCACGGTCTGGTGCACCTGCACTTCGTGCTCGCCGGCTACCTCTTCGCCTGGTCGATAGCCGGCCCCGATCCCGGTCCGCACCGCCCCCGCGTTCCCGTGCGCCTGCTCGTGCTCGGCGTTGCCGTGGCCGCGCATGCCGCGATCGCCCAGCTCCTCTACGCCGACCTGCTCGTCGACGTTCCGGCGGCCGGCGACGAGCTACGCGACGCCGCCACCGTCATGTACTACGGCGGCGACCTCGCCGAGATCCTGCTCGCCCTTGCACTCCTGGTCTCCTGGCGTCCCGAGCGTGCCGCCAAGCCCGCGCCGGTCAGGGCTTGAGCAGCGCGGCGATCTCGGCGGCGATCTCCTCCGGGGTCCGCCCGTCGGTCACCACCGTCGCGGTGGCCACTTCGGCGTAGAGCGGGCGGCGCTGGTCCATCAGGTGCTTGAGGGTGGCCCGCGGGTTGATCGCCAGCAGTGGTCGCCCGGCGCCCAGGCCGATCCGCTTCACCGCGTCGGGCAGCTCCACCGACAGGTGCACCACGGTGTGGCCGATCAGCGCGGCGCGGTTCTCCTCGGCGAGGATCGCGCCGCCGCCGAGGGCAAGCACCCCGCCGTGCGAGGCCAGCGCCGCCGCCACCGCCGCCCGTTCGAGGGTACGGAAGTGGTCCTCCCCCTCGTCGACGAAGATCTCCGGGATCGGCTTGCCGGCGAGCTGCTCGATGTCGAGGTCGGTGTCCCGGAACTCGACGCCCAGCGCGGCGGCGAGGGCCTGACCGATGGTGCTCTTGCCGGAGCCGGGCGCCCCGACCAGCACGCAGACCGGCCGGTTCACCGGGTCACGCTCCCCGCGGTCACCGGATCACCAGCGCGTCGAGGTAGCCGGCCAGGTTGCGGCGCATCTCCACGATCGAGTCGCCGCCGAACTTCTCCACCGCCGCCTCGGCGAGCACCAGGGCGACCATCGCCTCGGCGACCACCGCCGCGGCGGGCACCGCGCAGACGTCCGAGCGCTGGTTGATCGCGGTGGCCGGCTCGCCGGTGGTCACGTCGACGGTGGACAGCGCCCGGTTCAGCGACGAGATCGGCTTCATCGCCGCCTTCACCCGCACCGGCTCGCCGGTGGTGATGCCGCCCTCCAGGCCGCCGGCCCGGTCGGTGACCCGACGCACCCCGGTGGCGGTCGGAATGATCTCGTCGTGCGCCTCGGAACCCCGGGAGCGGGCCTGCTGCCAGCCGTCGCCGATCTCCACACCCTTGATCGCCTGGATGGACATCAGCGCGGTGGCGAGCCGGGCATCGAGCTTGCGGTCCCACTGCACGTGGCTGCCCAGACCCGGCGGGACCCCGTACGCCAGCACCTCGACCACGCCGCCGAGGGTGTCGGCGGCCTTCTTCGCGGCGTCGACCTCGGCGACCATCCGGGCGCTCGCCTCCGGGTCGAGGCAGCGCAGCGGGTCGGCGTCGATCCGCTCGGCGTCGGCGGGGGTGGGCCGCAGCCCCGGCTTGGCGGCGACCGGGCCCAGCTCCACCACGTGGGAGACGATCTCGATGCCGAGCGCCTGCTTCACCAGGGCCTTGGCGACGGTGCCGACGGCGACCCGGGCGGCGGTCTCCCGGGCGCTGGCCCGTTCCAGGATCGGCCGGGCGTCGGCGTGGCCGTACTTCTGCATGCCGGCCAGGTCGGCGTGGCCCGGCCGCGGCCGGGTGAGCGGCGCGTTGCGGGCCTGCGCGGCCAGTTCCTCCGGGTCGACCGGGTCGGCGGCCATCACGGTCCGCCACTTCGGCCACTCCGAGTTGCCCACCCGGATCGCCACCGGACTGCCGATGGTGACCCCGTGCCGGAGCCCACCGATGATCTCGACCTCGTCCTGCTCGAACGACATCCGGGCGCCCCGGCCGTAGCCGAGCCGGCGCCGGGCCAGCTCACCGGCGATCTCCCCGGTGGTCAGCTCGATCCCGGCGGGCACCCCCTCCAGCATCGCGACGAGGGCGGGTCCGTGCGATTCACCTGCAGTCAGCCAGCGCAACACAGCGCTCAGTCTGTCACGCCAGGTGGCCGCGCCAACGCCGTGCCCACCGCGTCCCGCCTTACGGACGCACCCGACCCGGGTCCGGCCGTCCGTGCCGTCGGCGAGGCTCCGGTCCGGCCGGCGCGGACCGCCGGAGCGGCCCCGGAACGGTCGGCGCGGGAGGGTGGTCCGTCGGCCCCGGCCGGCGGTGGTTCAGGCGCGCGCCGTGGTGAGCGCGGCGCGCATCGCGTCGACCGGCGCCGGGACGCCGGTGAACTGCTCGAACTGGCCGACCGCCTGGGCCAGCAGCAGGTCCAGCCCGGAGACCACCCGGCAGCCGGCGGCGAGCGCGGCGGCGGCGAGCGGGGTGGGCCAGGGGTCGTAGAGGGCGTCGAAGAAGACCGTCCCCGGCCGCCAGTCGAAGTTCTCCGCCAGGGGGTCGGCCACGCCCTTCGGCACGGTGGAGATCACCACGTCGGCCCGGGCGTGGCTCGGCGCCCCGTCCCAGGCCGCACCGGTCAGCGGCACGCCCACCGCGCCGGCCACCGGCCGCAGCTCGTGGACGGCCTCCGGGCGGCGGGCCACCACGGTGACCTCGGCCGCGCCGAGCCGGGCCGCCGCGGCGAGGGCCGCCCGGGCGGTGCCACCCGCGCCCAGCACGGTGACCGTCGCCCCCACCGCCACCCCGGCGAGCACGTCGACCATGCCGGTGACGTCGGTGTTGTCGGCGTACCAGGCGCCGTCAGGTCGGCGTACCAGCGTGTTGGCGGCGCCGACGGCGGCGGCGACCGGCGAGACCTCGTCGGCCAGCGCGAGCGCCGCCTCCTTGCCCGGCATGGTCACCGACAGCCCGGCCCACTCCGGGCCCAGCCCGGCGACCAGGCCGGCCAGCTCGTCGGCCGCGCACTCCAACCGGGTGTACGACCACCCGGTCAACCCGGCCGCCGCGTACCCCGCCTCGTGGATCACCGGGGAGAGCGAGTGGGCGATCGGCTTGCCGACGACAGCGGCTCTCACCCGCAGTTCGTCCCGCTCAGGACACCGTTGTCGCACATCTGCTTCTGCAGCTTCCGGAAGTCGGCGTCGTTGGAGCCGTAGCCCATCGTGCCCTTCTGGTCGATGGTCATGAAGTAGATCCAGTCACCCGGCGGCGGGTTCACCGCGCCCTTGAGCGCCTCCTCGCCCGGGTTGCTGATCGGGGTGATGGTCAGCCCGTCGGCACCGTGCGTGCGGTACGGGTTCTTCGGGTCGTTGAGCTCGGCCTGCGTGAGGACGTCGGAGTCCTTCGGGGCCTTGCCCTGCAGGCGCTTCCAGTAGTTGATCGCGCTGTCGATCTCCAGGCACTTGCAGTGGTACTTGTCGGTGTAGACCCGGTTGTAGATCACCCGGGCCACCTTCGGCAGGTCCACGTGGTTGACCGACTCGGCCTGCGCGATGGACGCGGTGATCAGCGCCTCGTACGGGGAGATCTTCCGCTCCTGCTGCGCCTTCTCGACGAAGTTCAACTCCTTGGTGACCGTGAGGAACTGGTCCACCATCATCGACAGGATCTGCTCGGCGGTGGCCTTCGGCGGGATCTCGTAGGTCGCCGGGAAGAGGAAGCCCTCGATGCTCTTCGGGCCCTTCTTGCCGTCGCCGCGGTTGAACCAGTAGGCCGGCACGCCCAGCTTGACCGGATCCTTCGCGGCGGCCTTGAAGTCGGCGACCGGGATCTTGGTCTGCTTGGAGAGAATGTCGTAGATCGCCAGGCTGATGGTGCCCTCGGGGATGGTCACCCCGCTCACCACCCGGCTCTTCGGGTCGAGCAGCAGGTTCACCGCGTCGGCGGCCTTCATCTGCTTCCTGACCTTGTACCGGCCGACCTGGATGTTCTTGCTGCGGGAGTTGGCGTCCGCGGCCTCGATGAACGCCTTGGTGCTCTTCACCACCCCGGCGTCGTAGAGGGAGTCACCGATGTCGGTGAGGGTGTCGCCGGCCTTCACCTCGACCAGCGCCTCACCGGAGCCGGGGCCGTCGTAGTCCGGGGTGACGAAGTGGTTGCGGATCCGGTCGAAGCCGACGTACGCGCCGCCGCCGATGCCGCCGAGCAGCACGAGGGCCATCAGCAGGGCGAAGACCGTCTTGCCCCGACCGCCCGACTTGCCGTTGCGCTTGGCCACGGCGCCGCGCCGGTGCCGGCCCTTCTCCCCCCTCTCCGCCTCGTCGAACCCCAGATCCAGATCGTCGATCATTACGTCCGCCTCCGCTGCGCGTCCAGCCAGCTCTGCAGAATCTCCACCGCGGC
Source organism: Micromonospora sp. GCM10011541 (assembly GCF_042650725.1). Lineage (NCBI taxonomy): Bacteria > Bacillati > Actinomycetota > Actinomycetes > Micromonosporales > Micromonosporaceae > Micromonospora > Micromonospora sp. GCM10011541. The sequence goes on from NZ_JBHSBP010000104.1 coordinate 76,554, forward strand.
GGCCTGGTCGACCACCGCCCGTTGGCGTTTTCCCCGGACGCCACGTTCGGCCAGCCTACGACTCGCCACGACGGTCGACATCCTCTCGTCCGTCAGCGCCACCGGAACCGGCGCTATTACATCGGCCAGACGGGCAGCGTACGCCGAGACGTTCGTCGCCGCCGGACCGTGTTTGCCGGAAAGATTGACCGGAAGACCGACGATCACCTCGACGGCCTCGTGTTCCGCGATGAGGTCGACCAGCGCCGCCATGTCAGCGGGCACCGCGTCGGCGGCGGCGGTCAGGTCCCGGGCGAGGGTGACCAACGGGGTGGCCAGGATGCCGTGCGGGTCGGAGCGGGCGACGCCGACCCGAACCTGCCCGACGTCCACCCCGAGCCGGACCCCACGGGACAGCTCACCCATAATCGGACACCCCCCGGGACGGCTCAGGGCGGACCGGAATGGTCCGCCCTGGCCGCAGTCGGTGCGTCATCACGCCTCGGCGATCGCCTTCTCCACGGTGGCCAGCAGGTTCGGCGCCTCGGCCGCGGGCAGGCCACCACCCTGGGCGAGGTCGTCGCTGCCACCACCGCGGCCGGAGAACGCCGCCTTGACCAGGTCCTTCGCGGTCAGGCCGCGCCCACGCGCGGCCTGGTTGACCGCCACCACCAGGGACGACTTGCCGTTGGCCCGGGCCGCCACGGCGACCACCGCCGGCCGGGCCGGGTCGATCCGGCCACGGATCTCCTGGGCCAGCGTCCGCACGTCGTTGCCGGCCGCCCCCTCGGGCGCCTCGGTGCCGACGTACGCCACCCCGCGCACGTCCTTCGCCTGCGCGGCGAGCGCCGCCGCGCCGCCGAGCACCAGCTGGGCGCGCAGCTTCTCCAGCTCCTTCTCCGCGTCCCGCATCTGGGTGACGGTCTGCTCCACCCGGTCGGCGACCTGGTCGCCGGGGACCCGGAACAGCTCGGCCAGCCGGGAGACCAGCAGGTGCTCGCGGGCCAGGAAGCCGAACGCGTCCATGCCGACGAGGGCCTCGATCCGGCGCACGCCGGAGCCGACCGAGGCCTCGGAGAGGATCTTCACCAGGCCGAGCTGCGCCGACCGGGCCACGTGCGTGCCACCGCACAGCTCCCGGGCGTAGTCGCCGACCTCGACGACCCGGACCCGCTCGCCGTACTTCTCGCCGAACAGTGCCATCGCGCCGATCCGGCGGGCCTCCTCCTGGGTGGTGATGAAGGCGTGCACCTCCAGGTCGGCCAGGAGCACCTCGTTGACCTGCTGCTCCACGTCGTGCAGCACGCTCGGCGCCACCCCGGTGGGGGTGTTGAAGTCGAACCGCAGCCGGCCCGGCGCGTTCAGCGAACCCGCCTGGGTGGCCGACTCGCCGAGGAAGTTGCGCATGGTCTGGTGCACCAGGTGGGTCGCGGTGTGCGACCGGGAGATCGCCCGCCGCCGGGACACGTCGATCTCGGCGTACCCGGTCTCCCCGGCGCGCACCTCACCCCGGATCACCCGGGCCCGGTGCACGATCAGCCCCGGCACCGGCTGCTGCACGTCGAAGACCTCGAGCTGGCCAGCGCCGACCGTGATCAGGCCCTGGTCGGGCTGCTGGCCGCCGCCCTCGGCGTAGAACGGCGTGGTGTCGAGCACCAGCTCGATGGTGTCGCCCTCGACCGCCGCGCCCACCTCGGCGCCGCCGGCGAGCAGCGCCCGCACCCGCGACTCCCGGTTCAGCTCGGTGTAGCCGGTGAACTCCACCGGACCACCGCCGTCGAGCACCGACCGGTACGCCGACACGTCCGTGTGCCCGGTCTTGCGCGCCTGCGCGTCCGCCTTCGCCCGGCTCCGCTGGTCGGCCATCAGCCGGCGGAAACCCTCCGCGTCGACCTGCAGCCCCTGCTCGGCCGCGATCTCCAGGGTCAGGTCGATCGGGAAGCCGTACGTGTCGTGCAGCTGGAACGCCTTGTCGCCGGAGATGGCCGGCTTGCCCGCCGACTTCGTCTCCGCGATCGCGGTGTCCAGGATCGTGGTGCCCGCGCGCAGCGTGGCGAGGAACGCGTCCTCCTCGGCGTACGCGTACTGGGAGATCCGGCCGAACTCGGCGGCCAGCTCGGGGTACGACGGGGACATGCAGTCCCGGGCCACCGGCAGCAGCTCGGGCAGGGCCCGGTCCTGGTAGCCGAGCAGCCGGACCGCACGGATCGCCCGGCGCATGATCCGGCGCAGCACGTAGCCCCGGCCCTCGTTCGACGGGGTCACCCCGTCGCCGATCAGCATCAACGCGGTGCGCACATGGTCGGCGATCACCCGCAGCCGGACGTCGTCGGGGTGCGACTCGCTGGCCACATGGCCGGAGCGCGCGCCGTACCGCTTGCCGGTCAGCTCGGCGGCCCGGTCCAGGATCGGCCGGACCTCGTCGATCTCGTAGAGGTTGTCGACGCCCTGCAGGATCGAGGCCATCCGCTCCAGGCCCATGCCGGTGTCGATGTTCTTCGCCGGCAGGTCACCCAGGATCGGGTAGTCCTCCTTGGTGGTGCCCGGGCCCCGCTCGAACTGCATGAAGACGAGGTTCCAGAACTCCATGTAACGGTCCTCGTCGACCGCCGGGCCGCCCTCGCGGCCGTACTCCGGGCCTCGGTCGTAGAACAGCTCCGAGGACGGACCGCACGGGCCGGGGATGCCCATCGACCAGAAGTTGTCCGCCTTGCCCCGGCGGACGATCCGCTCGGCCGGCACGCCGATCGAGCGCCAGATCTCGAACGCCTCGTCGTCGTCCAGGTAGACCGTCGGCCAGATCCGCTCCGGGTCCAGGCCGTAGCCGCCCTGGTCCTGCGGCTTGGTGATCAGCTCCCAGGCGAGCGGGATCGCCCCGTCCTTGAAGTAGTCACCGAAGGAGAAGTTGCCGTTCATCTGGAAGAACGTGCCGTGCCGGCTGGTCTTGCCGACCTCGTCGATGTCCGGGGTGCGGATGCACTTCTGCACGCTGACCGCCCGCCGGTACGCCGGGGTCTGCTGACCCAGGAAGTAGGGGACGAACTGCACCATGCCGGCGTTGACGAACAGCAGGTTCGGGTCGCTGATGGCGGGCAGCGGAGCGGACGGCACCACGGCGTGGCCATTCGCCTCGAAGTGGGCGAGGTACCGCCGCTTGATCTCCGCCGTCTTCATCGCTGGTGCTCCTCCGGGAAAATCTCTCGGTCGCCGATGCGCGGGTCCTCCCGCAGCTCGGCGAACTGATCGTCGAACGTCTCGCCGCGGGCGAACGCCTCGTGGATCTCCTGCTCGCGCTCGGCCATCCCGACCCGGACGTCCTCCACGAAGCTACGCACCGACTCGACGAGGCCGCCAGCGGATTCCGACAGGCCGCTGGCGATGCCGGCCGGCGTGTACGCCTGCGCGGTGCGGGTCGCCTTGCGCACCACCAGCACGCCCACGGCCAGCCCGACGCCCAGCCAGAACAACCGCCTCATGCTCTCATCCTCCTGGTCAGCGGTTGCCGCGCTTGGCGGCCCGGCGCTGCTGCTTGATGGTGTCGCGTACCTCGCGCTCGGTCTCCGCGTGCCGGCGCGCCGAGGCCGCCCGGCGCACGCCGTAGCCGAACGCGGCCACCTTCACCAGCGGGTTCGCGGCGGCGGCGGACACCACGGTGGCCAGGTTCGCCACGTTGGCGGTGACGTTCTGCGCGTGGGTGGTCATGGTGTCCACCTTGGCGAGCTGGAGGTTGACCCCGTCGAGGGAGGTCTGCACCTGCTCCAGGGCGACGTTGACGTTCTTCACGGTGGTGTTGACGTCGCCGAGCAGCGGCGTGGTGCGCTCGTTCAGGTCGTTGATCATGCGGGTCGTCGCGTCCACGGTGTGCCGCAGCCGCAGGATCGGCACCGCCAGCACGAGCACCAGCATCAGGAACGCGCCGGCCGCGATCAGCGCAGCGATCTGTCCACCATCCACGCGCATGTCCTCCTCAAGCAGGCGTTCCGGGATCCGACTCCCGGAACGCGCGACCGTCCCGCCCACTCGCGCCACGTCGACCCACCACCGGTCGACGGGCGCCCGCGGGCCCGCCAGCCCCAGACCCTACCGTCCGTGATGGAAACCGGCTCAGGACGGTGAGGGTGTGAGTTCGCCCAGTGGATCGTCGGTGAGGGTGGGGAACGGATCCTCACCGGTGAGTGACGGGTCAGTGCTGGGTTGTGGTCGGGTCCGCTCGTCGTCGATCGCGTTGCGCACCTTCACCGACACCAACGAGCCGGCACACTTCCCCGCTGCGGGCGAGGGCGCCGAAGACGGCGCCGGTTGACCGTTGACCGGCGGCAGGGCGCAGGTGGGCTCGCGTACCCAGAGGTCGAGGGTGAGTTCGTCCCGGCGCCAGCAGGTGTAGCTGCCCTTGGCCGGCTGCTCCGGGCAGCGGGTCACCTTCCACCGCCGCCAGCCGTCCCGGGCCAGCGCCGCCTCGTAGGCCTGGGCCGTCTCCTTCGGCGCCCGCTCGGACTCCACGGTCCGCTCCCGCAGCCGGCAGTCCTGCAGGCACCAGCGGCTGCCGCTGACGTTGTCGACGGTCTTCACGGTCGCCCAGCTCGGCACGTCGAGCGCGTCGAGGGAGTCGAAGACCGGGTCCCGGCTGAGCGTGCGGAGGCCGAAGTAGAGCGGCACCGCGCCGAGCAGCAGCAGGCTGACCAGCGCGAGGATGCCCATCCGCAGGCGACGCCGCTCGCGCATCTGCCGGCGCAGCTCGGACCGGGCGCCGCGCAGGCCACCGGCCGGCGTCGGGTCGTCCTCCGGCGGCTCCGAACCGGCCCGCCGCAGCGCCGGTCCGGCCTGGTCCGCCGGTTGCGGTCGCGGACCGACCGGCTCCCCCTGCGGTACGACCGCGGCCGCCCGCGCCACCGCGGGCGCGTTCCCGGGGCGACCGGGCGGCGGTACGGAGGCCGCGCCGCGCGGTTCCGGGTGGCCCGGCTCCCGCTGCGGTGCGGTCGACCGGCCGGCCGACGGCTCGTCGGTTCCGCCGGGGCGGGCCACCGGTGCGGCCGCCCGGGCCACCGCCGGCTGCCCGGCCGCCGTGCGGGGGCCGGGCTCGGCACCGCCGGGCGGGGGGCCGAACCGGTCCGCCGCGGGCGACCGGGGTGGGACGGGACCGTCGGGTGCGCCGCCCGGGCGGGCCGCGCCGCGCGCCGGTCCGGTCGGGCGGCCGTCGCCGACGGCCGGGGACCCGGCGGAACGACCGCCGGGCGCCGGACCGGGGCGGCCGCCCTCGACGCCCGCCGGTGGGGCTCCCGCCCGGCCGGTCGGGGCGGGGGCGCCGCCGGGGCGCGCCGCCCCACGGGCGCCGGTGGGCTGATCGGGTACCGGCGGCGGCACGGCGGCGGCACCGGACCGGCCGGTCGCGGCCCGACCGGGGCCGGCCGGGGTGCCGCGTCGTGGACCGGGCGTCGCCTCGACCGGGGGCCCGGCCGGCGCCGCCGGGTCGACCACCGGCATGGCCGGGTCGCTGCGGTGTCCGCGGCCGGCCTGGCGCAGCCAGTCCGCCGGCCGCGCGGGGCGGTCGCCTCGCGGCCCGTCGCCGCCGTCCCGCCCGGGGCGGCGCGGGGTGGGCGTGGGCGTGGCGGGTGCGTCCGCCGCGGCACGACGAGCCGGCGGGCTCTCGTCGCCCTCGGCGGCGGCGCGACGACCGGTCGGCAGATCGCTACCGCCGGCGGCAACCCGACGACCGGTCGGCGGTCCGGTGACCTCCGGCGCGGCCGGGCGGCCACCGGTCGGCGGGGCGTCGGGGGCGGCGCGACGACCGGTCGCGGCCGGGCCGGCCGGCTCCGGTCGGGGGCGCCGACGATCAGTCCCCGGTCCGGGGTCGGTGCCGGGTGCGGAGCGGGCGGCACCGGGCGACGGCACGTCCCCCGGCAGCGACGGTGCGTTGCCGCTCCTCGGCACGACCGGTTGGTCGGGCTCACCGGCGCGGCGACGACCGCCCGCGCGCGGCACGCCGGGCCCGGTCGGGCCGTCCACCACGGGCGGCACACCGGCGCCGGCCCGGTCCGCGGGCCCCGGCTGGGCCGGACCACGCCGGCGACGCCCCTCGGGTCCACCCGCGCCGGGGCGCGGCGCGTCGGTGGCCGGGTCGACGGTCGGGTAGGGCGCGCCGGGCGCAGCCGCCGACCCGCGGGACGGATCCCCGGCCGGTACGCCGCGGCGACCGGTCTCGGCACCCGCCGGAGCGGAGCGACGACCCGCGCCCGAGACGGGGCGGGCACCGGGGTCGCCGCCGTCGGGCATGCCGCGCCGACCCGCGCCCGAGACCGGACGGACATTGGGATCGCCGCCCTCGGGCATCCCCCGCCGATCCGCGCCGGAGACCGGACGGGCACCCGGATCTCCGCCGTCGGGCACGCCACGCCGGCCCGCGCCGGAGACGGGGCGAAGTCCGGGATCGGTGCCGGCGGGCACGCCGCGACGACCGGCGCCCGAGACCGGACGAACCCCGGGTTCGGGGCCCTCGGGCGCGGCACGCCGGCCGGCGCCCGAGGACGGGGCGGTCACCGGGGTGCCGGACCCCTCGGGGCCGCGCCGGCCGGGCGGCGGCGCGGAACGCGGGCCGTCGGAGGGACCGCCCGGGCCGGGCGCCGGCCAGCCGGTCGCCGGGGGCTGCCCGCCGCGCGGGAGACCGCCGCCGGCCGGGCCGGTGTTCGGCCGGCCGCTCGGACCGTGCGGGGCGCCGGCGGTCGGCGGAACCGCGGCGTGCGCGCCGGCCGGCCCCTCGCCGTCGCGGCGCGGGGGTCGGGACGGTTGGGCCGGGCGGCGGACGGGCGTGGCCGGCTCGGGCGACCCGGGCCAGGGCCCGTCGACCGGGCGCGACCGGACGGCGGCCGGATCTGGCCCGCCCGGACGCACCGGGGGCGCCGCCGGGCCCGCCTCTGCGCGGTTGCGCCGCACGGGCGGCCCGTCGGGACCGGGGCGGCCCGCGCCGGGCGGAGGCGCGGCTGCGGGCCGGGCGCCCCGGCCGGGCTCGGGCGCCGGGGATGCGGTGCGCGGCGGCGGACCGGCGGGCGGCAGCGGACCGCGCGGCGGCACCGCGGCGGGCGGCGCCGCCGGGCCCGGGCCGGCACCCTCCGGTCCGAGTTCCGCCCGCTGCTGCTTGGCCGTCCGCAGGTCGTCGATCCAGCCGAACTCCTCGCCGGCGACCGCGTCCTCCGGCTCGGCGTCGGCCCTGCCCCGCCCCCACCGGCGGCCCTTGGCACGAGGGTCCCGCCGCTCGTCGGGGCCGTCCTCCGGCCGCTCCGGACCACGCGCCATCACTGCTGACCCTCCCCGACGGCGTCGCTGCCGCCCTCATCCGCCCCGCCGACCTGCTCCGGACCCGCCGGGTGCCGGCCGTTCACGGCGACCGGTGCGGGCTGCTCCGCCCGCCCCGCCGGTACGGGCAGCCCCCGGACGATCCGGCGCAGCAGCGGCAGCCGGGTGGCCACCGACCGCTCGGCCCCGTGCCCGCTGGGCTGGTAGTAGTCGGTCCCGACGAGGTCGTCCGGAGCGTACTGCTGGGTGACCACACCGCGGTGGTCATCGTGCGGGTAGCGGTAGCCGGCGCCGTGCCCGAGGCCCCGCGCGCCGGAGTAGTGCGCATCGCGCAGGGCGCGGGGGACGGCGCCGCCGCGACCGGCCCGCACGTCGGCGATGGCGGCGCCGATGGCGGTGGTGGCCGAGTTCGACTTCGGGGCGGTGGCCAGGTGGATCACCGCCTGGGCCAGGTTGAGCTGTGCCTCGGGCAGGCCCACGTACTCCACGGCGTGGGCGGCGGCGGTGGCCACGCTCAACGCGGTGGGGTCGGCCATTCCCACGTCCTCGCTGGCGAAGATCACCAGGCGGCGGGCGATGAACCGGGCGTCCTCGCCGGCCACCAGCATCCGAGCCAGCCAGTGCAGTGCCGCGTCCACGTCCGAGCCGCGCATGCTCTTGATGAACGCGCTGGTCACGTCGTAGTGGGCGTCGCCGTCGCGGTCGTAGCGGACCGCGGCGACGTCGACCGCCTGCTCGGCGGTCGCCAGGTCGATCCGGCCGGTGCCGAGCGCGGTGGCGGTGGCGGCGGCCGCCTCCAGGGCGGTCAGCGCCTTGCGGACGTCCCCGCCGGCGAGGCGTACGAGATGGTCCTCGGCGTCGGTGGCCAGGGTGAGCGCGCCGCGCAGGCCGCGCTCGTCGGCGACCGCGCGGCGCAGCAGGCCGCGTACGGCGTCGTCGTCCAGCGGCTGGAGGGTGAGCAGCACGCACCGCGACAGCAGGGGCGAGATGACCGAGAAGTACGGGTTCTCGGTGGTCGCCGCCAGCAGCGTGACCGTGCGGTCCTCCACCGCGGCGAGCAGCGAGTCCTGCTGGGTCTTGCTGAACCGGTGCACCTCGTCGATGAAGAGCACGGTCTGCGGGCCGCCCGCCCGGCGCTGCCGGCGAGCGGTCTCGATCACCGCCCGGACGTCCTTCACCCCGGCGGAGAGGGCCGACATGGCGACGAAGCGACGGTCGGTGGCCCGGGCGACGAGGTGGGCGATCGTGGTCTTGCCGCTGCCCGGCGGCCCCCACAGGATCACCGACATGGGCGCCGCGCCGCCGACCAACTGCCGCAGGGGCGCGCCCGGCGCGAGCAGATGATCCTGCCCGACCAGCTCGTCGATGCTGGCCGGCCGCATCCGGACCGGCAGCGGGGAATCCGCGCCGGCGGCGGTGAACGCGTCGACGCCACCGGAACCCGCGGGGGCGCTGGGCGCCCCGGCGGGTTCGCCGAAGGTGAAAAGGGCGTCGGACTCCATCACGAAGACAGTACCGGGCCGGGCTGACGGCGCTGGAATCGCGCCGCCGGCCCGGCCAGCGGTGATCGGATCCGGTCAGCCCCGACCGGGGCGGCGACCCCGGTACCAGCGGCCGCCGCCAGCGCCGCGCAGGCCGGAGCCGACCCCGGCCAGGTAGAGCGAGAGCAGCAGGAAACCGATGAGGGCCAGGGTCCAGTTGTTGAACAGGTCGGGGGCGCCGAGGTTGCTGTTCAGGAAATCGAGCAGCAGCGCGAAGCCGAACACGATGGCCGCGAGAATGGCGAGCATGTCGTTCCTCCGGTGGGGGTCCCAGTAGGTCGGCACGTGATGTACCCAATCGGTCTCTTCGCCAATCTCCACCGTGGACCGGCCCACCCCCGGGCTCCGTCGACGCCCCGGTCGGCGTTCTAGGCTGGCCGCATGATCACTGCCGACCAGGTCCTGGTGGGACGGGACGCACTCCTGGCCGCCACCGGACACCACCCGTACGCCCGGCACGCGCTCTGGCGGGACCACCAGCCGCGGGGCTGGCGCCGGGACGGGGCGGTGGGGTGGCTCCTCCCCCCGGAGCAGGGCCCGGCGGGTGGGGCACTGGGGCCGGCCGCTCCGGCGGTGGACGTCTTCGCCGGTCTCCTGGCGGACGGGGTGCTGCGGCCGGGCCAGTGGCTGCACCTGCCCCGCACCACGGCGGAGAAACTGGCCGGGCGGCTGACCATCGCCCGGCTCGACGAGTGGGACTTCCTCTGGACCACCACGCCCCCGCCGCCCCAGCCTGAGGAGGAGCGGGTGGTACGCCTCACCGAGGCCGACCACCCGGCGCTGGCGGCGCTGATCGAGGAGTCCTTCCCGACCACCACCTCCCGGCCCGGCGACCCGCGCATCGTCGACTGGTACGGCATCCGCGACGGTGACCGCCTGGTCGCCTGCGGCGCGGACCGCAGCCGGGGCGACATCGGCTTCCTGGCCGGCCTGACGGTGGCGATCGACCGGCGGGGCCGGGGTCTCGGCGCGGCGCTGACCGCCGGGATGACCCGCGCCCTGGTCGCCCGGTACGACCACGTCGCGCTCGGCGTCTACACCGACAACGTCGGGGCGATCCGGCTCTACCGCCGGCTCGGCTACACCGGCACCGAGCACCGCAGCTCGGTCCACCTCGGCTGACCGCATCCCCGGCGACCCGACCCACCGGGCGGAGACCGGCGGATCGGGTGGTGGCGGCAGCGGGTCAGCGGCTCCGGGTGGCGGTCACATCGGCGGTCGGAACGGCCTCGGGAGAGACGGCTCCGGTGGCCGGTGCCGCGGGATCGGCCAGCCCCGAGGCGAGCTCGGGCTCGGCGACCGGCGCGCCCGGGCCGACCGGCGGGGTCCCGCTCCCGTCGGCGGTCGCGGCCCGCCCGGCGCGCCAGGCCGGCAGGTAGAGCGGGGCGGCCAGGGCGAGCACCACCGCGCCGACGAACATGGCGGTGCTGACGCTGCTGCGGTCCGCCAGCGTGGTCAGGACGACCATGCCGAGTGCCCCGGCCGGCTGGGCCATCATCGAGTTCAGCGAGATCACGCTGGTCCGGTACGGCCCGTCGACCTGGCGGTGCAGCAGCCCCATGTGCAGCGGGTTCGACGCACCGTGCACGGTGTAGCAGGCCAGGTAGGCGATGAGCACCCCGACCGGCCCGGCGAAGACACCCATCCCGACCACCGTCACGCCCTGCAGGATCCGCATCAGGGCCGCGCTGGGCGCGGCGCCGAGCCAGCGCAGCAGCAGCGGGGTCAGCGCGGCGCCCGCCGCGTTGGCGAGCCAGGCCACCGAGCTGGCCGGGCCGAGCAGCGCCGCCGCCCGGTCGGCGTCCCCGACCACCTCGGCGAGGCGGACCGGCAGCAGCGACTCGAAGGTCACCATCCCGAAGCCCCAGAACAGCTCGACGCAGACCAGGGCGAGCAGCACCCGGGAGCGGCGCAGCAGTCCGACCGCCTGCCCGACCATCCGGGGCGCCTCGACCATCGAGGCCCGCAGCGCGCCGGCGCCCCTGGCCGGCCGGGTCTCGACCAGCAGACGCAGCAGGACGACCAGGGCGATCGTCTGGAGGGCGATGGCCACCAGCACGGGCAGGGTCAGCGCGCTGATCGGCCCGACCGGACCCAGCGCGACCAGGCCGCCGCTGAGCAGCGCACCGGCGCCGATGGCGACGCCGATGACGGTGCCGGCGTACCCCAGGCCCCGCTCGTACTCGGCCTTCGGGTCGGCGGCGAGGGTGGCGTCGACGTACCAGGACTCCAGCGGGCCGCTGTCCAGCGCCCGGTAGACGCCCTGCAGAGCCCAGGACAGGAAGAAGAGCCAGAACGAGTCGGCCACCGCGAAGATGGCCAGCGAGACCAGGCAGACCATCCAGGCGGCCACGAGCACCGGCTTGCGGCCGAGCGCGTCGGCGAAGCCACCGGTCGGCAGTTCCAGCGCGAGCACGATCAGGCCCTGGGCGGTGCCGACCAGGCCGATCTGGGTGAGCGACAGCCCGCGTTCCTGCATCAGCAGGATCATCACGGGGATCATCAGGCCGGCGGGGAGCCAGCGCAGGCCGTAGAGGGTGAGGTAGCGGAACCGGACCTGGCGTACGGACAGGGCGCTCATCGCATCTCCTGGATCAGCGGGTAGGCGGCGAGGAAGACCTGCACCGGCGCGGCGTCCGGCTCGGCGGGATCCGATTCGGCGCGGTAGCGCTCCAGGACCTGCCACAGCTCAGCCTTGAGCTCCTCCAGGCGGGCCGGTGGGATCGTCATGAAGATGTCGCCCATGCCGAGGGCGTCCCGCCAGGCGGGCGACCACTCGTGCTGGATGGCGAACCACCGCTCGGCGTGCTCCACGAGGAGACGCACCTGGTCGCCCTGGATCCACTCGATGGCCGCCCGGGCGTCCGGGTCGTCGTCGAAGTCGGTCGGCTCCCAGTTGGTGACGTCGTGCGCGGCCCGCCACCAGCGCTGCCGGCCGGTGCCCCGGTCGGTGTCCTCGACGACCAGCCCGACCTCGGCCAGCTGGCGGAGGTGGTAGCTGGTGGCGCCGGTGTTGGTGCCGAGCAGCTCGGCGAGGGCGGTGGCGGTGGCCGGGCCCTTCACGCGCAGGGCGCCGACCAGGCGCATGCGCAGCGGGTGGGCGAGCACCCGCACCTGGCGGTGGTCGATCCGCACCGCACGGGGCTCGGGCCGGGTCCCCGGATTTTCGTTCTCCACGCCTTGCACAATATCCGTGCACACTTCCTGTGCACAATAGTTATGCACAGGAAGTGTGCATGATCCGACGCCAGCGGCGATGAACGGGTCAGGCCGCGAGAAGTTCGCGGACCCCGCGCAGCCGGGTGCGCAGCAGACCGGCGGCGCGGGTGGAGTCGAGGCGTACCTCGGTGGGCCGGAGCAGGCCGGACGCGGCGCTGGTGGTGGTCTTCATCCCGGCCGGGTCGAGCCCTTCCCGGCGGGCCACCAGCAGGCCCAGCTCGGCGCGGCTGACCGCGTCCGGGCCGGCCACGTTGAGCGGCCCGGCGTACCCCGACGGCACCAGTTCGAGGACGGCGGCGGCCACGTCGACCACGTCCACCGGGCAGCGGAGCTCGTCCGTGAAAAGGGCGGCCCGGCCGGCGAGCCCGTCCCGGCAGAGCTGGATCTGCTTGCTCCCCTTCCCCAGGATCAGCGACGTGCGCACCAGCGCCGCGCCCGGGTCGACCGCCCGGACCGCGGTCTCCGCCGCCGCTTTCGCCGCCCCGTACGGGAACACCGGGGTGGGCGGCTCGTCGTCCGGATAGGGCGCCGACCGGCCGGCGTGCAGCGCGTCGCTGGACAGGTGGACCAGGCGGGCCCCCAGCTCGGCGGCGGCGAACGCCACGTGGGCCGCCCCGTCCGCGGTCACCGCCCAGTCGTCGTACCGGTAGGGGGTGCCGATGACGGCGTCGGGGCGTACCGCCGTGACCAGCGCGCGCACGGCGGACCGCTCGGTGACGTCGAGCCGGCGCGCCTCGACGCCCGGCACCGCGACGGCGGCCGAGTGGTACGTCCCGACCACCCGCTGCCCCGCGGCCACCGCCTGCCGGCAGATCTCGGCGCCGAGGAAGCCGCTGGCCCCCACCACGAGCAGTGTCATCCTGTTCCCCGTTCCCGAAAAGGTCGAGCGGTCCGCGTCATCATGACGCGGACCGCTCGATCACGTGGGGACGGCTCAGGTGGGGTCGGCGACCGGAGCCACCGGACCGGCGGTGCCGGCGTGCACCCCGGTCGGCGCCTTCGGCTTGGCGTCGATGCCCGCCTCGGCGCGCTGCTGCGCGGTGATCGGCGTCGGCGCGCCGGTCAGCGGGTCGAAGCCACCGCGGGTCTTCGGGAAGGCGATCACCTCGCGGATCGAGTCCGCGCCGGCGAGCAGCATGCAGACCCGGTCCCAGCCGAACGCGATGCCGCCGTGCGGCGGGGCGCCGTACTTGAACGCCTCCAGCAGGAAGCCGAACTTGTCCTGCGCCTCCTCCGGGGTGATGCCGAGCAGGTCGAAGACCCGCTTCTGCACGTCGCCCCGGTGGATACGGATGGAGCCGCCGCCGATCTCGTTGCCGTTGCAGACGATGTCGTACGCGTACGCCAGGGCCCGGTCGGGGGCCTCCTCGAACCGGTCGACCCACTCGGCGTTCGGCGAGGTGAACGGGTGGTGCACGGCCGTCCAGCCGCCCTCGTCGGTGCGCTCGAACATGGGCGCGTCCACCACCCAGCAGAACGCCCAGGCGCTCTCGTCGATCAGGCCGGCCCGCTTGGCGATCTCGATCCGGGCCGCGCCGAGCAGCTCCTGCGCCTCCCGCGTGGTGGCGCTGGCGGCGAAGAAGACCGCGTCGCCCGGCTTCGCGCCGACCGCGTCGGCGAGCCCACCCAGGTGCTCGGCGGAGAGGTTCTTCGCCACCGGCCCACGCGCCTCGCCGGTCTCCGCGTCGAGCACCACGTACGCCAGGCCGCGCGCGCCGCGCGCCTTGGCCCAGTCCTGCCAGCCGTCCAGCTCCTTACGGCTCTGCGCGGCGCCGCCGGGCATGACGACCGCGCCGACGTAGCCGCCCGCGTCGATCGCGCCGGCGAACACCCGGAACTCGGTGCCGCGCAGGTAGTCGGTCAGCTCGGTCAGCTCGACGCCGTAGCGCAGGTCCGGCTTGTCCGAGCCGTACCGGGCCATCGCGTCGTGCCAGGTGATCCGCGGGATGGGCCGGGAGATCTCGTGACCGGCCAGGTCCTTCCAGAGCGCCGAGACGATCGCCTCGCCGAGGTCGATCACGTCGTCCTCGGTGACGAAGGACATCTCGATGTCGAGCTGGGTGAACTCGGGCTGGCGGTCGGCCCGGAAGTCCTCATCCCGGTAGCAGCGGGCGATCTGGTAGTACCGCTCCATGCCGCCGACCATCAACAGCTGCTTGAACAGCTGCGGCGACTGCGGCAGCGCGTACCAGCTGCCCGGCTGGAGGCGGACCGGGACCAGGAAGTCGCGGGCGCCCTCCGGGGTGGAGCGGGTCAGCGTCGGCGTCTCGATCTCCAGGAAGTCGCGCTCGTGCAGCACGCCCCGGGCGAGCTGGCTGGCCCGCGAGCGCAGCCGCATCGCGTTGGCCGGGCCGCTGCGGCGCAGGTCGAGGTAGCGGTACCTGAGCCGGATGTCGTCGCCGGCCTCGATCTGGTCGTCCACGGGCAGCGGCAGCGGGGCCGCCTCGGAGAGCACCTCCAGCACGGCGGCGGTCACCTCGACCTCGCCGGTGGGCAGGTCCGGGTTCTCGTTGCCGGCGGGACGCCGGGTCACCTCGCCGGTGACCTGCACGCAGAACTCGTTGCGCAGCGCGTGCGCGTCCTCCTCGCGGAAGACCACCTGGACCACGCCGGAGCCGTCGCGCAGGTCGACGAAGATGACCCCGCCGTGGTCGCGCCGGCGGGCCACCCACCCGGCGAGCGTCACCGTCGAGCCGGCGTCCGCGGCGCGCAGGCTTCCGGCATTGTGGGTACGGATCACGGCTGGCAACTCCTCATCGTGGAACAGTCCTCACCGGTCATTCTGTCAGGGGCGGCCGCCCTTCCTCCCGGGCACCCGGCACGCGGGTGCGATTCGTCGCCGGACCAACGGGCGAACCACGACGGATGGACCACCCGGCCGGTTACCGTGACCGGATGCGTGCCGTACCGACGTGGGCCGTGGTCATGGCGGGGGCGGCACCGGTGCTGCTGGTGACCGGCGCGACGGTCGCGGGCGCCCGGCAGCCCACCGGCTACGACCCGATCCGGGACACCATCAGCGAGCTGGCCGGGCAGGGCGCCACCGACGCCTGGATCATGGTCGGCTGTCTGGTGCTGCTCGGCTGCTGCTACCTGGCGACCGCCGCCGTGCTGCACGCGGCCGGGTTGCCCAGCCGGTTCGTGCTGGCCATCGGCGGAGTGGCCACCATCGCGCTGGTCGCCTTCCCGCGACCGAAGGTCGGCGGCTCCCCCGGCCACGGCACCGTGGCGACCGTGGCCGTGCTCGCCCTGGCGCTCTGGCCGGCCTGTTCGGCGCTGTGGCTGCCGCGTGGCCCGGACGCCGGGCACCCCGCCCGCCCGGAGCCGCCCTGGGCGTTCCGCCGACCGGTGGCGCTCAGCGTCACCGCGTTGCTGCTGAGCCTGTTCGGCTGGTTCGCGTTCGAGGTCACCGGAGGGTCCCGGACCGGGTTGGCCGAGCGGGTGACGGCGGTGGCGGTCGCGCTCTGGCCGCTGCTGGCGGTGCTCTCCGCCCGGCGGGCGCAGCTCGCGCGATCCGCCGACCCCGGCCCGCCCGTCAGTCCGAGTCGGCGGACAGCAGATGCCGCACCTGCGGAGCACCGTCGACCAGCTCGCGGGCCCGCTCCTCGACGGCCTGGTCGGCTCCCGTGAGCCGGCCGCCGTGGTGCGGGTGCTCCTCCCAGGACGGCACCTGGTAGACCTCGACGACGCCGTGCGCCCGCTCCCCGGCCCGGAACAGCCCCAGCGCACCGCCCCGGTCCGCCGTCGGGACCGGCCGTCACGGGGGCGCTCACCGGGCGGGAGGCACCCCGGGCCGGGCCGCCCAGTCCGCTGATCGCGGGGAAGCGGCACGGAACGGGCCGCCGGTCACCCGGCGGCCCGCTCCCATGGGGTGGCTCAGTAGACGCTGACGCCGTAGACGCTGAGCGCCTCGGTGACCGGCTGGAAGTAGGTGGTGCCGCCGGAGGAGCAGTTGCCGCTACCGCCGGAGGTCATGCCCAGCGCGGTGCTGCCGGCGAAGAGCGAGCCGCCGCTGTCGCCCGGCTCGGCGCAGACCGTGGTCTTGATCAGGCCGTAGACGCTGCCCTCGGCGTAGGTCACCGTGGCGTTGGTGGCGGTGACACTGCCGCTGTGCACGCCGGTGGTGCTGCCGCTGCGCTTGACCGACTGGCCCACGTAGGCGTTACCCGCACCGGTGATGTCCTGCGAGGTGCCGTTGTAGAGGTAGACGGTGCCGGGGTGGGACAGGCCGGTGTTGTCGTACCGGACGATGCCGTAGTCGTTGCCCGGGAAGCTGGTGCCGACGCGGGGGCCGATGTAGGTCGTCTGGCTGGAGTTGGTGTACCAGCTCGCCGAGATGTTGGTGCAGTGCCCGGCGGTCAGGAAGTAGTAGGTGCCAGCGCTGTTGCGCACGTTGAAGCCGAGGGAGCAGCGACCGCCGCCACCGGCGTAGATCGCCTGGCCACCGTTGAGCCGGGTGCTCAGCACACCGGACTCGGAGATGAGGCGGACCGCGCCGTTGGTGCGGGCGACGGCGGCCTTGACCTTGTCCAGCTTGGCGCCGGTGACGGTGCTGTCGACCGAGATGACGACCTGGTTGGTGACCGGGTCGGTCCACCAGGCGGTGCCGGGGATCTTGGCGGACCTCTCCAGCTCGGCGGTGGCCCGGTTGAGCTCGGCGGCGCCGCGGGCGACGAGCTTCGGGGTGGCGCCGGCGGCGCGGACCTGGCGGGCGGCGGCGTCGTCGGTGACCGCGACGACCATCTTGCCGCTGGCGTCGGCGTACGTGCCGGCGGCGCGGTCGCCGAGCTGCGCGGCCAGGCCGGCCGCGGCGTCGGGCGAAGCGGGCGCGGCGGGTGCCGCCTGGGCGGGCGCGGCGAGCAGCGAGCCGGCTACCAGGGTTCCGGCGACGGCGACGGTGACGGCGCGGCGGAGCGATGACCTCGTGGGTCGCATGAACAGCCTCCCGGATGGGGGATGGGGGGCCCAACTCGTGGCGAGGGCCTGGACCGACCCGGCCGAGCTGGGGGAACCGGCCGAGCTGAGTGAAGTATTCACATGTTTAAGATCGTAAGCAAGACCGTGGTTTGCCCGAATTCACCCGGCGGCCACAAGTAACTGCTTCGCAACATTGTGGACACAGACTGTCATCTATACCATCCGGTCACCGTCGCATTCCCGGCACCCGTGATCCGGAGGCCACGATGACCATCCCCCGCCGCGTGCTGGCCGCTCTCGCCAGCCTGACCGCCCTCGTCCTGCTCGCCGCCGACCCGGCCACCGCCGCCACCACCCCACCCCCGGCCTCGATGGCCAGCCTCGGCGACTCCATCACCCGCGGCTTTAACGCCTGCGGCTGGTACGTCGACTGCACCTCGCGGTCGTTCAGCACCGGCGACTACTCCACGGTGAACAGTCACTACCTGCGCATCCGCGCGGTCAACCCGGCCATCCAGGGCCGCAACCTCAACGACGCGCGCAGCGGCGCCAAGTCGGCCGACATGTACGGCCAGGCCGGCACCGCGGTCGGCCAGGGCGTCGAGTACGTCACCATGCTCATCGGCGCCAACGACGCCTGCACCAGCTCGGAAGCCACCATGACCCCGGTGGCCACGTTCCGGGCCAACATCGACAGCGCGCTCAACCGGATCCGCGCCGGCCTGCCCAACGCCCGGGTCGCGGTGATGAGCGTGCCGGACATCCACCGCCTCTGGTTCATCGGCAAGGGCAGCGGCAGCGCCCGCAGCGCCTGGTCGGCGTTCGGCATCTGCCAGTCGATGCTGGCCAACCCCACCTCGACCGCCCAGGCCGACATCGACCGGCGGGCCCGGGTCCGGCAGCGGGTGATCGACTACAACAGCCAGCTCGCCCAGGCCTGCGCCGCGTACGGCGCGAACTGCGACTTCGACGACAACGCCGTGTTCAACTACCCGTTCGTGCTCAGCCAGGTGTCGACCTGGGACTACTTCCACCCGAACACCAGCGGCCAGGGGGTGCTGGCCAGCGTCTCGTACGCCAACGGCTTCGGCTGGTAGGCGCTCCCGCGGCGCGCGGGCGGCCGGCCGTCCGCGCGCCGGCCCGCGTACCCGGGAAGAACCCCGCCGGTCAGTCGACCCGACGGCGCGCCCCGGGGCCCGGCCGGGGCAGCACGTCGCGCGGGTCCGTCACCTCGTGCCCCGCGGCGCAGCGCAGCTCGGCGTGGACCTCGGCGCCGCAGTCCCGGTGGGTGACCCGCAGCGGCGGGCCCTCCGGGTCGGCGAGGTAGCGGTCGCCCCAGCCGAGCACGGCCACCAGCACCGGCCAGAGGTCGAGGCCCTTCTCGGTGAGCCGGTACTCGTGGCGCACCCGGCTGCCCGGCTCCCGGTACGGCTCCCGGCGCAGCACCCCCTGCTCGACCAGGGTGGCGAGCCGGTTGGTGAGCACCTGTCGGGGAATGCCGGTCCGCACCCGCATGTCGTCGAAGCGGCGGATGCCGTTGAAGACCTCACGGAGCACGACCAGGGTCCACCGCTCGCCGAGGATCGCCATCGCCCGGGCGATGGTGCAGTTCTCCACCGACCAGTCCAGTGCCGAGGGTCTCATGCCGACCAGGCTAGGTCTGATTGACAGACTCAGCAACGCGCTGCCAGGCTGAGTCCATGACTCAGACGCAGGATCCGGCGCGCAGCCGCACCTTCTCCTGGTCCGACCCGGTCGCGGGCGCGGCGCACGTCGGCCGGCGCAGCGGCCTGGAGCTGCTCCGCGCGATGATCGCCGGTGAGCTGGCCGCGCCGCCGATCATGCACCTGATCGACATGTCCCGGATGGAGGCCGAGGAGGGCCGGGTCGCGGTGGAACTGGTGCCGCAGGAGTTCCACTACAACCCGCTCGGCACCGTGCACGGCGGGGTCATCTCCACCCTGCTGGACACCGCCGCCGCCTGTTCGGTGCACACCACCCTGCCCGCCGGCGTCGGCTACACCTCGCTGGACCTGAACGTGAAGTTCCTCCGCCCGGTGACGGTCGCCAGCGGCACCCTCCGCTGCGAGGGCACCGTCCTCCAACGCGGCCGCCGCACCGCCCTCGCCGAGGCGAGGCTGACGGACGCCCAGGGCCGCCTCATCGCCCACGCCACCTCGACCTGCCTGCTCTTCCCCCTCGACCAACCAGCCTGACCCCTCCCAATCCCGGTTGATCTTGCACCTGGGGCCCTCGATAGGGGCAAGCTATGGCTTTGCCGGGGCACGAAGTGCAAGATCGCGGGGGCCGGGGCGGAGGCGGAGTCGGGGCGGGGTCAGCGGAGGGTGGCGAGGCGGGCGGAGCGGGCGGCGCGCTTCTCCTCGAAGCGGGCGGCGGCCTGCTCCAGGTCGTCGAGGTGGCGGGCGATCTGGTCGCGGGCGGCCTCGCCGTCGCCGTTCAGGCCGGTCACCGAGAAGACGTCCCACTGGCGCAGCACGGGGACGACCACGTCGTCGCGGTGCTGGCGCAGGTCGTAGATGCCGGCCAGGGCGATCGCCACGGACTTGCGGGCGAAGCCGTCGATGCCGACACCGGGCATCTGGAAGTCGGCCAGCACGTCGGCCACGGCCCGCATGGCCTGGCTCGGGGCCAGCTCGAAGGCCGCGGCGAGCAGGTTGCGGTAGAAGACCATGTGCAGGTTCTCGTCGGCGGCCACCCGGGCCAGCAGCGCCTCGCAGGCCGGGTCGCCGGTTACCCGTCCGGTGTTGCGGTGTGAGATCCGGGTCGCCAACTCCTGGAACGACACGTACGCGAGCGAGTGCAGCACCTCGTCGCCGTGCGCGTTGGTGTAGCCCGCCGACATGTGGGTCATCCGGGCGCGCTCCAGGGCCACCGGGTCGACCGCCCGGGTCACCGTCAGGTAGTCGCGGATCGCGGTGCCGTGCCGCCCCTCCTCGGCGGTCCACCGGTGCACCCAGTTCCCCCACGCGCCGTCCCGGCCGAACAGGGTGGCGATCTCGTGGTGGTACGAGGGCAGGTTGTCCTCGGTGAGCAGGTTGACGATCAGCGCCGTCCGGGCCACGTCGGGGATGGTGGAGTCGGACTCCGCCCACGCCTCGCCGCCGAGCGGGCCGTCGAAGGTGCGGCCCTCGCTCCACGGGACGTACTCGTGGGGGAACCACTCCTTGGCCATCGACAGGTGCCGGTCGAGGTTCTTCTCCACCACGGCTTCGAGTTCGAGGAGCAGGGCGGTCTGGCTCATCGGGGTGGTCATACGGGTCTCCCTACGGTGGCGTAACTTACGCCACCGTAGGTCCTCTACCCCGTACGCGCCAGTACGAACTCAGCTGACCAGTGGTTTCAGGTCCGGGCGCGGTGGCGTCCACTCGCCCGCCGCCGCGGCTACCTGCTCGCCGGAGCGGATGTCCTTCACCTCGTCGCCCTCGGCGCCGGGGAACCAGACGTACGGGATGCCCCGCCGTTCGGCGTAGCGGATCTGCTTGCCGAACTTGGCCGCGCTCGGCGACACCTCGGTCGGGATGCCCCGGGAGCGCAGCGCCTCCGCCACCTTGTTGCTCGCCGGGCGGTCCTCCTCGGTGCTGACGGCGACCAGGACACACGTCGGCACGCTGCGGGAGACCGTCAGCGCCGCGGCGCCGAAGAGCAGGCCCAGCAGCCGGGTCACCCCGATGGAGATGCCCACCCCCGGGAAGCGGACGTTGCCGGAGCTGGCCAGGTTGTCGTACCGGCCGCCGGAGCAGACCGAGCCGAACCGCTCGTAGCCCAGCATCTGCGTCTCGTAGACGGTGCCGGTGTAGTAGTCCAGGCCACGGGCGATCCGCAGGTCGGCCACGCAGAGGCCGGGCGAGTGCGCGGCGGCGGTCTCCACCACGGCGGTCAGCTCGGCGATGCCCTCGTCGAGCAGCGGGTCGCTCACGCCGAGGGCGCGCACCGCGTCGCCGAAGGAGGCGTCCGGCGCGGAGATCTCGGCCAGGGCCAGGCACGCCTTGGCCTGCGCCTCGCTCGCCCCGGCGGTCTCGGCCAGCAGCTCGGCGACCCCCGCCGGGCCGATCTTGTCGAGCTTGTCCACCGCGCGCAGCGCCGCCTCCGGGTCGGTGAGCCCGATGCCCCGGTAGAAGCCCTCGCAGATCTTGCGGTTGTTGACCTGGATCCGCACCGGCGGGATCGGCAGCGAGCGCAGCGCGTCGCCGATCACCAGCGGCATCTCCGCCTCGTAGTGGGCCGGCAGGGTGTCCCGGTCGACGATGTCGATGTCGGCCTGGAGGAACTCGCGGTAGCGCCCCTCCTGCGGGCGCTCGCCCCGCCACACCTTCTGGATCTGGTAGCGCCGGAACGGGAACTGGAGCTTGCCGGCGTTCTCCAGCACGTAGCGGGCGAACGGCACGGTCAGGTCGAAGTGCAGGCCGAGCGAGTCGTCGCCGGCCGGGCCGTCGGTGTCGGCCTGGAGCCGGCGCAGCACGTAGACCTCCTTCGAGGTCTCCCCCTTGCGCAGGAGCTGGTCGAGGGGCTCGACCGAGCGGGTCTCCAGGGGGGCGAAGCCGTACAGCTCGAAGGTGGCGCGGATCCGGTCGAGGACGAACTGTTCGATCATCCGCTGCGCGGGCGTCCACTCCGGGAAGCCGGAGATGGGCGTGGGCTTGCTCATGGCGTACTCCTTGCGTCCCGCGCGGGCCGCGCGGGGAGGTCGTGGGTGCGGTGAGTCAGAGACCGCGGGTGGGCGCGGCCGGGCGCGGGCCGCCGGTGCCCGCCACCTCGAGGAGGTACGGGTTGCTCGCGCGCTCGCGGCCGATGGTGGTCGCGGGGCCGTGGCCGGGCAGGACGACCGTGTCGTCGGCCAGCGGGAGGACCTTCTCCCGCAGGCTGGACAGCATCCGGGGCATGCTGCCGCCCGGCAGGTCGGTGCGGCCGATCGAGCCGGCGAACAGCACGTCACCGGAGAGGCAGATCTGTTCGGCCTCCCAGGGCGAGCCGGCGCCGGGCATCCGGAACAGCACCGACCCGCCGGTATGGCCGGGGGCCTGGTCGACGGTGATCTCCAACCCGGCGAGGGCCAGGGTCGCGCCGTCGATCAGCTCGGCCACGTCGTCCGGTTCGGCGTACGGCAGCCGGCCACCGAAGAGCTGGGTAACGTCCATCGACAGCGCCTTCGACGGGTCGGCCAGCAGCTCGCGGTCGTCCGGGTGGACGTACGCGGGGATGCCGCGCGCGCCGCAGACCGGCGCCACCGAGAAGGTGTGATCGAGGTGGCCGTGCGTGAGCAGCACGGCGACCGGGTGCAGGCGGTGCTCGGCGAGCAGGGCGTCGAGCCGGTCGAGCACCCCGATGCCGGGGTCGACCACCACGCACTGCTCCCCCGGCGCGGTCGCCACCACATAGCAGTTGGTGCCGAAGGCGTCCGCGGGAAAGCCGGCCACGAGCACGTCCGCTCCCCTTCCGTCGAGTCGTCGTCTCCGTCCAGCAGCCTAGTCGGCCGGGCGAGCGCATTGTTCCGACCCAGCGGTCCCACCCGTCCCGGTTGGCACAGTGACATCTTCCGATAAACCGTGGCCGGACCTCGTACACCACTTTCCCAGCGGCTACCCGTACACTCTGGCGGGCGTGTGGCGTGGCGCACTGCCGCCGGACGGGCGGACGACGCCCGGGCGCCGGCGACGACCAGGGCAGAGGAAGGGGAGCACGGGTGGCTTCCAGCAGGGACCGGCAGCGCAAACTGGCGCGGGCCAAGCTCGACCGGCAGCTCGCCCGGCGGGCCGCGGCCGCGAGGCGCCGCCGGCAGATCCAGGCCGGCGTGGGCGCCGCCGTGGTGCTCGCGCTGATCGTGGTCGGCTCGGCCTGGGCGCTGGGCGCGTTCGACTCCGAGCCGGAGAAGAAGGCCGCCGAGGACGTCTGCGTGTGGACCCCGCAGGACGCCGGCGCCAACACGAACCTCAAGGACGTCGGCACCCCGGCCACCACCGGCCTGCCGACCTCCGGCACCCGGGCGATGACGATCACCACGAACCAGGGCGGCCCGATCACCGCCGAGCTCGACCTGGCGTCCGCGCCGTGCGCCGGGGCGAGCATCGCCCACCTGGCCGGCAAGTCGTTCTACGACAACACCAAGTGCCACGAGATCACCACCGAGGGCGCGCTGCGCTGCGGCGACCCGAGCGGCAGCGGCATCGGCGGCCCGGCGTACTCGTTCTACGACGAGAACGTGCCCACCCCGGCACCGAGTGCGTCCGGCAAGCCCGCCGCCGGGCAGCCCCCGGCGTACCCGAAGGGCACGGTCGCCATGATCGCGAACCCGCCGGGCAGCAACGGCAGCCAGTTCCTGGTCTTCTTCAAGGACTTCAACCCGGCCAAGCCGGTCTACCCGGTCATCGGCAGGGTCACCGCCGGCCTCGACGTGGTGGAGAAGATCGGCGCCCTGCCGACCGTGGACAATGGGAGCGGGGCCAAGGTCAAGCCGAAGACCGACGTGGTGATCCAGAGCCTGACGGTCGGCGAGCCGACCACGGCACCGGCCGCCACCGGCGCGCCCACGGCCGGCCCCAGCGCCGGCTGACCCGGCCGCCCACCCACCGCAGCGGCTTCGTCCGCGCCCGAGAAGTTTCGAAGGAGTGACCGTGACGTCCACGAGAGAGCGGCAGCGCGCGGCGGCGCGGGCCCGACTCGAGCGGGAGATGGCCGAGCGCGCGGCCCGCGCCCGCAAGCGCCGGCAGACGCAGGCGATCGTCGGGGCCGGTGCGGTCCTGCTGCTCGTGGTCGCCGGCACCGTCTGGCTGGCCACCACCCTCGGTGGCGACGACGACAAGAAGCAGACCGCCACGTCGGCGGGTGCCGCCCAGTGCGCCTACACCGAGGTCCCCAAGGAGGGGCGCACCAAGCAGATCAAGGACGTCGGCCTGCCCGGTGCCCAGCAGCAGAACACCGGCACCCAGACCATGACGATCGACACCAACCTGGGGCCGATCACCGCGAAGATCGACCGGGCGGCCGTGCCGTGCACCGCGGGCAGCTTCACCCACCTGGCCAGCAAGGGCTTCTTCGACAACACCAAGTGCCACCGCCTGGTCACCGAGGGCATCAAGGTGCTGCAGTGCGGCGACCCGAGCGCCACCGGCAAGGGCTGGCGGGAGACCGACGGCACCGGCGGCCCGAGCTACAACCTGGCCGAGGAGAACCTGCCGACCGACAAGCGCCCGCCGTACCCGGAGGGCGTCATCGCGATGGCCAACTCCGGCCAGCCGGGCAGCACCGGCAGCCAGTTCTTCATCGTGTACGGCGACTCGCAGCTCGACCCGAACTACACGGTGCTGGGCACCATCACCGGCGGCATGGACGTGGTCAAGCAGGTCGCGGCGGCCGGTGACGACAAGGCCTTCGCGCAGCAGGCCGGCGGCGGCCACCCCAAGAAGGAGATCGTCATCAACAAGCTGGCGATGAGCGGCATCCAGGGCTGACCGCCCCGTACGACGACGAAGCGCCCGCCGGCCGCAGCCGGCGGGCGCTTCCGCGTCCGTGCCTCAGGCGCCCGAGGTGACCCGGTACGCGTCGAAGACGCCGTCGACCTTCCGCACCGCGGCCAGCAGGTGGCCCAGGTGCTTCGGGTCGGCCATCTCGAAGCTGAACCGGCTCACCGCCACCCGGTCCCGGGTGGTGGTGACGGTGGCGGAGAGAATGTTCACCCGCTCCTCCGACAGCACCCGGGTGACGTCGGCCAGCAGCTTGTGCCGGTCCAGCGCCTCGACCTGGATGGCGACGAGGAAGGTGGAGGCGGAGGTGAGCTTCCAGCTGACCTCGACCACCCGTTCGCTCTGCGCCCGCAGGTCCTCGGCGTTGGCGCAGTCGTCCCGGTGCACGCTCACCCCACCGGAGCGGGTGACGAAGCCGAAGACCGCGTCCGGCGGCACCGGGGTGCAGCAGCGGGCCAGCTTGATCCAGACGTCGCTGACGCCCCGGACCACGACGCCCGGGTCGCTGCTGCTCTGCCGGCTGCGCGGCGGCCGGGTGGCGACGGCGGTCTCGGCGATGTCCTCCGCCGCGCCCTCCTCGCCGCCGTAGGTGGCCATCAGCTTCTGCACGACCGACTGGGCGGAGACCTGGCTGTCGCCGACCGCCGCGTAGAGCGAGGCGACGTCGGCCAGGTGCAGGTCCCGGGCGATCGCCATCAGCGCGTCGGAGGTGAGCATCCGCTGCAACGGCATGCCCTGCTTGCGCATCGCCTTGACGATCGAGTCCTTGCCGGCCTCGATCGCCTCCTCGCGCCGCTCCTTGTTGAAGTACTGGCGGATCTTGGTGCGGGCGCGTGGGCTCTTGACGAAGCCGAGCCAGTCCTGCGTCGGGCCGGCCGTGTCGGACTTCGAGGTGAAGATCTCGATCACGTCGCCGTTGGAGAGCGTCGACTCCAGCGGCACCAGCTTCCCGTTGACCCGGGCGCCGATGCACTTGTGCCCGACCTCGGTGTGCACCGCGTACGCGAAGTCCACCGGCGTCGACCCGGTCGGGAGCGGGATGACGTCACCCTTCGGGGTGAAGACGTACACCTCCTGGCTGGACAGGTCGAAGCGGAGCGCGTCGAGGAACTCGCTCGGGTCGGCCGCCTCCCGCTGCCAGTCCAGCAGCTGACGCAGCCAGGTCATCTCGTCGATGTGCGCCGGCGGGCCGACGATCTGGGTGCCCTTGTGCTCCTTGTACTTCCAGTGCGCGGCGATGCCGAACTCGGCGGTGCGGTGCATGGCGTACGTGCGGATCTGCATCTCCACCGGCTTGCCGGTGGGCCCGATGACCGTCGTGTGCAACGACTGGTACATGTTGAACTTGGGCATCGCGATGTAGTCCTTGAACCGGCCCGGCACCGGCTGCCAGTTGGCGTGGATGACGCCCAGCGCCGCGTAGCAGTCCCGCACCGTGTCGACCAGGATCCGCACCCCGACCAGGTCGTAGATGTCGTTGAAGTCGCGACCCCGCACGATCATCTTCTGGTAGATCGAGTAGAGGTGCTTCGGCCGGCCGGTGGTCTCCGCCTTGATCTTGGCGGCCTTGAGGTCGGTCGACACCTTCTGGGTCACCTGGCGCAGCAGCGCCTCCCGCTGCGGCTGGTGCTCCCCGATCAGGCGGTTGATCTCCTCGTACCGCTTCGGGAACAGGGTGCCGAAGGCGAGGTCCTCCAGCTCCCACTTGATGGTGTTCATACCCAGGCGGTGGGCCAGGGGAGCCAGGATCTCCAGCGTCTCCTTCGCCTTCTGCTCCTGCTTGGGGCGGGGCAGGAAGGTGAGGGTACGCATGTTGTGCAGCCGGTCGGCGAGCTTGATCACCAACACCCGCGGGTCCTTGGCCATCGCCACGACCATCTTGCGGATCGTCTCCGCCTTGGCGGCGTCACCCAGCTTGACCTTGTCCAGCTTCGTCACGCCGTCGACCAGGAGGGTCACCTCCGGGCCGAAGTCCGCCCGCATCTGGTCGAGGGTGTACTCGGTGTCCTCGATGGTGTCGTGCAGCAGCGCGGCGACCAGGGTGGTGGTGTCCATGCCCAGGTTGGCCAGGATGGTCGCCACGGCCAAGGGGTGCGTGATGTACGGGTCACCGGACTTGCGGTACTGACCGGAGTGCCAGCGCGCCGCCGTGTCGAACGCCCGCTGGAGCAGCCGGGCGTCGGCCTTGGGGTGGTTCTCCCGGTGGGTGGAGATCAGCGGTTCGAGCACCTCGCTGACCTGCGAGGTCTGCCAGGGCGCGTTGAACCGGGCCAGCCGGGCGCGAACCCGCCGGCCGGTCGGCGCGTTGGACAGCGCGAAGCCACCGGTCGGCGCGGGATCGGTCGAGCCATCGGTCGGGAACGGCACCACGACGGCGCCGCCGGGCGACGTGCCGTCGGCCGTGCCGGCGTCGGGGGCGACGCCGTTGCCAGAGCCCGTCACCCGGGCCGGCGGGTTGCCGCTCCGCTCGGTCACCGAGCCGTCCGCGTCGCCTGTCGGGTGCACCGTGCCCTCCACCGGAGGGACGACATCGTGGGACACCGGCCTCCTCACCGCTCGCCGGGGTGCGCCGGCCGTACGGCCGACGTTCGTATCAACCGGCTGTGGGGCCGGTGTTGTTCCGCGCCGGCCGCGACCGGCGGTCCTTCCGCCACCGGACGGTCGCCCGCCCGGTCAGCAAAGGGCAATGCTACCCGCACGCAGGGTGCCCCGCCGCTCCGCCGGACGGTCCCCGCGGGCTCCGCCCGACGGGCGTGGCATCAAACGGTCAGCAGGGCATGGACCGGGCGCGGGGCCAGCCGCTCCCGGCCCTTGAGGAAGGCCAGCTCCAGCAGCACGGTGAAACCGGCGACCGTGCCGCCGGCCCGCTCCACCAGGTCGAGGGTGGCCTCGGCGGTGCCGCCGGTGGCGAGCACATCGTCGACGACCAGCACCCGGTGGCCGGCGGTGAAGGCGTCCTGGTGCACCTCCAGGGTCGCCTCGCCGTATTCCAGGTCGTAGGAGGCCGAGTACGCCGGACGGGGCAGCTTGCCGGCCTTGCGGACCGGCACCACACCCACCCCGGTCGCGTACGCGATGGCGGCGGCGATGACGAAGCCGCGCGCCTCGATGCCGACCACCGCGTCGAACGAGTCACGCCCGTGGTACGCGACGATCCCGTCGATCACCTCGCGGAACACGGCACCGTCGGCGAAGAGGGGCATCAGGTCCTTGAACATGACGCCGGGCTTCGGGAAGTCCGGCACGTCCAGTACCCGGCTGGCCACCAGCCGGGCCACCTCCGGGCCGCTGTCTCCCCGTACCCCGGTGCTGTGGGTCTCCGTCACGGTTGTCCCGCTTCCCTTCCGACGACGACGGCGTCCGCCATGCTGCTCGCACAGCATGGCGGACGCCGTCAGGTCGATCGCTACCGGGTCCGGTGGACCGGTCAGCGGCGCTTGGCGCCGCCCGGACGGTTGCCCCCGCCGCCGGGACGACCGCCCCGGGCACCGGTCGGACGCTTGGCGGCCGGTCGGGCGCCCACCTTCGGCGCCGAGCCGGCCAGCGCCGCCGCCTCCTGGTCGATGGCCGGCTCGCCGGCCTCGGCGGACCGCGGCGCGCCCTTCGGGGTCACCTCGCCCCGGGCGATGGCGCCCCGGCGGGCCAGCACCCGCTTGCTGTGCGCGCTGATCCGCGGGTCCTGGTTCTTCAGGAGCACCAGCAGCGGGGTGGCCAGCAGGATCGAGGTCAGGAACGCCACCGCCATACCGACGAAGAGCACCAGACCGAGGTCCTTCAGCGTGCCCGCGCCCAGCAGGCCGGCGCCGATGAAGAGCAGGCCGCCGACCGGGAGCAGGGCGACCACCGAGGTGTTCAGCGATCGCATCAGGCTCTGGTTCAGCGCCAGGTTCGACGCCTCGCCGTAGGTCAGGTTGTTGTTCGCGGTGATGCCCCGGGTGTTCTCCTGGACCTTGTCGAAGACCACCACCACGTCGTAGAGCGCGAAGCCCAGGATGGTGAGGAAGCCGATGATCGTCGACGGCGTGACCTCGAAGCCGACCAGCGAGTAGATGCCGGCGGTGAGGATCAGGTTCATGAACAGCGAGCTGATCGCGGCGACGGCCATCCGCCACTCGAAGCGCAGGATCAGGTAGATCGCCACCACCGCGAGGAAGATGAGCAGGCCGAGCAACGCACGTTCGGTCACCTGGCCACCGAACGACGCGCTGACCTGGTTCGCGCCGACCTGCTCGAACTTGAGCCCGAACTTCTGGGCGATCTCGGTCTTCACCTCGTTCGACTGCGTAGGCGTCAGCTCCGAGGTGCGCATCTCGTACGAGTCGCGGCTGGTGCCGCCGACCTTCTGCGCGGTGGCCACCTCGGCGCCGCCACCCTTGGTCCGCAGCACGTCGTTCACCTGCTGCTCGGCCTCGTCCAGGGTGCCGACGCTGGCCGGCACCTGGAGCGAGGTGCCGCCGGCGAACTCGATGCCGAGGCTGAAGCCGCGCACGGCGAAGCTGAGCACCGCGAGCAGCACCAGCGCGGCGGCGACGCCGAACCACAGCTTGCGCCGGCCGACGATGTTGAGATCGGCCTCGCCCCGGTAGAGCCGGGACGCCAGACCACTCTTAGCCATCTCAGGCCTCCTTGACGCGCGGGTTACGGGCGGTGCCCTGCTCGGTCGAACGGGCCGGCAGGGCCCGGCCGAGGCCGCTGACCCGCGGGGACAGGAACGCCCGGCTCCGGGCGAACATCGTCATGATCGGGTGACGGAAGAGGAAGACGACCACCAGGTCGAGCACGGTCGCCAGGCCTAGGGCGAAGGCGAAGCCCTTCACCGTGCCGACCGAGACGATGTAGAGCACCACGGCGGACATCAGGGTGATGGAGTTCGCCGAGATGATTGTCCGGCGGGCCCGGATCCAGGCGCGTGGCACCGCGCTGCGCGGGCTGCGTCCCTCGCGGATCTCGTCCTTGAGGCGCTCGAAGTAGATGACGAACGAGTCCGCCGCCACGCCGAGCGAGACGATCATGCCGGCGATGCCGGCGAGGGTGAGGGTGAATCCGATCGACCGGCCGAGCACCACCAGGGCGCCGAAGACCAGCAGCGCGGAGAGCACCAGGCTCAGGAAGATCACCGAGCCGAGCAGCCGGTAGTAGAAGAACGAGTAGATGATGACCAGCAGCATGCCGATGCCGGCGGCGAGCAGACCGGCCCGCAGCTGGCTCTCGCCCAGTGTGGCCGTCACGTTCTGCTTCTCCTGCTGCACGAAGGTCACCGGCAGGGCGCCGTAGCGCAACTGGCTGGCCAGCGCGTTGGCCGTCTTGTTGTCGAAGCTGCCGGTGATCTGCGAGTCACCGGTGAGCACGCCCTGGATCTCGGGGGAGGAGACGATCTGGTTGTCCAGGACCACCGCCACCCGGCACTTGCCGTCCTGACCGAGTGCGGTCTGGTCGCAGGCCTGGCCCTCGTTGTTGAACGCCTCGCGGGTCAGGTTGGTCCAGTGCTCCTGCCCCTTGCCCGTGAAGTTCAGGCTGACCACCCAGGCGCTGGTCTGGTCGAGCTGGGCGGAGGCGTCCTTGACGTCGGTGCCGACCACCTTCGCCACGTCGAGCAGGTACTTCGCGCCCGACTCGCAGGCGACGGCCCGCTGCTTCTCGTCCTTGATCGACGCCGGTGGCCGCTTGTCGAGCTGGGCGCAGGTGATGGTCGGGACGTTGAACTGCATGTCCACCGGCAGCACCGCGATCTCCTGTGGGGAGAGCGTGCCGAACGGCTTGAGCTTCTCGGCCAGTGACGGATCGGCGGAGACGTCGGCCGGGGCCTTCAGGCCGGTGGCGGCGGCCCAGGCGGCCGGCCCGACCTTCTGCTCGACGGCCTTGCGCTGCTGCTCGACGCTCTGCGGCACCGGCGCGGCGGTGGCGCTCGGCGACGGCGCGGCGGCGCTCGGCGAGGCCGACGGCGTCGGGGCGGCCACGCTGGCGCTCGGCGTCGGAGCCATGCCGCCCTGCCCGCCGGCACTCGGCGAGGCGGTGACCTTCGGGGCGCTCGCCGACGGCTGCGGCGAGGCGCTGCCCGAGGGCTTCGGCGTCGCGCTGCCGGTCGGGGCGGGGGTGGCGGTGGGGGGCGGCGCCGGGGCGGCGGTCGCGCCGCTGCCGTCGGTCGCCTTGAGCACCTTGCGGAACCGCAGCTCGGCGGCGCTGCCGACGTCGGTCAGGTCCCGGTTCACACCGGGCAGGGAGATGACGATGTTCCGGTTGCCCTCGGTGACCACCTCGGCCTCGGCCACGCCGTAGCCGTTGACCCGGTTCTCGATGATCTGGCGCGCCTCCTCGAGGTTCTCGGCCGTCGGAGGCTTGCCGTCCACGCTGTTGGTGGCCTCGAGCGCCACCCGGGTGCCGCCGATCAGGTCCTGGCCGAGCCGCGGCTCCAGCCGGTCCTTCCAGCCACCACTGGCGCCGCCCGAGAAGAACACCAAAAGATAGAGGACGACGAAGATGAGCCCGAGAACGGCTAGTTGCCGCCCGGGGCGCATCTGTCCCTGAGGTGGTGCCACGGCTGTCCTGTCTCCCTGTACGGTCGCGCCGCCTGCGCAGCGGCGACGAAAGTCGGGCCGGGGGTGTCCGGCCGACTGCTCTGGCGGGTCGACGCCGCCGGTCGACACGCCTCCGGGTCACGACGCGGCGGCGTCGGGGGGAGTTCCGCGTGTCGGCGTCGGGCGCCGACCCAACTATCCACTTGTCGGGATGAATCCGCTGCCCCGTCGGGGCGATCGGTCACTCCTTGACGGCGTCGGCTTCCTCGGCCACCGGCTCGGTCGCCTCGGGGCGCTCGGCCCGGGTGGTCACCCGCGCGATGGCCGGCCGGGCGTACCGGGTCTGGACGCCCGGGGCGACCTCGAGCAGGACGATGTCGTCGTCCACCTCGGTGACCGTGCCATAGAGGCCGCCGATGGTCACCACCTCGTCGCCCGGGCCGAGCTGGGACTGCATCTGCTCGGCCTCGCGGCGCCGCTTCTGCTGGGGGCGGATCATCATGAAGTACATGACGCCGAAGAGCAGGGCGATCATCAGGATCGGCGTCAGACCGCCGGCTCCTCCACCACCCGCTGCAAGGTAAAGCACGGTTGTCGACCTTCCCATTGGCCTCCGACCAGCACGAGGGGTGCCGGAGCGGAGGCGGAATCTCACGTCCTGTACAGACCGCGGCGAAGTCTAATCCCTGCACCTGAGAACACCGAATGCGGCACAGATCACGTTCGGATCACGGCTCTTCCGGCGGTGCGGAGAAGAGATCGGGCACGGTAGGGGCATCCGTGCCAAATGTACCATTGGGCGGTGTACGCCCCAGATGGTGCCAGGCCGCCTCGGTCGCCACCCGGCCCCGCGGCGTACGCGCCAGCAGCCCGGCCCGGACCAGGAACGGCTCGCAGACCTCCTCGACGGTGTCCGGCTGCTCCCCCACCGCCACCGCGAGGGTGGACAGCCCGACGGGGCCGCCCCGGAACGAGTCGACCAGCGCGGTCAGCACCGCCCGGTCCAGCCGGTCCAGGCCCAGCGCGTCGACGTCGTACACGGTCAGGGCTGCCCGGGCGGTCTCCAGGCTGACCACGCCGTCGGCCCGGACCTCGGCGAAGTCCCGCACCCGGCGCAGCAGCCGGTTGGCGATCCGCGGGGTGCCCCGGGACCGGCCCGCGATCTCGGCCGCGCCCTCCTCCGTGATCGGCACGCCGAGGATCCGCGCCGAGCGGCGCAGCAGCACCTCCAGGTCGGCCGGGGCGTAGAAGTCGAGGTGGGCGACGAATCCGAAACGGTCCCGCATCGGCCCGGTGAGCAGGCCGGACCGGGTGGTCGCGCCGACCAGGGTGAACGGCTCCACGTCGAGCGGGATGGCGGTGGCCCCCGGGCCCTTGCCGACCACCACGTCGACCCGGAAGTCCTCCATCGCGCTGTAGAGCAGCTCCTCGGCCGGCTTGGCAATCCGGTGGATTTCGTCGATGAAGAGCACGTCGCCCTCGGCGAGGCTGGTCAGGATGGCCGCCAGGTCGCCGGAGCGCTCGATCGCCGGGCCGCTGGTCACCCGGAGGCCCGAGCCCAGCTCGGCCGCGACGATATTGGCCAACGTCGTTTTCCCGAGGCCAGGCGGCCCGGAGAGGAGAATGTGGTCTGGCGGGGAGCCGCGCCGCATCGCGCCCTGGAGCAGCAGGTCGAGCTGGTCGCGGACCCGGTGCTGGGCGATGAACTCGTCGAGCCGCTTCGGCCGGACGCTCGCCTCCGCGTCGAGTTCGGCGTCGCTGACGTACGCCGAGACCAGGTTCTCCCCGGTCATGAGGGTTCCTTCATTCGCGACTGCGGGGCTCGCAAACCCGGCTCACTCCTCGCGCTCATCACCGCGTCCGGCCCAGGAGGCGGATGGCCTGCTTGAGCAGGATCGGCACCGGCGGGGTCTGCCCGTCGACTGTCTCGGCGACCGTCGCCACCGCCTGCTCGGCCTGGGCGCTGGACCAGCCGAGCCCGACGAGCGCCTGGCGGACCTGCTCGGGCCAGGCGCCGCCGGTCACCCCGGCCGCGCCGTCGACGCCGACCGGCACCGGGCCGATCCGGTCCCGCAGCTCGAGGACCAGCCGCTCGGCGCCCTTCTTGCCGATGCCCGGCACCCGGGTCAGCGCGGCGGTGTCGGCGTTGGCGATGGCCTTGCGGACCGCGTCCGGGGTGTGCACGGCGAGCACCGCCTGGGCCAGCCGGGGGCCGACGCCGCTGGCGGTCTGCAGCAGCTCGAAGAGCTGCTTGGCGTCGTCGTCGGGGAAGCCGTACAGAGTGAGCGAGTCCTCCCGGACGACCAGGCTGGTGGCGAGCCGGGCCGGCTGGCCGACCCGCAGCTCGGCGAGGGTGCCGGGGGCGCACTGCACCGCCAGGCCGATCCCGCCGACCTCCACCACCGCATGGTCCGGACCGGTTGCGGTCACCGTGCCGCGCACGCTGGCGATCATCGCGCTCCTCCTCGTCGGGCCCGCTCGGCCGCGGCGGCCAGCTTGGACCGGGTGCCGCCGCGCCACACGTGGCAGATGGCCAGGGCCAGGGCGTCGGCGGCGTCGGCCGGCTTCGGCGGCTCGGGCAGCCGCAGCAGCCGGGTCACCATCGCGGTCATCTGTGCCTTGTCGGCCTGACCGGAACCGGTCACCGCCGCCTTGACCTCGCTCGGGGTGTACGTCTGCACGGGCAGCCCGGCGCGTGCCCCGGCGAGCACGGCGATCCCGCTGGCCTGCGCGGTGCCCATCACGGTGCGGACGTTGTGCTGGCTGAACACCCGCTCGACGGCGACCGCGTCCGGCCGGTGCTCGGCGACCAGGTCGGTCAGCGACCGGTCCAGGTGCAGCAGGCGCAGCGGCAGCTCGTCGCCCGGGTCGGTGTAGACGACGTAGTAGGCGACCAGCGCGCAGGGCCGGCCCGGCACCCCCTCGACCACGCCGACCCCGCACCGGGTCAGCCCCGGGTCGACGCCGAGCACCCGCACGCCGCCTCCTCCCCCAGCCGCCAGCAGTACGTGTGTTCGACACCCTACTGGTCGGCTCGCGCCGGCACCCGGCGGGACACGCCGGCCCCCGTCGGCCGACGGCACCGCCGCGGTCACCGCTACAGCCGGGCGTGGTCGATCTCGATGGCGACGGAGACGACGTCCCCGTGGTCCTTCCCGGCGCGGATCCGTGCCGGCACCGCCAGCAGCCAGCCCGCCGTCCGGTCGCGCCAGACGCTGGTCGACCAGGTGCGGGCGTCCACGGTGGCGGTCACCGGCACGCGGCCGAACGGACCGGCGGTGGGTGGCGCGTACTCGTCGGGCACCGGGGCGAAGACCCAGCCGCCGGGACCCGGCCAGCGGACCAGCGTCGCCTCGAAGGCCACCGGCGCTCCCTCGCCGGAGCCGCCGCCCGGACGCGAGACTGTCGACATCTGCACGCTCCGTCCGGTCGGGGCCGACCGGGTGGATGGTCGGCGCGGTGACGTCCCGCCGCCGACTGTGCCACGCCGGTCGGACACTCCCGTCCGCCCGCCGGGTCGTCCCCCGGCCCGTCCGGGCCCGCGGCGTCTCCCCACTCCCACACAGAACGACGGTGGAGTATGTGCCGCCGCCCCATGTGCCACCGGCCACACAGCTCGTAACTTCTTGCGCCATGACGGCAGAACCCGTGGCGGTCCCCCACGTCGTACGCGTCGACCTCTCCGGTCGTAGCGCCCTGGTGACCGGTGGTGGCAGCGGCATCGGCCGGGCCTGCGCGCTGCGCCTGGCGGCGGCCGGCGCGAGCGTGCTGGTGGTGGACCGCAACGTGGAGGCGGCCAAGGCGGTGGCCGCCGAGGCGGGGGGTCGGGCCGAGGGGATCGACCTGGCCGACGCGGCGGCGGTGGACCGGCTCGACGCCGACGTGGACATCGTGGTCAACAACGCCGGGCTGCAGCACGTCGCGCCGGTGCAGGACTTTCCCACCGAGCGCTTCGAGTACATCCAGCGGGTGATGGTGGAAGCGCCCTTCCTGCTCATCCGGCGGATGCTGCCGCACATGTACGCCAACGGCTGGGGCCGCATCGTCAACATCTCCTCGGTGCACGGGCTGCGCGCGTCGCCGTACAAGGCGGCGTACGTGTCCGCCAAGCACGCCCTGGAGGGGTTGTCGAAGGTGGTCGCGCTGGAGGGCGCCGCGCACGGGGTGACGGCCAACTGCATCAACCCGGCGTACGTCCGCACGCCGCTGGTGGAGAGCCAGATCGCCGACCAGGCCGCCAGCCACGGGATCGACGAGGACGAGGTGGTCGAGAAGATCATGCTGGCCCGGGCGGCGATCAAGCGGCTGATCGAGCCGGAGGAGGTGGCGGAGCTGGTGGCGTACCTGTGCTCCCCGCCGGCGGCCTTCATCACCGGCGCCTCGATCGCCCTCGACGGGGGCTGGACGGCCAACTAGTGGCGTCGCGCACAATGTCGCTCATGTCGTCGCCGGTCGAGTTCCTTGAGCTACTGGCCCGGGAGGCCGCCGCGGTCGAGTTCGAGGGGCCGCTGGTGGCCGCCCGGGCCGCCGGCCTGCCGGCCGAGCGGCTCGCCGAGCTGGAGCAGGCGAAGGTGGTGGCGCTGCGGGTCCGCGCGCTGCTGGAGCGCCGGCGCCGCCGGGAGATCGAGCTCTCCGGCCTGTACGACACGGCGAGCGACCTGGCCGGACTGCGCGACCTGGACGACGTGCTGCGGGCGATCGTGCATCGGGCGCGGATCCTGCTCGGCACCGACGTGGCGTACATGACGCTCAACGACGACGAGCGCGGCGACACGTACATGCGGGTCACCGACGGGTCGATCTCGGCGCGCTTCCAGCGGCTGCGCCTGGAGATGGGCGACGGGCTGGGTGGTCTGGTGGCGCAGACCGGCACGCCGTACGTCACCTCGAACTATCAGGAGGACGAACGGTTCAAGCACACCGGGGAGATCGACGGCGGGGTCGGCGAGGAGGGCCTGGTGGCCATCCTCGGCGTGCCGCTGCGGCTGGGCTCCAGTGTGATCGGCGTGCTGTACGCGGCGAACCGGTCGGCCCGACCGTTCGCCCGCGAGGAGGTGTCGCTGCTGGTGTCGCTCGCCGCCCACGCGGCGGTGGCGATCGACACCGCCCGGCTGCTCGCGGAGACCCGCTCGGCGTTGGCGGAGCTGTCCGCGGCGAACAGCACCATCCGGGCGCACAGCAGCTCGGTGGAGCGGGCCGCGGCGGCCCACGACCGGATGACCGCGCTGGTGCTGCGGGGCGGCGGGGTGGAGGACGTGGCGGCCGCGGTGACCGACGTGCTCGGCGGGGCGCTGCTGGCGCTGGACGCCGAGGGCCGTCAGCTCGCCCGGGTCGGGCAGATCGCCGAGCCGGACCGCGCCGACATGGTGGAGGCGGTGGCCGCGTCGCGTACCGAGGGGCGCAGCGTGCGCCGCGGCCCGCTCTGGTACGCCGCGGTGGTGGCCGGCGCGGAAAACCTGGGCGCGCTGGTGCTGCGCCCCGACGGCGAGCTGGTCGACGCGGACCAGCGGATCCTGGAGCGCGCCGCGCTGGTCACCGCGCTGCTGCTGCTGTTCCGCCGGACCGTCGCCGAGGCGGAGGGGCGGGTCCGGGGTGAGCTGCTCGACGACCTGATCGCCCGGCCGCTGCGCGACGCCGACGCGCTGCGCAGCCGGGCCCGCCGGCTCGGGGTGGACCTGGACGCCCCGCACGTGCTGGTCGCCGTTGGCGACGACGCGATCGCCGCGACCGGCTCCGCCCGGCAGCGGGTGCTCTCCTGGGCCACCACGTACGCCTCCACCCGGGGTGGGCTGGCGGCGGCGCGGGACGGCCGGGTGGTGCTGATGCTGCCCGGGCGGGACGCCGGGGGCAGCGCCCGGGCGGTGGCCCGGGACCTGTCCCGGGTGACCGGTCGCCCGGTGACCGCCGGCGCCAGCGGGCCGTCGGCCGGTCCGACGTCGCTGGCCACCACCTTCGCCGAGGCGGAGCGCTGCCTGACCGCGCTGGGCGCGCTGGGCCGCTCGGGGCAGGGGGCCAGCACGGCGGAGCTGGGCTTCGTCGGGCTGCTGCTGGGCGCGGTCGGCGACTCCGGCGATCGGGACGTGGCCCGCTTCCTCAGCACCACCGTGGGGCCGGTGGTGGACTACGACGCCCGGCGGGGCACCGCGCTGGTGAAGACGCTGGAGGCGTACTTCGGGGTGGGCGGCAGCCTGGCCCGGGCGGCGGAGCTGCTGCACGTGCACGTCAACACGGTGACCCAACGGTTGGAGCGGGTCGGGCAGCTGCTCGGCGCGGACTGGCAGAAGCCGGAGCGGGCCCTCGAGGTGCAGTTGGCGCTGCGCCTGCACCGCCTGCGTACGCCCGCCGGCTGACCCGGCCTGCGGCGACCGGGACCCGAACCACGCCGCAGGCCGGACCCGACCGCCATATCGCCGATGTGGGGTGAACCGTCGATGATCCACTCCAGGTCGGTGACCTGGCGGCATCCGGGGCCTTCGGACACCCCTACCTCGGCGATCTGGCAGATCTTGAGTCGCGCCCGGTCGGCCGAGTGGGTTCAGCGGGTCCGGATGCCGTCGAGGACGTTGTCCACGATGCGCTCGGGCAGGATCCGGTCGTCCAGCTCGGGATGCCAGCGCAGCAGCCGCTGGATCAGCATCGGCCCGGTGAGCAGCGCCATCGTCAGCTCGATGTCGAGGTCGGCGCGCAGCTCACCGGTGGCGACGCCGCGCCGGAGCACCTCGCGCATCAGCTTCCGCCGGGGCTCGATGATGTTCTGGTAGAGCTGGAAGTGGTCCGGGCTGCGGTTCACCTCGGGCACCAGGCAGGGCATGATCTTGGCGGCCCGGGGGTCGATGTTGTGCCCGACCGCGCCGACCAGCAGCACCAGGTCGTCCCGGACGGAGTGGCCGGCCGGCTGCGGCTGGATGCCCTTGAGCCGGCGTAGCGCGTCGATCAGCAGGGCGTCCTTGCCGGGCCAGCGCCGGTAGATGGTGGCCTTGCCGACCCCGGCGCGGGCGGCGATCGCCTCGATGGAGAGCGTCTCGATGCTGCTGCCCTCGGCGAGCAGGTCGAGGGTGGCCTCGATGATGGCTTCGTCCGCGCGGAGGCTCCGCGGTCGCCCGGGCGACCGCGGAGCATCGGCGGTGGAAGTCATGTCAGACATTGTCGCCCAGCCTAGGCGGTCCCGGCCAACTCCGGCTCGACGGCCGGTCGAGCCTCGGTCGGGCCGGCCGCCGGGCGACCCGGCATCCAGCGCAGCGCGATCAGGATGCCGAGCGCGGCCACCACCGCGGAGAGCCCGGCCGCCCAGTGCATCGCCGCGACGAACGAGTCGTTGGCCGACGCGATCAGCTTGGGCGCCGCCGGCCCGAGCTGGGCCGCCGCCGCGTACGCGCCGGAGATGGACTCGTCGGCGGCATCCCGGGCCGGGGCGGGCAGGCCGGCGAGCGCCGAGGCGATGTCCTCGCGGTAGACCGCGGAGAGCACCGAGCCGAGCACCGCGACCCCCAGCGCGCCGGCCACCTGCCGGACGGTGTTGCTGACCGCCGAGCCGACGCCGGCCTTCTCCCGGGGCAGCGCCGACATGATCGATTCGGTCGCCGGCGGCATGATGTTCGCCATGCCGGTGCCCTGGATGAAGGTCAGGACCAGGACCACCCAGATCGGCGTGACCTCGTCGACGAAGACGAACGCGCCGAGGGCCACCGCGGTCAGCACGAGGCCGACCACCGCGACCGCCCGACCGCCGAAGCGGCGGACCATCGCCGCGCTCTGCGGCGCGAAGAAGAGCTGCGCGGCGGCGAAGGGCAGGAAGAGCAGACCGGTCTCCAGCGGGCTGTAGCCCCGCACCAGCTGCAGGTAGAAGGCGTTGAAGAACATGACGCCCATGGCGGCGAAGAAGACCAGCCCGACCAGCGCCACCGGGGCGGCGAAGCGGGGCACCCGGAACAGCCGGACGTCCAGCGACGGGTGGGCGCTGCGCAGCTCGTGGGAGATGAACCAGCCCAGCACGGCCAGGCCGCCGACGATCGAGGCCCAGACCAGCGGCCGGTCGAAGCCGTGCTCGCCACCGTCGATGATGCCGTAGGTGAGCGCGACCAGGCCGACCACCGAGAGCAGCACGCCGAGCAGGTCGACCCGGCCCGGGTTGGGGTCGCGTGACTCGGGCACCAGGACGGCGACCAGCACTACGCCGATCACCACCACCGGCACGTTGATCAGGAAGACCGAACCCCACCAGTAGTGCTCCAGCAGGGCGCCGCCGAGGATCGGGCCGATCGCCACGGCGAGGCCGACCGCGCCGGCCCAGACGCCGATCGCCCGGCCACGCTCGCGCG
Source organism: Micromonospora sp. GCM10011541 (assembly GCF_042650725.1). Taxonomy (NCBI): domain Bacteria; kingdom Bacillati; phylum Actinomycetota; class Actinomycetes; order Micromonosporales; family Micromonosporaceae; genus Micromonospora; species Micromonospora sp. GCM10011541. The sequence goes on from NZ_JBHSBP010000104.1 coordinate 115,808, forward strand.
GGTCGAAGACGTTGGAGATGATCGAGAGGGTGACCGGCATGATGGCCGCGCCGCCGACCCCCATCAGGGCGCGGGCGCCGATCAACTGCGCCGGGCTCTGCGCGTACGCCGACAGCAGCGAGGCGAGGCCGAACACGACCAGGCCGGCCACGAGGAAGCGCTTGCGGCCGGCCCGGTCGCCGAGCACCCCGAAGGTGAACAGCAGGCCGGCGAAGACCAGCGTGTAGGAGTTGATCGCCCATTCCAGCTCGCCCTGGCTGGCCCCGAGGCCGTGCACCGGGTCGGCGAGGGTGCGCAGCGCGACGTTGAGGATGGTGTTGTCGAGGACGACCACGAGGAGGCTGATCACCAGCACCCCGAGGATCGCCCACCTCCTCGGGTGTCCGGTGTTCTCGTGCGGTTCCATGTCCGGTTCTCCCCCCGGCTTCCCCCGCGTCGAAATACGATACGGGGCAGACTCGTAACGCTGCCGAGCCTAGGTGAAGGGGTTTCGATACGGAACCGGCTCGTATCGTTTGTGTCCCAGCTCACGGCGCCCACGTCGGCCGTGTTGGCCCGCCCGGCCGCCGGCACCCGGTGATTCCGCATGGTGTGCTCGAGTTCCCACTCGACCGGACCGCCGCCCGCGAGTGACGTCCCCGTCGCCTCCATCCAGCGACAGGGGCGGCGTCGACCCAGGGACCGGACGCCGCAGCGTCAGCGGGTCGTCCGCAACTGGCGCATCGAGTCGTTGAGCTGCCGCTTCATCCAGCGAGCAGCAGGCCGCTCGACGAAGCGGTGGATCAGCCACGCGGCAATGAGCAGGGCCGCAATCAGAGCGGTGACCAGCAGCCACGGCGACACGTGGTCCTGGAGCCGGTCGATGACGGCGAGCCCGACCGTCTGGTGGATGAGGTAGAGCGGGTAGGTCATCGCTCCGGCCGTCGCGACCCAGGGCCACTTCACCCAGGAGAAGAGATTTAGGGCGACCGCCGCCATCACCAGGACGAACGCCGTCACGATGACGACCGTCGGCACGAGGGAGACGTCGCGGGCCTCGGCGAGGGCGGGCAGCCGCGTGATCGCGATCAACCAGGAGAGGCCGACGATCGACCACAGCAGCAGGTTGGGGCCGAAACGGTAGATGAGGTAGAGGGCGATGCCCGCGATGAAGTAGCTGGAGTAGCCGGCCGCCACGACGTTGGTGAGCCCTGCGTTGCCGAACTTCGGCACGATCAGCGAGGCGATGGTCCAGATGGCGCAGAAGGCGACCACGCCGCGGTAGGTCAGGCCGCGCGCCACGAGGACGGCGAAGAGGATGTAGAAGATCATCTCGACGGTGAGCGTCCAGTACGACAGGTCGAGATGCCGGATGCCGAGGAACTCCTGCATCATCGTCAGGTTGCCCACCACTTCGCGGACCTTGAGGTCGACCCCCCTCGGCACGGCCACGAGCACGGCGGCAGCCGCCAGGACGGCGAACCAGTAGGCGGGGTAGAGCCGCACGACGCGGGAGACGAAGAAGTCACCGACGGAGCGGCCCCAGGCGCTCATACAGATGACGAAGCCGCTGATGACGAAGAAGAGCTGCACGCCGAGGAAGCCGTACTTGGCGATGGAGTGCAGCGGGCCGAATGTGGTCGCGGCGGAGGGCTCCCAGACGCCGATCTTGTCACCGACGAGGTGGTACGCGACGACCATGAGCGCCGCGCCGAGGCGCAGTCCGTCGAGGACCAGCAGGCGCGGCCGCCGCCCGACAGGTGCGCTCCCGGCGGCCGGCGTCTCCGCGGCGGTCTGCCGGGGCAGGTCCACGCGTTGGCTGGGCTGCACCGGCTCAGTCGGCTGCGCTGCGATTGCGCGCTCGTCCATCGCCTGCGTCATCGACGCCTCATAGTGTTCGCGGATGCGCTGCAGGGTCATAGTGAGCTGGATCCTAGTCGGGGCTGCCGTCCCCGCGGGTAACGACCCCCAGGCGGCTCCGTCGCTTACCGTAGTCGAGTGGCTGCAATCCGTTACATGGATGGCCGACCACGGTGGGGCTGGATGCGCCAGCCCCCAGCCCCACCGCCTGGACGGGCTAGCCCCCGGCCCTGCGCCGGCCGACTCCCCACCGCCGCGCCAGGTCGGCGACGGTGCCCCAGATGCCCCGCCGGAACAGCAGCACGACGAGGACGAAGATGCCGCCGGTGACCAGGCCGATGGCCTCGAATCCGGAGAACGACAGCCAGTCCTCCAGCCGGACCACCACCGCCGCGCCGAGCACCCCGCCCCAGAGCGTGCCGATGCCGCCGAGCACGACCACGATCACCGCCTTGCCGGAGGTGGTCCAGTGCAGCACGTCGAGGGAGACGAAGCGGTGGCTGACGGCGAAGAGCCCGCCGCCCAGCCCGGCGATGAAGCCGGAGAGGACGAAGGCGGTCAGCTTGTACCGGTGCACCGGGTAGCCGAGCGCCCGGGCGCGCGCCGGGTTGTCGCGGATGCCGACCAGCACCCGGCCGAACGGCGAGTGCACGATCCGCCAGGCGGCGGCCAGCCCGAGCAGCACGATCGGCAGGATCGCGTAGTAGAAGTAGTAGTCGTCGCTCAGGTCCGTCCCGAAGAACTCCCGGGGCACGCCCTGGAGGCCGTTCTCGCCCCGGGTGACCGAGCGCCACTCGTTGGCCACGTAGTAGACCAGCTGCGCGAAGGCCAGGGTGACCATCGCGAAGTAGATCCCGGTGCGCTTGACCGCGAGGTAGCCGATCGGCACCGCGAGCAGCGCCGCGGCGAGCGCGCCGGCCAGCACCGCCGCCGGGAAGGGCAGGCCGGCGTGGATCGCCACCAGCCCGGTCACGTACGCGGAGGTGCCCCAGAACGCGGCGTGCCCGAAGGACATCAGCCCGGTGAAGCCGAGCAGCAGGTCCACCGAGACGGCGAAGAGCGCCCAGCAGAGGATGTCCACCGCCACCGCCGGGTAGAGCCCGTTGGGCAGCCAGAGCGCCACCACCAGGCCCACGGCGAGCAGCGCGTAGCGGACCCAGCCGGGGGCTCTGGCGACGGTGAGCAGCCCGGACGGCGCCGCCGGGCGGGCCGCGTCGGCGGGGGTGTCGACGGCGCTGGTCATGCCGGTGCCTCCTCACGGCCGAACAGGCCGGCCGGGCGCCAGAGCAGCACCACGGCCATCACCACGAAGACGACGGTCTGGGACACGATCGGGAACTCCGACAGGTACGCCTCGCCCCAGGCCTGGACCAGGCCGATGCCGAAGCCGGCGGCGACCGAGCCGAAGATCGAGCCGAGGCCGCCGATCACCACCACCGCGAAGACCACGATGATCAGGTCGGCGCCCATCAGCGGGTTCACCGCCCGCATCGGGGCGGCGAGCACGCCGGCCAGCCCGGCCAGGCCGATGCCGAAGCCGAAGACCGGGGTGACCCACCGCCCCACGTCGATGCCGAAGGCGCGGGTCAGCTCGGGCCGCTCGGTGGCCGCCCGGACCACCATGCCGATCCGGGTCCGCCCCAGCACCCACCACACCGCGACGCAGAGCAGCACGGTGAAGCCGAGGATGAAGACCCGGTACGTCGGGAAGTCGAAGAGCCCGAAGTTCACCGAGCCGCTCAGCGCGGCCGGCGTGGCGTACGGGCTGGACTGGATGCCGTACCGGGACTTCACCAGGTCCTGGAGGATCAGCGTCAGGCCGAAGGTGAGCAGGAAGTTGTAGAGCGGGTCGAGCCGGGTCAGCCGGTGGATCACCGCCCGCTCCAGCGCCATGCCCAGCACGGCGAGCGCCAGCGGCATGATCACCAGGGCCGCCCAGAACGGCACGCCCGCCTCGGTGAGCAGGACGTACGCCCCGAACGCGCCGAGCATGTAGAAGGCGCCGTGGGCGAAGTTCACCACCCGGAGCATGCCGAAGATGACCGCGAGCCCGAGGGCGAGCAGGGCGTAGAACGCCCCGCTCACCAGCCCGTTGAAGGTGTTCTGCGCAAAACCGGACATCGTCCCGTCACATCTTGCAGTCGGCCGACGGGGCGCGGAACGCCTCGGCGGCCGGGATGGTCTTGAGGACCTTCACGTAGTCCCACGGCTCGGTGACCTCGGCCTGCGGCTTCACCTGGGCCAGGTACGCGTCGTGGATGACCCGGTGGTCCTCGGCGCGGATCTTGCCGTTGCGCAGGAAGACGTCGTTGACCTCCTTGCCCTCCAGCCCCTTGACCACGGTGTCCGCGTCGTCGGTGCCGGCGGCCTGCACGGCCTCCAGGTACTGCATCGCCGCGGAGTAGTTGGCCGCGTGGGCGAACGAGGGCCGGGTCCCGGTCGCGGACTGGAACCGGTCGGCGAACGCCCGGTTCTGCTGATCGAAGTTCCAGTACCAGGCGTCGGTGTAGGTGGTGCCGGCCAGCGCCGCCGGGGTCAGCGAGTGGATGTCGGTGATGAACATCAGGCCCACGGCCAGCCCGATGCCCTTGTCCCGGAGCTTGAACTCGTTGTACTGCTTGACCACGTTGACCAGCTCGGCGCCGGCCTGCATGGTGCCGAGCACCTGCGGCTTCGGGTTGAGGGTGGGCGCCTTGAGCAGGAACGACGAGTAGTCCCCGGTGGTGTTCGGGAACGGCGCGCCGTCCTTGCCGACCACCTGACCGCCGGCCTGGGCGATCGCCGCGGAGAAGCTCTTCTCCATGTCCTGACCGAAGGCGTAGTTCGGGTAGAGGATGTACCAGTTCTTGCCGACCTGCTCGGTGGTCGTCTTCCCGGTGCCGTTGGCCAGCATGTACGTGTCGTACGCGTAGTGGAACGTGTACTTGTTGCAGCTCTTGCCGGTCAGGTCGGTGGTCGCCGCGCCGATGTTGAAGTAGAGCTTCTTCTTCTCCTTCGCCACGTCGGCGACCTTGAGGGCGGCCGAGGAGGTCGGCACGTCGAGGATGAGGTCGACACCCTTGCGGTCGTACATCTCGGCGGCCTTGCTGTTGGCCACGTCCGGCTTGTTCTGGTGGTCGGCGGTCTCCACGGTGATGTCCTTGGTGATCGCCTTGTCGCCGTACTTGGCCTTGAAGTCGGCGATGGCCATCTCCACGGCCTTGACCGAGTTCTTGCCGGAAAGCTCCGAGTAGGCCCCGGACTGGTCGTTGAGGACCCCCAGCACGATCTTGTCACCGGTCAGCTTCTCGTCGCCGCCCGAGGCCGGCCCACCGCCGCCGCAGCCCGCGACCAGCACCACCGCCGCCGAGGCGGCGGCCACACCCACGCTCCTACGCATGTCCATCCCTTTCGTACCGCGCGGTCCGCGCGGGTCAGCCGTCAAGATTCAGATCCCGAGGTACGCCAGCAGCTCGCGCTCCCGCGAGCGGACCTCGGAGTTGTCCATCGCCTCCGCGATGCGTCCCTCGGCCAGCAGGTAGTGCCGGTCGGCGACGCCGGTGGCGAAGTGCAGGTTCTGTTCGACCAGCAGCACGGTCACCCCGTGCTGCTTGGCCTCCCGCAGCAGGTCGCCGACCTGCTGCACGAGCAGTGGGGAGAGCCCCTCGGTGGGCTCGTCGCAGAGCAGCAGCCGGGCGCCCATCCGCAGCACCCGGGCCAGGGCGAGCATCTGCTGCTCCCCGCCGGAGAGCATGGTGGCCGCCGAGTCGCGCCGGGTGTACAGGGCGGGGAACGCCTCGTAGACCCGCTCGAGGGGCCACGGGTCGGGGCCGACCCGGGGCGGCAGCGTCAGGTTCTCGGTGACGGTGAGGGTGGCGTACGCGCCGCGGTCGTCGGGGACCCAACCGAGCCCCAGCCGCGCCCGCTTGTACGCCGGCAGCCGCGTCACGTCCCGGCCGTCCAGGGTGACCGTGCCGCGCTGGCCGGGGTGCAGTCCCATCACGCAGCGCAGCAGGGTGGACTTGCCGGCGCCGTTGCGGCCGACCAGGGTGACCACCTCGCCGGCGGCGACGTCCAGGCTCACCTCCCGCAGCACCTGCGCCTCGCCGTAGAACGCGGAGAGGTTCTCAATGCGCAGCATCAGCGGCTCCCAGGTAGGCGGTGATGACCCGCTCGTCGGCGCGGACCTGCTCGTAGGGGCCCTCGACCAGGACCTTGCCGGCCTGCAGGACGGTGACGGTGTCGGCGAGCCGGCCGACGACGCTCATGTTGTGCTCGACCATCACCACGGTGCGGCCCTTGCGGACCTTCGCGATCAGGTCGACGGTGCGGTCGACGTCCTCCAGTCCCATCCCGGCGGTGGGCTCGTCGAGCAGCAGCACCTTCGGGTCCAGGGCGAGGGCGATGGCCAGCTCCAGGGCGCGCTTGCGCCCGTAGGCGAGCGCCTCGGCGGGGGCCTCGGCCAGTTCGTCGAGGCCGACCATGGCCAGCAGTTCGTCGGCGCGTTCCCGGTAGCGGTCCATCAGCTTCGCCGAGCGCCAGAACCGCCAGCCCAGCCCGCTCGACGACTGCAACGCCAGCTCGACGTGCTCGCGGGCGCCGAGCTGCGGGAAGAGGCTGGTGATCTGGAACGAGCGGGCCACGCCGAGCCGGGCGACCCGCTCCGGCGGTAGGCCGGTGACGTCCCGGCCGGCCAGCTCGATCCGCCCGGCGGTCGGCGGCAGGAACCCGGTGAGCAGGTTGAACAGCGTGGTCTTGCCGGCGCCGTTCGGGCCCACCAGGGCGTGCACGGTCTCCGGCGCCACGTCCAGGTCGACGCCGTCGACCGCCCGGAAGCCCCGGAAGTCGCGGGTCAGCCCGCGGGCCGACAGGAGCGCTTGCCCGGCCATCGCCACATCCTCCGCAGGTGTCCGGCGACGACCGGGTCGGTGACCGTGGTCACAGGGCCGTCGCGTGGAGGAAACCTACGGTGCACCGGCCGAGTCCAGCCATGTCGGTCCCCCACACTTTCCCGCCGGTCGAGGCGGAGTCGGCGGACATGTCCGTCACCCCACGGCCGGTCGCGGCGGATTGACGGTGGCGAGTGGGCGGGCCGGGCGAGCGCTCCCATGTGGCCCGGCCACCTGACTGCGCGCCGGTCGCGGAGGTCCCGGGCCGGAGCGCGGGTCACCCGGTCGCGGCGTACTCCGGCAGGGCCAGACCCTCGGCCTGGCTGAAGAAGAGCCGGGTGGCGAGCCGGCGCAGCGGGCGGGAGGTCATCGCCCGCATCGACGCGTCCCGCAGCCGGATGGCCGCCCGGCTGGCCGGCAGGAAACCGGAGATCCCGCCGCCGGGCAGCTCCTGGCCCCGCTGGACGTGCGCCCGCAGCACCTCCTCGTACCGCCGGTACGCGACCGGGTGATCGCCACCGGCGGCGGCCAGTTCGCCGGCCAGTACGTACGCGCCGACCAGGGAGAGGCTGGTGCCCTGCCCGGTCAGCGGGGACGGGCACCAGGCGGCGTCGCCGAGCAGCGCCACCCGGCCCCGGCTCCACCGGTCCGTCCGCACCTGCCCGTACAGGTCGAAGTAGAAGTCGGGGGCGTCGGCCATGACGGCGAGCAGTTCCCGGCTACGCCAGCCGACGTCGGCGAAGCGCTCGGCGAGGAGGCGCTGCTGGGCGGCGACGTCCCGCCGGTCCAGCTCCAGCGGCGGGGAGACGAAGCTGAACAGCGCGCTGGTCCGGCCGTGCCGGGTCGGGCGGGTGCCGACCACCCGGCCGCCCGGGGCGTTGTGCATGAGGAACCAGCCGTCGTCGTCCGGGTACGGCGTGCCGAAGTAGGCCAGGTACGCCCCGAGCGGCCGGACGTACGCCGACTCCGGCCCGAAGGCCAGCGACCGGGTCCGGGAGTGCACCCCGTCGGCCCCCACCACCAGGCCGACGGTGCGCGGGGCGGAGCGTTCGAAGGTGACCCGCACCCCGTCGCCGGTCTCGGTCAGCGACTCGATCGAGTCGTCGAAGAGGTACTCCACCCCGTCGCGGGTCTCGGAGTACAGCAGCCGGGCCAGGTCGCCCCGCTCGATCTCGATCTCCGCGACGATGCCCTCGCCGTCGAAGGCGTGCACCGGCATCCGGCAGGTCACCTCGCCGCGGGCGTCCACGTAGGCCATTCCGCGCTCCGCGACGCACTCGGCGCGGACCCGCGCGGTCAGCCCCATCCGGTCGACCACCTCGCGGGCGGTCCCCCGGACGTCGACGGCCTGCCCGCCGGGGCGCGGGCCGGCGGAGCGCTCCACCACCGTCGGGTGGAAGCCGTACCGGCGCAGCCAGTAGGCGAGGGCGGGGCCGGCGATGCCGGCCCCGGAGATGAGCACGGTCCGGTCGTCCACCGTGGCGCTCCCAACGATCGTGCGTACACCGTCGGTCCGGCGGCGCCGGACCCGGTCGGAGGGGGTGCCTCCGCGCGGTGAACGGTAGGTTCCGCCGCGGTGCCGCGCTCGCCGCGAACTAGTACGGTGCCCCCGGCAGGCGGGTTCCGTCGCCGGTCGTACTAGTACGCTCCGCGGGGAGGTGTCGCCATGCCCCGCACAGCGCCCGGGTCGGAGCCGCCGTACCGGCGGATCGCCGCGGAGATCCGCCGCCGGATCGACCTCGGGGAGCTGCGGCCCGGGGATCCCGTGCCCTCCGCCCGGCGGATCACCCGCGAGCACGGGGTCGCGATCGCCACCGCCACCAAGGTCCTCGCCCTGCTGCGCGCCGAGGGGCTGGTCCTGACCCGACCAGGGGCGGGCACCGTCGTCGCTCCCGGCCGCACCGAGACGCACGGGACGCGACGCGCCGCCGAGCGGGCGGAGCCGGAGCTGAGCCGGGAGCGGGTGGTCCGTTCCGCGATCGCGCTCGCCGATGCGGGCGGCCTGCCGGCGGTCTCCATGCGGCAGATCGCCGCCGACCTGGACGTCGCCACCATGTCCCTGTACCGGCACGTGCGCGGCCGGGACGAGCTGATCCTCACGATGGCCGACATAGCGCTGGCCGACGCGCCGCTGCCGGCGGTGCAGCCGGCCGGGTGGCGCGCCCGGCTGGAGCTGCTCGCCTGGGCGCAGTGGGCGACCTACCGGCGGCACCGCTGGCTGCCGCACGTCATCTCGATCGCCCGCCCACAGATGATGCCGCACGGCATGGCGCACACCGAATGGGCGTTGCGGGCCACCTCCGGCCTGGGCCTGGACCGGCAGCTGCGCTGGCACGTCGCGATCACCCTGATGGCGTACGTCCGAGGCATCGCCACCAACCTGGAGATGAGGGCGCAGGCCGAGCAGGACACCGGCCTCACCGACGACCAGTGGGTGGACCGCCAGGAGGCCACCCTCCGGCAGATGATCGCCGCCGGCGGCTTCTCGACCATGGCGGCGCTGACCGCCGAGGGCGACGTGGACCTCGACCTGGAGACCGTCTTCGAGTTCGGCCTGCGCCGGCTCCTCGACGGCTGCGCCACGCTGATCGAGCGTCGGCCCGAGGACGGCGTCAGTCCGGGAAGGTGACCACCCAGCGGGCTCCCTCGCCGCGGGCCAGCCGGTCGAACGCGGCCGGCGCCTCGTCCAGTCCGATGGTGCCGCTGACCAGCGGGCGCAGGTCCAGCGTGCCGTCGCCGAGCGACCGGGCCAGCTCGGGCACCTCCCGGTCCGGGTCGGAGGAGCCGTACACCGAGGAGCGCAGCGTGCGCGCGGAGTGGAAGATGTCCAGGGCGGCGAGGCTGACCAGGTCGTCCTTCGCGCCCATGCCGACCACGGTTACCGCTCCCCCGCGCCGGGTGATCCGCCAGGCCGCCCGGATGGTGGCGGACCGGCCGACGCACTCGAACGCGTGGTCGACGCCCCGGCCCTCGGTGCGCGCGCGTACCTCCTTCGACAGCTGGTCGTCGGAGCGGAGGAAGTCGGTGGCGCCGGCGGCCAGGGCCAGCTCGCGCTTGGCCTCGGCGACGTCCACCGCGAGGATCGGCGTCGCGCCCGCGGCCCGGGCGGCGGTGAGCACGGCGAGCCCGACCCCGCCGAGGCCGATCACCGCGACCGACTCGCCGGCGGCCACCCGGGCGGTGTTGCGGACCGCGCCGGTGCCGGTGAGCACCGCGCAGCCGAGCAGCGCGGCCTGCTCGGGCGGAAGCCCGGCGGGGACCGCGACGGCGGCGTGCTCCGGCACCACCACCTCCTCGGCGAGGGCGCCGAGCCCGAGGGTGACGTGCAGCCGGTCGCCGTCCGCGGTCTCGCCGCGGGCCGTCGCGGGCGCCGTGTTTGCGGCGCAGAGCCACGGCTCGCCGTGCCGGCAGAACCAGCAGTCCCGGCAGGCGGGCGCCCAGTTCAGCACCACCGGGGTGCCGACCGGCAGCCGGGTGCCGGGGCCGGCCTCGGCGACCACGCCGGCCGCCTCGTGCCCGAGCACCAGCGGGTACGCGGGCGCCAGCGTGCCGTTCACCATGGACAGGTCGGAGTGGCAGATGCCGGCGGCCCGGATCCGGACGCGCAGCTCGCCGGGGCCGGGCGCGGGGAGGCGTACCTCCTCGACGCGCAGCGGCGCGCCGGGGCCGCGGGCGACCAGCGCCCTCATCGCTGGATCGCCTTGATCTCGCGGAACTCGTCGACGCCGTACGCGCCCAACTCCCGGCCGAGGCCGGACTGCTGGTAGCCGCCGAAGGGGGCGAGCGGGTTGAACGCGCCGCCGTTCACGTCGACCTGGCCGGTCCGCAGCCGCCGGGCGACCGCGAGGGCCGCCTCCTCGTCGGCGGACCAGACCGCGCCGGCCAGCCCGTACCGGGAGTTGTTGGCGATGGCCACCGCCTCGTCGGTGTCGGCGAACGGGATGACGGCGAGGACCGGGCCGAAGACCTCCTCCTGGGCGAGCGCGCTGTCCGGGTGCACGTCGGCGAAGACGGTGGGGGCGACGAAGTGGCCGCGGGGCGGGAGCGGGGCGTCCGGGCCGCCGGCGAGCAGCCGCGCCCCGTCGGCCAGGGCCCGGTCGACGTGCCCGCGGACCCGCTCGGCCTGGGCGGCGGAGACCAGCGGGCCCAGCCGGGTCGCCGGGTCGAACGGGTCCCCCGGCCGGTACGCCCCGGCGGCCGCCGCGATCAGGTCGAGCGCCTCGTCGTACCGGTCGCGGTGGACCAGCATCCGGGTCCAGGCGGTGCAGGTCTGCCCGGAGTTGAGGAAGGCGTTGCCGACCCCGACCTTCACTGCGGTGGCCAGGTCGGCGTCGGCGAGGATCAGGTTGGCCGACTTGCCGCCGAGCTCCAGGGCGACCCGGGCGATCCGGTCGGCGGCCAGGTGGGCGATCCGGCGGCCGGTGGCGGTGGAGCCGGTGAACGAGACCAGGTCCACGTCCGGGTGGGCGGCGAGGGCCTCACCCGCCACCGGGCCGGTGCCCGGGACCAGGTTGACCACCCCGGGCGGGAGTCCGGCCTCGGTGACCGCGTCGAAGAGCAGGTACGCCGTCAGCGGGGTCAGCTCGCTGGGTTTGAGCACCACCGTGCAGCCGGCGGCCAGGGCGGGGGCGACCTTGGCGACGACCTGGTGCAGCGGGTAGTTCCACGGGGTGATCGCGCCGACCACGCCGACCGGTTCGCGGACCACCAGGGAGTTCCCGACGGTCTCCTCGGGGGCCGGCCGGGCGGCCAGGTCGACCATGCCGCGCAGCACGGTCAGCGGCAGGCCGGTCTGCACCCGGGCGGCGAGCTTGAGCGGGGTGCCCAGCTCCCAGGCGACGGTCCGGGCGATCTCGTCGGCGCGCGCGGCCAGGGCGGTGTGCAGCCGGTCCAGGTGGGCGGCCCGCTCGGCGGGGGCGGTGGCCGCCCAGCCGGGGAAGGCGGCCCGGGCGGCGGCCACGGCCCGGTCGACGTCGGCCGGGGTGCCGGCGGGGACCTGCCCGACGATCTCGCCGGTGGCGGGGTTCTCGACGGGGATGGCGTCATCCCCGGCGGGGTCGACCCACTCGCCGGCGACGTGCAGGTGGCGACGGACCAGGAGGGCGGGCGGCGCGGCGGCGAGATCCATGTCGTCCTTCGTGGGGGGCGGGAAACTAGCGCTGGGAGTTTGGACGCTACCCCGAAGGGTCGATCGGCTCCAGCGGGGCGAGCGGCCCGACCGTCCGCTCGTACTCGGCGGCCAGCCCGTGCAGCAGCGCGTCGAGGCCGAGGGCGAAGGCGCCCTCGTCGACGCTGCGCTGGCGCCCGGCGAGCCGGTGCGCCTGGGTCAGGTGCGGGTAGTGCGCGGCGTAAAGCTCCGGGTCCTCGACGAAGCCCCGGGCGAACGAGCCGAGCGCCGAACCGGCGACGAAGTAGCGCAGCGCCGCGCCGATGTGGGTGGCGCGGGCGGGCGGCCAGCCGGCCCGGACCAGGCCGCCGTAGACCGCGTCGGCCATGGCCAGCGCGGCCGGTCGCCGACCGGGCCCCTGCGCCAGGTACGGCACCACGTTCGGGTGCGCGGCAAGTGCCTCCCGGTACGACCAGGCCCACCGGCGCAGCGCCGCCCGCCAGTCGAGCCGGGCGAAGAATCCGGTGTCCACGGTGGCGGTGACGCTGTCCGCCACCGCGTCGAGAATGGCGTCCTTGGTCGCGAAGTGGTTGTAGAGCGACGGGCCCTGGACGCCGAGCGCGGCGGCCAGCCGCCGGGTGGAGAGGGCGGCGAGTCCGTCCGCGTCGATCAGCGCGAGCGCCGTGGCCACGATCCGGTCCCGGGTGAGCAGAGCCTGTCGGGGTCGGGGCACCGGTGTCTCTCCCTCGTGGGCGTGGCCGGTTCGCCGGCGGTCCCCGTGCAGCCTAGCCGCGCCGCCGGGAGCAGGCCGTCCGCCGGCGGGTGGGAGGTGGGGGCTGGACGGACTAAAACTTACATCGCTAGTTTGAGGGCGACCCATCACCGCGCCATTGCCAGGGGGACCACCGTGGACTTCTCACTCACCGACGAGGAACGGGCGGTCCGGGACACCGTCCGGTCGTTCATCACCCGCGAGGTGATGCCGCTGGAGCAGGAGGTGCTCCGCCGCGAGCGGGCCCACCGACCCGGCCTCGACCGCTCCGAGCTGCGGGAACTCCAGCTCAAGGCGAAGAAGTTCGGTTTCTGGGGGCTGGCCACCCCGGAGGAGTACGGCGGGATGGACCTGCCCGCGGTCATGCAGTCGCTGATCTGGACCGAGCTGGGCCGCACCTTCGCGCCGTTCCGCTTCGGCGGTGAGGCGGACAACATCCTGTTCCACGCCACCGAGGAGCAGAAGCGGGAGTTCCTCATCCCCACCATCGAGGGGGAACGGATCTCCTGCTTCGCGATCACCGAGCCGGGCGCCGGCTCCGACGCGGCCAACATCCGGCTGTCGGCCCGGCGGGACGGCGACGACTGGATCCTCGACGGCGAGAAGACCTTCATCACAGGAGGCAACGACGCCGACTTCGCCATCGTGGTGGCGGTGACCGACCGGGAGAAGGGCGCCCGCAACGGCGGCGCCACCGCGTTCCTGGTGGACCGGGCGATGGGCTGGCGCTCGGAGTTCATCCAGACCATGGGCGAGGGCGGGCCGGCCTCGCTGATCTTCGACGGCGTCCGGGTGCCGCACCGCAACATCCTCGGCGAGGTCGGGCAGGGCTTCGCGCTGGGCATGCAGTGGATCGGCAAGGGGCGCTACACCATCCCCTCGCATGCCATCGGCATCGCCGAGCGGGCCCTGCAGATGGCGATCGACCAGGCCAACACCCGGGAGACCTTCGGCGCGAAGATCGGCACCAACCAGGCCATCCAGTGGATGATCGCCGACTCGGAGACCGAGCTGGAGGCGGCCCGCTGGCTGGTGCTGCGCTCCGCCTGGACGGTCGACCAGGGCCTGGACCCCCGGCACGCCTCCTCGATGGGCAAGCTCTACGGCGCCGGCATGGTCAACCGGGTGGTGGACCGGGTGCTCCAGATCCACGGCGGCATGGGCTACACCCGGGAGCTGCCGATCGAGCGCTGGTACCGGCAGGTGCGGCTCTACCGGATCTTCGAGGGCACCGACGAGATGCAGCGGCTGATCATCTCCCGCGACCTGCTGCGCGGGTACACGAAGATCGGCGGCCACCTGGCCTGAGTGGGTGCTCCCGCCCGGTCCCGGGGCGGGAGCCCACTCAGCTCCTCAGCTCGTCAGCGCGTCGAGCGCGAGGTCGACGTCCTCCTGAGTGCAGTAGAGGTGGAAGGCGGCCCGCACCCGGCCGGCGCGGACCGCCGCGCGCACCCCGGCCCGCGCCAGCCTCTCCTCCGCCCCGGGCACCTCGACGGTCACGATCGCGCTGTCGCCCGCGGCTCGGCCGAGGCCGGCGAGGAACCGGTTGGCCAGGGCGACGTCGTGGTCGCGGACCGCGGGCAGCCCGATCTCGGCGAGCAGCTCCAGCGCGGGCGCCGCCCCCACGTAGGAGAACCAGGCCGGGGAGATGTCGAAGCGCCGGGCGTCGTCGGCCAGCCGCAGCGGCGGACCGTAGTAGGAGGCGTGGGGGTCGGCGCCCGCGTACCAACCGGCGGCGTCGGGCCGCAGCCGGTCGCGCAGCGCCGGGGCCAGGTAGGCGAAGGCCGCCCCACGCGGCGCCATCAGCCACTTGTACGCCGCGACCGCCACCACGTCGGCCCGGCCCGCGTCGAAGGGCAGCCAGCCGCAGGCCTGGGTGGCGTCCACCGCGACGAGGGCGCCGTGCGCGCGGGCCGCGGCGACGATCTCGTCGTACGGGGCGACCGCGCCGTCGGCCGACTGCACCAGGCTGAACGCGACCAGGTCGGTGTCGGCGTCGATGGCGTCGGCGAGGCCGGCCAGCGGGACCGTGCGTACGGTGACGCCCCGCTGCCCCTGCACCAACCAGGGAAAGAGGTTCGAGGTGAACTCGACCTCCGGGACCACCACCGTGGCGCCCGGCGGCATTGCGGCCGCCACCGGGGCGAGCAGCTGCGATGCCGTGCTGCCGATCGCCACGTCCGCCGCCGCCACCCCGACCAGGGCGGCGAACGCGGCCCGGGACCGGTCGACGGACTCGCCCCACACCTCCCAGGAGATCCGCCCCACCCGCCAGTCCGCCAGGGCCTCCTGCAGCGCCGTCCAGACCGGCTCGGGCGGCAGCCCGTAGCTGGCGGTGTTCAGCCAGCCCGGCTCGGGCTGCCACAGTTTCTGCGCCTCTTCCAGCTCCATGGCGCCGACGCTAGTGAGGCCCGTTGCCGGCCGGAACGGCCAATCGACACCCCGCGGCCCGCGCCCGAACGGTCAGACCGGTCCCGCAGGCGGCGCTGGGCCGTGTTGGACCGGCGGGTTGACCGGGGCGGGCCGGTGGTGCGGGAGACGGCGCCCCCCGGAGGCGCACCGGAAGGCTCCGGCGCACCCCCGGGCGGCACGGCCGTCCTCGACCGGCCGGGTCAGGACGGCGCCCCCGCCAGCGTCGACTGTCGCGGGCCCGACTCGTCGTCGGCGGGCCCGGCCTCGGCCGGCTCGTCGTCGAGCATGGTCGACTCGTCGAACGGGCGCCGGCCGCTGAGCACGGCCTCGGCCTGGTCGCGGTCGAACTCGCCGGTCCAGGTGCCGACCAGCACGGTGGCGACCGCGTTGCCGGCGAAATTGGTCAGCGCCCGGGCCTCGGACATGAACCGGTCGATGCCGACGATCAGCCCCACGCCGTCGACCAGGTCCGGCCGGTGCGACTGCAACCCGCCGGCCAGGGTGGCCAGGCCGGCGCCGGTGACCCCGGCGGCACCCTTCGAGGCGATGACCATGAACAGCAGCAGCGAGATCTGCTCGCCGATCGACAGCGGCTTGCCCAGCGCGTCGGCGATGAACAGCGACGCCATGGTCAGGTAGATCGCGGTGCCGTCCAGGTTGAACGAGTACCCGGTCGGCACCGTGATGCCCACGACCGACCTGCCGACCCCGACGTGCTCCATCTTGGCGATCAGCCGGGGCAGCGCCGACTCCGACGACGAGGTCGACAGGATCAGCAGGAACTCCCGGCCGAGGTAGGCGAAGAGCTTGAAGATCGAGATGCGGGCCACGAACCAGAGCAGCGCGCCGAGCACCACGAAGACGAAGACCACGCAGGTGGCGTAGAAGCCGAACATGACCTGCGCCAGGCTCTTCAACGCGTCCACGCCGGTCGCGCCGACCAGCGCGGCGATCGCCCCGAACGCGCCGATCGGGGCGACCCACATGATCATCGCCAGCACCTTGAAGACGAGGCGTTGGAGCAGGCCCACCGCCCGCAGCACGGGCTCACCACGCGTGCCGAGGGCCTGCACGGCGAAGCCGAACAGCAGCGCGACCAGCAGCGTCTGGAGCACCTCCCCCTCGGTCAGGGCGGAGAAGAGGGTGGTCGGGATGATGCCGAGCAGGAAGTCGACCGTCCCGCCGCTCTCGTCACCGGCGGCGGCCTTGCCCGCGCCCGCCAGGTCGGGGCCCAGGTCCAGGCCGGCGCCGGGATGGATGAGGTTGCCGACCACCAGGCCGATGGCCAGCGCGACGGTGGACATGACCAGGAAGTAGCCGAGGGCGAGACCGCCGACCTTGCCGACCTTGGCCGCCTGACGGACGGATCCGACGCCGAGGACGATCGTGCAGAAGATGACCGGTCCGATCATCATCTTGATCAGGTTGACGAATCCGGTACCGAGGGGCTTCAGTTCCTTGCCGAACTCCGGGGCCGCGAGGCCGACCACGATGCCGGCGGCGACGGCCAGGATGACCGCCAGGTAGAGGTAACGGGTCCGGTCCCGGCGGACGGGCCGGGCGGCCACGGGGGTGGGTGTGGTGGTGTCCATGCCCACAATGTGAAGCGCGTCTCAATATAAGGCAGCCTTGCGTTCATTCTGTTCACCAGGGTGACTCGGGGCCGAAATCGGAACCTGACCGGTGCGCCACACTTGCGGGCGGAAGCCGAGCGCGAGGAGGAGGTGAACGTGGCCCGACGCCAGTGGAGCATCGCGGGACAGCTGTTCGCCCTCCAAGCGGTGGTGGTGACGCTGCTCGTGCTCGCCGGGGCGGCGGGCGCGGTCTGGCTCGCCCGCAGCGACTCCCGGCAGGCGGCGAAGGAGGAGGTGCTCGCCGTGGCGCACACCGTGGCCCGCTCCCCCGACGTCCGCGCCGCCCTGACCTCAGCCGACCCGGCGGCCACCCTCCAGCCGTACGCGGAGTCGATCCGGGTGGCGACGGGAACGGACTTCGTGGTGGTGATGGCCCCCGACCGGACCCGCTACTCGCACCGCAACCCCAGCCTGATCGGGCAGCCGTTCATCGGCGACATCGGACCCGCCCTCGCCGGTCGGCCGTTCACCACCACCAACGTCGGCACGCTCGGCGAGTCGGTACGCGCGGTGGTCCCGGTTTACGACGACGACCGCCGGATCATCGGCCTGGTCTCCGCCGGCATCACCACCAGGGCGATCAACCGCAAGCTGCTCGCCCAGCTGCCGGTGCTGCTCGGCGCCGCCGCCCCCGCGCTCGCCCTGGCCGCCACCGGCTCCTGGTTGCTCAGCCGCCGGCTCCGCCGGCAGACCCACGGCCTCGGGCCGGCCCAGATGAGCCGGATGTACGAGTACTACGACGCGGTCCTGCACTCGGTACGGGAGGGACTGGTGGTGCTGACCACCGACCGACGGGTGGCGCTGGTCAACGACGAGGGCCGCCGGTTGCTCGGGCTGGACGAGGACGCGTCGGTGACCGACCGGCCGGTGGCCGGGATCGACCTCCCACCCGCGGTGGCCGAGCTGCTGGCCTCCGGGCGGGACGCGCACGACGAGCCGGTGCTGGCCGGTGACCGGGTCCTGGTGGCCAACCAGCGGACCACCCGGTTCGAGGGCGCCCCGCTCGGCACCGTGCTGACCCTGCGCGACCAGACCGAGCTGCGCAACCTGGCCAGCGAGCTGGACTCGGTACGCGCGCTGACCGAGGCCCTGCAGGCCCAGACCCACGAGTCGGCCAATCGGCTGCACACCGTGCTGACCCTGGTGGAGCTGGGCCGCGCCGACGAGGCCGTGCAGCTGGCCACCCGCGACCTCGCGCTGGCCCAGCAGCTCACGGACCGGGTGGTCGGCGCGGTGACCGAGCCGGCGCTGGCCGCCCTGCTGCTCGGCAAGTCGGCGCGGGCCGGCGAGCGCGGCGTGGACCTGGTGATCGAACCGGACTGCCGGCTCGACGACAGCCCCCTGCCCGCCGCCGACCTGCTCACCGTCGTCGGCAACCTGGTCGACAACGCGCTCGAGGCGGTGGCCGGCACCGACCCGCCGCGCCGGGTACGCGTCTTCGTCGGCACCGTCGACGACGACATCGTCATCCGGGTCGGCGACAACGGACCGGGGCTGGACCCCGACCGGGTCGCGGACGCGTTCCGGCGTGGCTGGTCGACCAAGAGCGCCGGCCGCGGCCTGGGCCTGGCGCTGGTCGGGCAGGTGATCCGGCGCCACGGTGGCCGCTGCGACGTGGCCGCGGCCGACGGCGGCGGGACTGTGTTCACGGTCCGGCTGCCGATCCCGGAGGGCCGGTCGTGACCGACATCCGGGTGCTGGTGGTGGAGGACGAGCCGCTGCTGGCAGAGGCGCACAAGGCGTACACCGAGCGGGTGCCCGGCTTCGTGGTGGTCGGGGTGGCGCACACCGCGCGGGAGGCGATGGCGGCGCTGCGGCATCGGGCCGGCACGGACGTGGACCTCGTACTGCTGGACTTCCGGCTGCCCGACCTGCACGGCCTGGACGTCTGCCGGGCCCTGCGGGCAGCGGGCAGCAGCGTCGACGTGCTCGCGGTGACCTCGGCCCGGGACCTGGCGGTGGTCCGCACCGCCGTCTCCCTCGGGGTGACCCACTACCTGCTCAAGCCGTTCACCTTCGCCGCCTTCCGCGACAAGCTGGAGCGGTACGCCGACTACCGCCGCCAGGCGCTCGCCGACGGCGAGGTCGCCGCCCAGCACGAGGTGGACCGGATGTTCGCCACCCTGCGCGGCGCGGCGCAGCACACGCTGCCCAAGGGGCTGGACGAGCAGACGCTGAACCGGGTGCTGGCCGCCATCTCACCCGGGTCGGGCCGGTCGGCGACCGAGGTGAGCCAGCAGACCGGCATCTCCCGGGTGACCGCCCGCCGCTACCTGGAATACCTGGTCACCGTCGAACGCGCGGCACGTACCCCCCGCTACGGCACCCCCGGCCGGCCGGAGGTGGAGTACCGCCCGGTCTGACCGGCGCGTTGGGGGTGATCAACCGACGTTGGTGGGGCCGAGGACGCTCTTCAGGTCGCCCATCAACGCGGTGGTGGCCGCCACCCGGAACGGTCCGAGCCGCAGCGTGGTCACCTTCCCCCCGTTGAGCAGCTTGACGTGCACCTCGGTGTCGCCCGGGTGCAGCACCAGGGTCTCCTTGAGCCGTTCCACCAGCGGCGGCGTGCACCGGTGCACCGGGATGGTGAGGGTGACCGGCTTGTTCGCCGGGTTGCTGCTGATGTCCGGCATGGACATGTCCATCGCCATGATCCGTGGCGTGTCGTCGCGGCGGTCCACCCGCCCCTTGACCACCACGATCGCGTCCTCGGCGATGTACTGCCCGATCACCTCGTAGGTGTTCGGGAAGAAGAGCGTTTCCACCCCGCCGGCCAGGTCCTCCAAGGTGGCCGAGGCCCAGGCCCGGCCCTGCTTGGTGACCCGCCGCTGCACGCCGGAGAGGATGCCGGCGAGGGTGACCACCGCCCCGTCGGGCACCCCGCCCTCCTCGGCGAGCGCGGCGATCGTGGTGTCCGCCGCCGCGCCGAGGACGTGCTCCAGGCCGAAGAGCGGGTGGTCGGAGACGTACAGGCCGAGCATCTCCCGCTCGAAGGCCAGCTTGTCCCGCTTGTCCCACTCACCCTCGCCGATGGTCGGCATGACCGTGGTGCTGCCGCCGGTGTCCGCCTCACCGAAGCCGGCACCGAAGAGGTCGTACTGGCCGACCGCCTCCTTGCGCTTGACGTCGGCGTACGCGTCGATGGCGTCGGCGTGCACGGCGAGCAGGCCCTTGCGCGGGTGCCCCATCGAGTCGAACGCGCCGGCCTTGATCAGCGATTCGATGGTCTTCTTGTTGCAGACCACCGCGTCCACCTTGGACAGGAAGTCGTAGAAGTCGGCGTACTCGCCCTTCTCCTCGCGGCACCGCATGATCGAGGCGACCACGTTCGCGCCGACGTTGCGGATCGCGGCCAGGCCGAAGCGGATGTCCTTGCCGACCGGGGTGAACGGGCCGGCCGAGGTGTTCACGTCGGGCGGCAGGACCTGGATGCCCATCCGCCGGCACTCCGACAGGTAGAGCGCCATCTTGTCCTTGTCGTCACCGACCGAGGTGAGCAGCCCGGCCATGTACTCGGCCGGGTAGTGGGCCTTCAGGTACGCGGTCCAGTACGAGACCAGCCCGTAGGCGGCCGAGTGCGCCTTGTTGAAGGCGTAGCCGGCGAACGGCACCAGGACGTCCCACACCGCCTGGATCGCCTCGTCGGAGTAGCCGCGCTCACGGCAGCCGTCCCGGAACGGGATGAACTCCTTGTCGAGGATCTCCTTCTTCTTCTTGCCCATCGCCCGGCGCAGCAGGTCGGCTTGGCCGAGGGTGTAGCCGGCGAGGATCTGCGCGGCGCGCTGCACCTGCTCCTGGTAGACGATCAGGCCGTAGGTGGGCGCGAGAATCTCCCGCAGCGGCTCCTCCAGCTCCGGGTGGATCGGGGTGATCTCCTGCTGGCCGTTCTTGCGCAGCGCGTAGTTGGTGTGCGAGTCGACGCCCATCGGGCCGGGCCGGTAGAGCGCCAGGACGGCGGAGATGTCCTCGAAGTTGTCCGGCTTCATCAGCCGCAGCAGCGAGCGCATCGGCCCGCCGTCGAGCTGGAAAACGCCGAGGGTGTCGCCCCGGGCCAACAGCTCGTAGGCGGCCGGGTCGTCCAGCGGCAGGGACAGCAGGTCCAGCTGTTTGCCGTGGTTGAGCTCGATGTTCTTGACCGCGTCGTCGATGATGGTCAGGTTGCGCAGGCCGAGGAAGTCCATCTTCAACAGCCCGAGGGACTCGCACGTCGGGTAGTCGAACTGGGTGATGATCGCCCCGTCGGCGTCCCGGCGCATCAGCGGGATGTGCTCGATGATCGGCTCGGCGGACATGATCACGCCGGCGGCGTGCACACCGGTCTGCCGAATCAGCCCCTCGATGCCCTTGGCGGTGTCGATCACCTTGCGCACGTCCGGGTCGGACTCGTAGAGGCCCCGGATCTCGCCGGCCTCGGCGTACCGCGGGTGCTTGGGGTCGAAGATGCCTGTGAGCGGGATGTCCTTGCCCATCACCGCCGGCGGCATCGCCTTGGTGATCCGGTCGCCCACCGCGTACGGGAATCCGAGCACCCGGGCCGAGTCCTTGATCGCGGCCTTGGCCTTGATGGTGCCGAAGGTGGCGATCTGGGCGACCTTGTCCTCGCCCCACTTGTCGGTGACGTACTTGATCACCTCGCCGCGCCGACGCTCGTCGAAGTCGATGTCGACATCCGGCATGGAGACGCGCTCGGGGTTGAGGAACCGCTCGAAGATCAGGCCGTGCGGGATCGGGTCCAGGTCGGTGATGCCCAGGGCGTACGCGACGAGCGAGCCGGCGGCCGAGCCACGGCCCGGACCGACGGCGATGCCCTGGCTCTTCGCCCACTGGATGAAGTCGGCGACCACGAGGAAGTACGAGGGGAAGCCCATCTGGTTGATGACGCCCAGCTCGTACTCGGCCTGGACGATGTGCCCCTCGGGAATGCCGCCCGGGTAGCGGCGAGCCAACCCGGCGAAGGTCTCCTTGCGGAACCAGGACTCCTCGGTCTCCCCCTCCGGCACCGGGAAGCGGGGCATCAGGTTGTGGAACTCGAACATCCCGGTCGGGTCGACCTTCTCGGCGACCAGCAGGGTGTTGCGGCAGCCCTGCTGCCACAGCTCCGAGGAGTCGACCGCGCGCATCTGCTCGGCCGACTTGATGAAGTAGCCGCCGCCCTCGAAGCGGAACCGGTTCGGGTCGGAGATGTTGCTGCCGGTCTGCACGCAGAGCAGCACGTCGTGCGCCTCGGCCTGCGCCTCGTGGGTGTAGTGCGAGTCGTTGGTGACCACCGGCGGGATGTCGAGCTTGCGGGCGATCTCGGTGAGCCCGTCCCGGACCCGGCGCTCGATGTCGAGGCCGTGGTCCATGATCTCCAGGAAGTAGTTCTCCTTGCCGAAGATGTCCTGGTAGCTGGCGGCGACCTTGAGCGCCTCGTCGAACTGGCCCAGCCGCAGCCGGGTCTGCACGGCACCGGAGGGGCAGCCGGTGGTGGCCATGATGCCCTCGGCGTGCTCGGCGATCAGCTCCATGTCCATCCGGGGCCACTTGACGTAGTGACCCTCCATGGAGGCGCGCGAGTTCAGCGTGAACAGGTTCTTCAGGCCGGTGGCGTTGCGCGCCCACATGGTCTTGTGGGTGATCGCGCCGTTGCCGGAGATGTCGTCGCTCTTCTGCTCCGGCCGGCCCCACTTGACCCGCGCCTTGTGGAAGCGCGACTCCGGCGCCACGTACGCCTCGACGCCGAGGATCGGCGTGATCCCGGCGGCCATCGCCTGCTTGTAGAAGTCGTTCGCGCCGTGCATGTTGCCGTGGTCGGTGATCGCCACCGCCGGCATGCCGAGCCGGTTGGCCTCGGCGAACAGGTCCTTGAGCCGGGCCGCTCCGTCGAGCATCGAGTACTCAGTGTGCACGTGCAGATGCGCGAACGAATCGCCCATGCGTGGCGCCCCCCGGGTCGGCTTCGTGGGTGGTGAGAAGTCGGTCGGCCCACCCTATCCCCGCCCCGAGAGGCACCTCCAGCAGCCGCGCGGGCAGATCACCGTCAGGGTGGTGTGGATCTCCCGGGTCGGCCCCGCCGCAGCACAGCGATGTTGCGCTATACATTAGTGTGTGCCACACAGTATCGTGTGAGTCATGGTAAGCGACGAGATCCTGCGGACCCATCTCCAGGAGTTGCGCCGCGGCACGGTGGTGGTGGCGAGCCTGGTCGCCCTGCGCCGCCCCGACTACGGCTACGCGCTGCTGCAACGCCTCGCGGCGCACGGCTTTCCGGTCGACGCCAACACGCTCTATCCCCTGCTCCGGCGGCTGGAGGAGCAGGGGCTGCTGACCAGCGAGTGGAACACCGAAGAGAGCCGGCCGCGCAAGTTCTACCGCATCAGTGACGAGGGGGAGACGGTGCTGGCCCGCCTCCTCGACGACCTCGCCGCCGTGCAGACCTCCGTCGCCGGGCTGATCGAAGGAGACCACCGATGAGTTCCCTGACCGACCGCTACCTCGCCGCCACCCTGCGGGCGGTGCCGGTACCCCGCCGCGCCGAGATCGCCTCCGAGCTGCGCGCCGCCATCGAGGACATGATCGACGACCGGACCGGCGCCGGGCAGGACGCCGAGGCCGCCGAGCGCGAGGTGCTCACCGAGCTGGGCCAGCCGGAGCGGCTTGCCGCCCGGTACGCCGACCGTCGGCTCCAGCTCATCGGCCCCACCTACTACCTGGTCTGGCAGCGGGTGCTGCGGCTGATGCTGGCTACCGTGCCCGGCACCGTCGGCGTCGTGGTGGGCGTGCTCGAGGCGACCGTCGGCGACGACCCCGGCAGGGCGGTCGGCGTGGGCATCACCAGCGCGTTCCAGACGGCGGTGCAGATCGCCTTCTGGGTCACCTTGGGCTTCGCGGTCCTGGAACGGACCGACACCTCGCTGAACCTGCCCGAGTGGAGCGTCGACCACCTCCCGGAGGGTCCGGCGGAGCGGGACGTCCGGCTCACCGACACCTGCGCGTCGGTGGCGATGCTGCTGCTCACCCTCGCCTTCCTGCCCTGGCAACACTTCCAGCCCTGGGTCTCCGACACCGACGGCGACCGCATCCCGCTCCTCGACCCGGCGCTCTGGAGCTCGTGGCTGCCGTTCCTCGCGGCCGTGCTCGTGGCCAGCCTGGTGCTGGAGGTCGCCAAGTACCGCGCCGGGCGGTGGACCTGGCCGCTCGTAGCGGTGAACGCCGCCCTCGACCTCGCGTTCACGGTGCCGGTCATCGTCCTGCTGCTCACCGACCGGCTGCTCAACCCGGAGCTGGTGCGGCGGTTCGACTGGCTGCGCACGGACGGACACCTCGACACCGTCGCCCGGGTAACGGTCGCGGTGGTCGCCGCGATCACGGTCTGGGACGCCGCCGAGAGCATCGTGAAGGCCCGGCGCCACCACGCCTGACCGGGCCTCGGTCCGGCCCGGCGCGCACGGGGCGCCGGGCCGGGCCGGCCGGTCAGCCGGCGGTCCGGCCGGCCCGTCACTCCTGGGCCAGCAGCGCGCACACCGCCTCGTCGACCCACTCCCCCTTGACGAACTCGTTCTGCACAGGTGGCACTGGTCCAGATGAGTAGCACGTCGCCGACCAGCTCGCCGGTCGCCCGGACCACGATGGCCAGGTTCAGCAGGTCGAGGCGGTCGGTGCGGAGCGGGAGATCGGGCAGGAGCATCCCGGCAGCGTACGGTGGGGCGCCACGGCCGGTCAGCCCGGTTTCGGCCCGACGGCAGCCGGCAGCGCACGGCGGCCTTCGACGCGGTGGCCCGCCGCTGCGCCGAGGCCTCAGCGCCCCCACACAGGGGCGCCGACGCCTCGGGCGGGTCGGCCGATCGCGGCGACACCTGTCCCGGACGCTACGAAGCTGATGTCGTGGATGAATCACCGGCCGCCGGGCCGGGCGTCGCGGCCGGCCGTGCGGACGACACGGGTCAGCGCCGCATCGGTGAATCGTTCACGACATCAGCTTCGTAGTGCCGCAGCGGGATGTCCGGTGCCGGCCGACACCGCGACCCGGGGGCGCGCCGGCACCGACGGTCAGGCGTCGACGGCCGCCATCACGTCGTCGGAGACGTCGAAGTTCGCGTAGACGTTCTGCACGTCGTCGCAGTCCTCCAGCACGTCGATCAGCTTGAAGACCTTGCGCGCGCCCTCCTCGTCCAGCGGCACGTTCATGCTGGGAATGAGGGAGGACTCGGCCGACTCGTACTCGATGCCGGCGTCCTGCAGCGCGGTGCGGACCGCGATCAGGTCGGTCGGCTCGGAGACCACCTCGTAAGCCTCACCGAGGTCGTTGACCTCCTCGGCGCCGGCGTCGAGGACCGCCATCATCACGTCGTCCTCCGTCGTGCCGGTCTTGGGCACGATCACCACGCCCTTGCGGGAGAACATGTACGACACCGAGCCGGCGTCGGCGAGCGAGCCGCCGTTGCGGGTCAGCGCGGTGCGCACCTCGGTGGCGGCGCGGTTGCGGTTGTCGGTGAGGCACTCGATCAGCATCGCCACGCCGTTCGGGCCGTAGCCCTCGTACATGATGGTCTGCCAGTCGGCGCCGCCGGCCTCCAGGCCCGAGCCGCGCTTGACCGCGCGGTCGATGTTGTCGTTCGGGACGGAGTTCTTCTTCGCCTTCTGGATGGCGTCGTAGAGCGTCGGGTTGCCGGCGGGGTCGCCGCCGCCGGTCCGGGCCGCGACCTCGACGTTCTTGATCAGCTTGGCGAACATCTTGCCGCGCTTGGCGTCGATGACGGCCTTCTTGTGCTTGGTGGTCGCCCACTTTGAGTGGCCGGACATCTCATACCTCCGTCTGTTGACTCACGCCTGCGTCGACTGTCCGCGCCAGCTCCACCGCCTGCACCGGCGGCTGGTCGGCTGGAGGGCTGCGGCGGGCGGTGAGCCCTGCCGAACCGCGGCAATCCTACCGAGGTCACTCCCCCCGGTGTCACACGCGCACCGGCCGGGCGTGGAGCGGGCCCCCCTCCCGGCGGGAGGGAGGCCCGGGTCGGACCCCTCAGGCGGCCCGGACCAGCTCCACGAAGTAGCGGTGCAGCCGCAGGTCGCCGGTGAGCTCCGGGTGGAACGAGGTGGCCACCAGGTTGCCCTGCCGGACCGCGACGATCCGGTCGGCGGCCGGCCCCTCGGTGACCCGGCCCAGCACCTCGACGCCCGCGCCGACCCGCTCGACCCAGGGGGCCCGGATGAAGACGGCGTGGAACGGGTCGCCCTCGACCCCGGCGATCGCCACCGGCGCCTCGAACGAGTCGACCTGCCGGCCGAACGCGTTGCGCCGCACCGTCATGTCGATGCCGGCGAAACCGCGCTGGTCGGGCCGGCCGTCCAGGACCTCGGTGGCCAGCATGATCAGGCCGGCGCAGGACCCGTAGACCGGCATGCCGCCGGCGATCCGCTTGTCGATCGGCTCGCGCATCTCGAAGATGTCGGCGAGTTTGCTGATGGTGGTGGACTCGCCGCCGGGGATGACCAGCCCGTCGACCGCGTCCAGCTCCGCCGGACGGCGTACCGGGCGGGCGTCGGCGCCGGCCCCGGCCAGGGCCGCGACGTGCTCGCGCACGTCGCCCTGGAGGGCGAGCACCCCGATCTTCGGCTGGCCACCCATCGGCGTCACCAACCGCGCTCGGCCAGGCGGTGCGGCTGCGGGATCTCGTCGACGTTGATGCCGACCATCGCCTCGCCCAGACCACGGGAGACCTTGGCGAGCACGTCCGGGTCGTCGTGGAAGGTGGTCGCCTTGACGATCGCGGCGGCGCGCTGGGCCGGGTTGCCGGACTTGAAGATGCCCGAGCCGACGAAGACGCCCTCCGCGCCGAGCTGCATCATCATGGCGGCGTCGGCCGGGGTGGCGATGCCGCCCGCGGTGAACAGCACCACCGGCAGCTTGCCCGTCTGGGCGACCTCCTTGACCAGCTCGTACGGCGCCTGCAGCTCCTTGGCGGCGACGAAGAGCTCGTCCTCCGGGAGCGACTGCAGCCGGCGGATCTCCTGGCGGATCTTGCGCATGTGGGTGGTGGCGTTGGAGACGTCACCGGTGCCCGCCTCGCCCTTCGAGCGGATCATCGCCGCGCCCTCGGTGATCCGGCGCAGCGCCTCACCCAGGTTGGTCGCGCCGCAGACGAAGGGGACGGTGTAGGCCCACTTGTCGATGTGGTTGGCGTAGTCGGCCGGGGTCAGCACCTCGGACTCGTCGATGTAGTCGACGCCGAGCGACTGCAGGATCTGCGCCTCGACGAAGTGGCCGATGCGGACCTTGGCCATCACCGGGATCGAGACGGCCTCGATGATGCCGTCGATCATGTCCGGGTCGCTCATCCGGGAGACGCCGCCCTGCGCGCGGATGTCCGCGGGCACCCGCTCCAGCGCCATCACGGCGACCGCGCCGGCGTCTTCGGCGATCTTGGCCTGCTCGGCGGTGACCACGTCCATGATCACGCCGCCCTTGAGCATCTCGGCCATGCCCCGCTTGACTCGGGCGGTGCCGACGACGGGCGTGGCGTTGGCGTTCGGGGAGGTGGATTCGGACACGGGTCATCGCTCCTTGGGCGTGCTCAGGGGGTGGCTGCGAAAATGCTACGACGGGCTCAACGCCGGTCCGACAGCCAATCAGACCCACGGTGGCCTGCGGTGTGGCCCGCATCACCCCTGACCAGGGCCGCTGAGCGGCCGGCACCGGGTCAGCCGGTGGTGACGTCCGCCGGGACGGCGAGGGTGGGGTCGTCGACGTCGAAGTAGCGCGGCCACTGGTGCCGGCGCCCCATCCCGAACAGGCGTACCAGGGGGCGGCCGCGCGCCGACCGCGCGTCCCGGACCAGGTCGGTGTGCACCTGTCGGGCCAGCGCCAGCCGTCGGCTGGCCGCGATCACCGCCTCACACGCCGGGTCGGCCGGGTCCAGCTCGACCGCGCGCAACTGCCGGGTGAGGTCGTTCTCGGCCGCCTCCCGCTCCTCCGGCGGGGCGTCCAGGGCGATCCGAGCCGCCGCGTACAGCTCCACGCCGTACCGCTGCTCGGCCAGGACCGCCGCGGCCGCCGCGCGGCGCAGCAGGTGCGCGTCGAGCGCCCGAGCCGCCGACTCCGCGCGGGCCTGCAGCCGCTCGACCCGGCCGGCCGTCCAGATCAGGTACGCCGCGACGAGCCCGACGACCAGGATCGTGCCCACCACCCACCACATGCCCGGCATCGTAGTGCTGCTCCGTTCCCGCCCGGTTCGGCGCGGCTGCCGCCGACGCGCTCGTCACATCGGCCCCACTGGCCCCACCGTTCAGCCCATCCCCACCCATTCCTGGTCGATCACCCGACCGTCGGTGGCTTCGATCGCCGCTGCGTATACCTCCAGAACGCGGCGGGCAACCACGGGCCAGTCGAAATTCGCCACCGCCTGGTCGCCGCAGGCGGTCAGCGCGGCCCGCTGGTCGGCGTCGTCGAGCAGGCCGGCGAGCGCGGCCCGCAGCGCGGCCGGGTCGCCGGTCGGGAACAGCCGGCCGGCCCGCCCGCCGTCGAGCACCCGGCGGAACGCGTCCAGGTCGCTGGCCACCACCGTGGTGCCGGCCGCGAGGGCCTCGGTGAGGATCATCCCGAAGGATTCCCCCCCGGTGTTCGGTGCGACGTAGAGGTGCACGCTGCGCAGCATGCGCGCCTTGTCCGCCTCCGACACCAGGCCGAGGAAGGTTACCCGGTCCCGCAGTTCGGCGGGGAACTGGTCGTACAGGTCGTCCGGGTCGCCCGGACCGGCCACCAGGAGCCGCAGCCCCGGCCGGTGCGGGGCCAACGCGACGAACGCGTCCCGCAGGATCGCGAAGCCCTTGCGCGGCTCGGTGAACCGGCCCAGGAAGCCGAGCGTGCCACCGGTGCCCGGCCCGCACTCCCCCGGCCAGCCGGGCAGCGGCTCGACCCCGGCGAACTTCGCCACGGTCACCCCGTTCGGGATCTCCACCGCACCGCCGTCCATGTGCTCGACCTGCACCTTGCGAGCGAGGGCGCTGACCGCGATCCGGGCGGTGATCCGCTCCAGCAGGATCTGCAGCACCCCCTGCGCGGCGGAGAGCACCCGGGACCGGGTCATCGCGGTGTGGAAGGTGGCCACCACCGGGCCGCGGGCGCAGAGCACGGCGAGCATGGACAGGCTGGGCGTCAACGGCTCGTGCACGTGCAGCACGTCGAAGTCGCCCCGGGTGATCCAGCGCCGCACCCGGGCGGTGGAGACCGGCCCGAACGCGATCCGGGCCACCGACCCGTTGTACGGCAGCGGCACCGCCCGCCCCGCCGACACCACGTACGGCGGCAGCGCCGAGTCCTCGTCGGCCGGGGCGAGCACGCTCACCTCGTGCCCCAGCCAGATCAACGCCTCGGCCAGGTCCATGACGTGGTTCTGCACCCCGCCGGGGACGTCGAAGGAGTACGGGCACACGATGCCGATCCGCATTGCGCCCGCTCCCTCAGCTCGTCCCGGTGGCGGCCGACGGCGGCGCCGCGGTCCCGCCGCCGGTCGCCGTCGGCTGGTCCAGCCACATCCGCTGCAACATGTGCCAGTCTTCCGGATGCCGGGCGATGCCCGCCGCGAGACCGTCGGCAATCCGTTGGGTCAGCGTCCGGACCCGCTGGTCCAACGGATTGCTGTCCGGATCGGGCAGCTCCAGCGGCCCCTCGATGGCGGCGCAGGCGGCGTCCGGCTCGTACCACAGGGAGGCCACGTAGAGCGGCGCCCCGGTGCGCAGCGCGAGCAGGGCCGGCCCGGCCGGCATCCGCGTCCGGCCGCCGAAGAACTCGACCTCGACACCCCGGGCGGAGAGGTCCCGGTCGGCCAGCAGCGGCACCACCGTCCCCGCCCGCACCCGGTCCACCAGCACGTCGAACGCCGGCCGGTCGCCCCCGTGGGTGGGCAGGATCTCCATGCCCAGGCCCTGCCGGAAGGCCAGGAACCGCTCGTAGACGCCCTCCGGCTTCAGCCGCTCCGCGACGGTGGTGATCGGCCAGCCGGTGGCCGCGACCCAGGCGCCGGCGGCGTCCCAGTTGCCGGCGTGCGGCAGTGCCACCACGGCCCCGCGGCCGGCCGCCACGTCGGCGGCGAGCTTCTCCTGCCCGTCGAGGCGGAACCCGGCGAGGATCTGCCGGCGGCTCAGCGCGGGCAGCCGGAAGACCTCCATCCAGTACCGGGCGTACGACCGCAGGCCGCGCCGGACCAGCGCGTCCAGCTCGGCGTCGGGCAGGTCGGGGCCGACCACCCGGCGCAGGTTGGCGCGGAGTCGGGCCGTACCGCCGCCACCCCGGTGGTGGGCGCGGTCGGCGCCCACCCGGAAGGCCGCGGCCACCACGGGCCGGGGCAGCGCACGGACCAGGCGCCAGCCGGCGACGTAGCCGAGCTCGGTGAGGTTCACTCCCGGCCGACCAGCTGGGCCTGCCGGTACACGTGGGCCATCCGCTGCCCCACGGTGAAGATCGACACGGCGGCCAGCAGCCAGAGCGCGATCTCCAGGGCCAGCGGCACGCCGAGGCCGGTGAGCAGGCCGCCCACCCCGACGATCAGCAGCCGCTCGGTGCGCTCGGCGACGCCCACGTTGGCCGTCATGCCGAGCCCCTCGGCCCGGGCCTTTACGTAGGAGACCAGCCCGCCGGCGGCCAGGCAGATCAGCGCGGCGGCCGTCCCGGCGTGGTCGCCCTCGGTGGCCAGCCAGTACGCGACCGCGCCGAAGACGGCGCTGTCGGCGATCCGGTCCATGCTCGAATCGAGGAACGCGCCGAACCGGGTGGAGCCGCCGCTCATCCGGGCCATCGTCCCGTCGAGCAGATCGGTGAGCGCGAAGACCGTGACGATCAGCGCCCCGGCGACCAGGTGCCCGCGGGCGCCGAAGCCGAGCGCGCCGACGAGCACGCCGAGGGTGCCGGTCACGGTGACCGCGTTGGGGGACACGCCCGCGCGGAGCAGGCCGCGCGCGACCGGCTCCACGACGCGGGTCATCCCCGCGCGGGCCGTCACTTGGAAGATCTTCGCCATGGCGGTCCCACGATAACGGCCGGCAGCGGTCCGCGATACGGCCGGTCGTGCCGACCCGCGGGAGGGAGGCTTGTGCGGGGTGGGCAACGGGTGTGAGATCGGAAGCGGAAGGTGAGGCAGCTCACCGACCCACCCGTTGAGTACCCGCCGTCCAGGAGACCACCGGAGGATATCGCCGCGGCACCCGCCCGGGCCCGCTTCCCCGTCGCGAGCGGCGGTCGCCACCACCACCGGCTGAGGGAGGTGCGCCGCCATGGCGCAGAAAAATCAGGAGAAGGGTGTCACCGGCGGCGCGCCGGTGGTGACCGAGCCCGGCAGGGTTCGCAACGTGGTGCTCGTCGGGCACTCCGGCGCCGGCAAGACCACCCTGGTCGAGTCGCTGCTCGCGGCCAGCGGCACGATCAACCGGGCCGGCACCGTCACCGACGGCACCACCGTCTGCGACCACGACCCCGCGGCGGTACGCCAGCAGCGCTCGGTGAGCCTGGCCTGCGCCCCGCTGCTGCACTCGGACGTCAAGGTGAACCTCCTGGACACCCCCGGGTACGGGGACTTCGTCGGCGAGCTGCGGGCCGGACTGCGGGCCGCCGACGCGGCACTGTTCGTGGTCTCCGCGGTCGACGGGATGGACGCGGCCACCGCCGCCCTCTGGGAGGAGTGCGCCGCCGTCGACATGCCGCGCGCCGTCGCGGTGACCCGGCTGGACCACCCGCGCGCCGACTTCGACGAGGCGGTGGCGCTCTGCCAGCGGGTCTTCGGCGACAACGTGCTCCCGCTGTACCTGCCGATGCTCGGCGACGACGGCGTGTCCGTGGTCGGCCTGATGGGGCTGATCACCCGACGCGTCTTCGACTACTCGGCGGGGCTGCCGGCCGTGGTGCGCGAGCCGGACCCGGAGCACCTGCCGGCGATCCTGGAGGCCCGCAACGAGCTGATCGAGGGGATCATCGCGGAGAGCGAGGACGAGACCCTGATGGACCGCTACCTCGGCGGCGAGGAGATCGACACCGAGGTGCTCATCACCGATCTGGAGAAGGCGGTGGTCCGGGGTCACTTCTACCCGGTGGTGCCGGTCTGCGCGGAGACCGGCGTCGGCCTGGACGTGCTGCTCGACGGGCTGGTCGCGGCGTTCCCGTCGCCGCTGGAGCGGGACCTGCCGGCGGTCACCGGGGTGGACGGCTCGCCCCGGCCGCCGCTGGCCTGCGACCCGGACGGGCCGCTGGTCGCCGAGGTGGTCAAGACCACCGTCGACCGGCACGTCGGCCGGGTCTCCCTGGTCCGGGTCTTCTCCGGCACGCTCCGCCCCGACCAGGTGGTGCACGTCTCCGGGCACGGCATGGCCGAGCGCGGGCACCCCGACCACGACGCCGACGAGCGGGTCGGGCACATCTACAGTCCGCTCGGCGCGACGCTGCGCGAGGTGCCCGTGTGCGTCGCCGGGGACATCTGTGCGCTCACCAAGTCGGGCAGCGCGGAGACCGGGGACACCATCTCCGCCAAGGAGGAGCCGCTGCTCATCGCGCCGTGGGAGATGCCTGAGCCGCTGCTGCCGGTGGCGATCGCGGCGAAGAGCCGGGCCGACGAGGACGCCCTGGCCCGCAACCTGGGCCGACTGGTCGCCGGCGATCCGACCCTGCGGCTGGAGCGCAACGCGGAGACCCACCAGCTGGTGCTCTGGTGCATGGGCGAGGCGCACGCCGACGTGCTGCTCGACCGGCTGCGCAGCGGCGGCGTCGAGTTGGAGACCGAGCCGGTGCGGGTGGCGCTGCGCGAGACGCTGACCGTGCCGGCCAAGGGGCACGGCCGGCACGTGAAGCAGTCCGGCGGGCACGGCCAGTACGCCGTCTGCGACATCGAGGTGGAGCCGCTGCCCCGGGGCGCCGGCTTCGAGTTCGTCGACAAGGTGGTCGGCGGGGCGGTCCCGCACAACTACATCCCGTCGGTGGAGAAGGGCGTCCGGGCGCAGATGGAGCGCGGCCTGGTCGCCGGCTACCCGGTGGTGGACCTGCGGGTGACCCTCTTCGACGGCAAGGCGCACAGCGTGGACTCCTCCGACGCCGCGTTCCAGACCGCCGGTGCCCTGGCGCTACGGGACGCCGCCGAGAAGGGGCAGCCGGCGCTGCTGGAGCCGGTCGACGAGGTGACGATCCGGGTGCCCGACCCGTCGGTGGGCGCGGTGCTGGGTGACCTCTCCGGCCGGCGGGGCCGGGTGCTCGGCACCGAGCCGGACGCGGACGCCGAGGGCCGCACCCTGGTCCGCGCCGAGGTGCCGGCGACGGAGCTGCTCCGCTACGCCGTGGAGCTGCGCTCGATGACCGCCGGCGCCGGCACCTTCCGCCGCCAGTTCGTCCGCTACGACCCGATGCCCGCCCACCTCGCCGACCAGGCCCGCAAGGAGCACGGCACCCACCCCTGACGGACCCTGCCGGCGGGGTCCGGTCCGGCCGAAGGCCCCTCTCCCCGGTGGGACGAGGGGCCTTCCGCTGCTACCAGGGGAGGGTGCCTTCGGCGTCGAAGTAGCCGCCGGTCGGGCCGTCGGGGCCCACCTGCGCCATCCGGACGATGATCTCGGCGCCCTCCTCGACGGTCTGCGTGCCCGTGCGCCGGTTCAGGTCCGTCGCGGTGAAACCGGGCTCCACCGCGTTGATCCGCATGTTCGGGAAAGCCTTCGCGTACTGCACGGTGATCATGTTGACCGCGGTCTTCGACGCCGGGTAGGCGACGCCCGGGTACGCGTACGTCGGCGTCCCCGCGGCGGTGACCCGGGCCAGCGAGGCCAGGCCGCTGCTGAGGTTCACGACGACCGGGGCGGCGGACCGCTGCAGCAGCGGCAGGAACGCGTTGGTGACGCGTACCACGCCGAAGACGTTCGTCTCGAACACCTGCCGCATCAGGTCGGCGGTCACCCCGGCCGGGCCGATCACCGCGCCGTCCGGCGCGCGCTCCTCGATGCCGGCGTTGTTGATCAGCACGTCCAGTCCGCCCTCGGCCTCGACGGTCTTCGCCGCGGCCGCGACCGACGCGTCGTCGGTGACGTCGAGGAGAACCAGCCGCGCGCCCAGCTGCTCGGCGGCCCGGCGCCCCCGTTCGGCGTCCCGGCTGCCGACGTAGACGGTGTGGCCTGCCGCGATTAGCCGGCGGGCGGTCTCGAACCCGAGTCCCTTGTTCGCTCCGGTGATCAGTGTTGTGGTCATGCCTCGACGCTACGGCCGGCCGGTTCGGTTACCCGGTGTGCCCGTTGTCCTGGGACTGCCGGTACCAGCCAGGCCCCCGGCCGGCGTTGCAGACTGGTGGGCATGGCGACGGAAGAGTTCGGACGGGCGGTGCACCGCTGGCGGGACCGGGTCTCGCCGGAGGCGGCCGGGCTGCCCGCCGGCGGGCGCCGGCGGGCGGCCGGACTGCGCCGTGAGGAGCTGGCCCTGCTGGCCGGGATCTCCGTCGACTACGTCACCCGCCTCGAACAGGGCCGCGCCGCCCATCCGTCGGCGCAGGTCGTCGAGGCCCTGGCCAGGGCCCTGCGGCTGTCGGCAACCGAGCGCGCACACCTGTTCCGGCTGGCCGGGCTGGCGCCCCCGGGACCGGAGACGGTACCCGCCTACCTCACGCCGAGTGTCCAGCGGCTGCTGGACAGACTGGCCGGGACACCCGTCGCGGTCTACGACGCGTCCTGGACGCTGCTGGTGGCGAACCCGCCGTACGCGGCCCTGATGGGCGATCCGTCCGGATGGCGTGGCGACCAGCGCAACGGCGTGTGGCGACACTTCCACGGCCTGGGGGGCCGGGTCCGGCACACGCCGGAGTCCCTGCGCGGGTTCGAGGCGGCCCTGGTCGCCGACCTGCGCACGGCCGCCGGCCGCTATCCGGCCGACCAGCGGCTGCGGCGGCTGGTGGAGGAGCTGCGCGCGCACAGTGCGCGGTTCGCCGAGCTGTGGGATTCGGGCGCCGTCGGCCGTCACGAGGCCGCGCGCAAGACCATCGACCATCCGCAGGTGGGGCCGCTGACGCTGGACTGCGACGTGCTCACCGTGGCGGGCAGCGACCTGCGGATCATGATCTACACGGCCGAGCCCGGCACCGAGGACACCGAGCGGCTCGCCCTGCTCACCGTGCTCGGCACCCAGGCACTCGCCGGGTAGGCGCCCGGCACCCGCGCCGATCGTGCAGTTGCGGTGGTCACCTCGTCCGCCGCACCCCTGTCGCGGGACGCCCCAACCCATGACCGCCGCGTCAGGGACGGGCGGCGGGGACCGGGGCCATCGACCAGTGGGGGCGATCGGCGTCGCGGAGGGCGGCGGTACGAAGCGCGGCGAGCTGCCGTTCGACCTCGGCGAAGTGGTCGGGGGCGAGGGGCCCCCGGTGCAGGGCGGCGGCGTTCTCCTCCACCTGGGCGACGGTCCGCGCGCCCGGGATCGGCACGCTGCGACCGCTGCGGGCCCAGATCCAGCCCAGCGCCCCCTGGGCGAGGGTCCGACCGTCGGCGGTCAACGCGCCCCGGACGGCGGCCACCCGGCGCAGCCACTCCGGTGCCGGCCGGCCGCTGCGGAACCACTCCAGCCAGTTCGGGGCGGTGCCCCGCACGTCGTCGCGGGGCAGCGTCGAGTCGGTGGTGTACTTGCCGGTCAGCAGCCCCATCCCGAGCGGCCCGCGGGCCAGGCCGGCCAGGTCGTGCTTGTCGCAGACCGCCAGCATGGCCGGCGCGTCGCGCAGCACCGACAGACCGTGCTGCACGGCGGTGGCGCCGCGGGCGACCTGGGCGAAGGCCGCCACCCGGTCGGCCCGGTCGGTGCTCCAGCCGTACGCCCGGACCAGCCCGTCGGCGACCAGGTCCTCCAGGCTGCCGATCAGCGCCTCGGCCCGGGGCAGCGGCAGGTCGCCGAGGTGCAACTGGTAGAGGTCGATCCGGTCGGTGTCCAGCCGGCGCAGCGAGTCGACCACCGCGCGCCGCAGGTAC
Organism: Micromonospora sp. GCM10011541; assembly: GCF_042650725.1. Lineage (NCBI taxonomy): Bacteria > Bacillati > Actinomycetota > Actinomycetes > Micromonosporales > Micromonosporaceae > Micromonospora > Micromonospora sp. GCM10011541. Next base: position 151,382 of record NZ_JBHSBP010000104.1, read on the forward strand.
CCGGGCGAGGCGTCCTCCCCGGTGGCCTGCCGGGCCGCCTCGTCGAAGGTGTAGCCCCACTTGGTGGCGATCACCGCCGCGTCGCGGCGGCCGGCGAGCGCCCGCCCGAGGATCCGCTCGCCGTGCCCCGCCCCGTACGTGTCGGCGGTGTCGAAGAGGGTCACCCCGAGGTCCAGCGCGCGGCGGACCGCCCGGACGGACTCGTCGTCGTCCACCGCCCCCCAGCCGAGCGGCCGGGAGCCCTCGGCCCACGGGCCGCCGATCGCCCAGCATCCCATGCCGAGCGCACTGACCTCGATGCCGCTGCGGCCCAACGTCCGCGTGGTCACTGCCATCGGCGCATCCTGTCACCTCCAGCGCGCTGGAGGGCAAGAAGTTCACCCCCGTGCCCGACCGACCAGGTGCCACGGTCGACCGGACGTCGGGTTCAGCGGGGCGTGGCGTACGCCAGCGGCAGCGGGGTGGGCTGGCCCGGCCAGGTGCCGGCGAGGGTGGCGCCGGCACGCCCGTGGCCCGCGGCGGGCCGCCGGACGACGGCCAGCTCGACGGTGTCGGTGCCGATGAGCGCCGGGTCGCCGTCCACCACCCGGCGGGGCGCGCCCACGCTGGCGACGTCGACGTCCCCGGCGCCGCTGCTGGTGATGCTCATGCTCGGCGGGCGAACCTGCCGCTCGCCGTCGACCTCGAAGAACTCCTCGGCCTGGCCGGTCCCGGCGAGGATGGCGGCGGCCAGCGCGGGGGCGTAGACCGGGTCCCCGCAGGCGTCGTAGACCCAGCGCGGGCCGAGCACCGAGTGGTGGGTGGTGCCGACCAGCCAAGCGTCGGCGCCCTCCAGCGGCGCCCCGCGGTAGGTCAGCGGCACCTGGTGGACCGGCCCGTCACCGGCGCGGACCAGCATCGTCTCGATCCCGACCGCGCCGGCCGGGTCGTCGAAACGGTATCCCGCCACCCGTTCCACGTCCGCCCCCGTCGGCCCGTGGAACCAGGGCCGGTCGCGCAGCCACGCCGCCAGGAGTTCGAGCTTGGTGGGGCGCAGTTCCGCCCGGTGCAGCAGAGCCATGCGGCGCATCGTACCGGGGCGCGCCGCCCGCGTCCGGGGCCGGAGCCGGGGCCCGGTCAGGCCGTCGGCCAGGCCTTGGCGAGCAGGTCGCGGGTGTCGGCGAGCAGCTGCGGCAGGACCTTGGTCCGGCCGATCACCGGCATGAAGTTGGCGTCGCCGCCCCAGCGCGGCACCACGTGCTGGTGCAGGTGCGCGGCGATGCCGGCGCCGGCCACGCCGCCCTGGTTCATGCCCAGGTTGAAGCCGTGCGCGTTGGACACGTGCCGGATCACCCGCATGGCGTCCTTGGTGAACGTCGCCAGTTCGGCGGTCTCCGGCGCGTCCAGCTCGGTGTAGTCGGGCACGTGCCGGTACGGGCAGATCAGCAGGTGCCCCGGGTTGTACGGGTACAGGTTGAGCACCGCGAAGACGTGCTCGCCCCGGGCGACGACCAGGCTCTCGTCCGGCGGCAGCCCGGGGGCCAGGCAGAAGGGGCAGCCGGTCGGCTTCTCGTAGCCGCCCTCGGGCCGGTCCTCCCCGGAGATGTAGGTCATCCGGTGCGGCGTCCAGAGCCGTTCCAGCCCGTCCGCCAGACCGTCGTCGGTGCCGTTCTCGGTGCCGTTCTCGGTGCCGTTGTCGTAGTGCCGCGCCGCCCCAGTCACACCGCCGATCCTACGGTCACCGCGGCGGGTCCCACCCGTCCGCACCGGCCGGCCGGGCCCGGGGTCAGCTCTGGGCGGACGGCCCCGCGTTGCTGCGCGAGGTGACCACGTCGAGGACGTGGGTGACCGCCTCGGCCATCGGCACCCCGTTGCGCTGCGAGCCGTCCCGGTAGCGGAAGGAGACCGTGCCGGCGGCCACGTCGTCGTCCCCGGCGATCACCATGAACGGGATCTTCTGCTGCTGGGCGGTGCGGATCTTCTTCTGCATCCGGTCGTCGCCGGCGTCGACCTGCGCCCGGATCCCCTCCGCGCGCAGCGCCGCGACGAAGCCGTGCAGGTAGTCGGTGTGGTCCTCGCGGATCGGGATGCCGACCACCTGGACCGGGGCCAGCCAGGCCGGGAACGCGCCCGCGTAGTGCTCGGTGAGCACGCCGAAGAAGCGCTCGATCGAGCCGAAGAGCGCCCGGTGGATCATCACCGGCCGCTGCCGGGTGCCGTCCGCCGCCTGGTACTCCAGGCCGAACCGCTCGGGCTGGTTGAAGTCGACCTGGATGGTGGACATCTGCCAGGTCCGGCCGATGGCGTCCTTGGCCTGCACCGAGATCTTCGGGCCGTAGAAGGCCGCGCCGCCCGGGTCCGGCACCAGGTCCAGGCCGGAGGACTCGGCCGCGGTCCGCAGCGCCTGGGTGGCCTCCGCCCAGTCCTCGTCCGACCCGATGAACTTCGGCGACTCGTCCCGGGTGGACAGCTCCAGGTAGAAGTCGTCCAAGCCGTAGTCGCGCAGCAGGTCCAGCACGAAGGTGAGCAGCGTGGACAACTCGCCGGGCATCTGCTCCCGGGTGCAGTAGATGTGCGAGTCGTCCTGGGTCAGGCCGCGGACCCGGGTCAGGCCGTGCACCACGCCGGACTTCTCGTACCGGTAGACCGTGCCGAACTCGAACAGCCGCAGCGGCAGCTCCCGGTAGGACCGCCCGCGCGCCCTGAAGATCAGGTTGTGCATCGGGCAGTTCATCGCCTTGAGGTAGTAGTCCGCGCCCTCCAGCTGCATGGGCGGGAACATCGTGTCGGCGTAGTAGGGCAGGTGGCCCGAGGTCTCGAAGAGCTGCGCCTTGGTGATGTGCGGGGTGTTGACGAATTCGTACCCGGCGGCCTCGTGCCGGCGGCGGGAGTAGTGCTCCATCTCCCGGCGGATGATGCCGCCCTTGGGGTGGAAGACCGCCAGGCCGGAGCCGATCTCGTCGGGGAAGCTGAACAGGTCGAGGTCCGCGCCGAGCTTGCGGTGGTCGCGCCGCGCGGCCTCCTCCAGGAGCTTCAGGTACGCCTTGAGCTCGTCCCGGGTCGGCCAGGCGGTGCCGTAGACCCGCTGGAGCTGCGGGTTCTTCTCCGACCCCCGCCAGTACGCGGCGGCCGAGCGCATCAGCTTGAACGCGCCGATCAGCCGGGTGTTCGGCAGGTGCGGGCCCCGGCACAGGTCCGACCAGCAGACCTTGTCCTCGTTCGCGGCGAGGTTGTCGTAGATGGTCAGCTCGCCGCCGCCCACCTCCATCACCTCGGAGGAGTCCAGCCCCTCGCCCTTGACGTCGATCAGCTCCAGCTTGAACGGCTCGGCGGCCAGCTCGGTCTTCGCCTCGTCGAGGTTCTTGAAGCGCCGCCGGCGGAACCGCTGGCCGGACTTGATGATCTCCTGCATCCGCTTCTCGAGCTTCGCCAGGTCGTCCGGCTGGAACGGCTTGTCGACCTGGAAGTCGTAGTAGAAGCCGTGCTCGATGGGCGGGCCGATGCCGAGCTTCGCCTCCGGGAAGACGTCCTGCACCGCCTGGGCGAGCACGTGCGCGGTGGAGTGGCGCAGCACGTTGAGCCCGTCCGGCGAGTCGATGCCCACCGGCTCGACGGTGCTCTCCTCGGCCGGCTTCCAGTCCAGGTCGCGCAGCACGCCCTGCGGGTCGCGGACCACGACGATCGCCTTCGGGCCCGTGGTGGGCAGTCCGGCCGCGGCCACCGCGTCGGCCGCCGTCGTCCCGGCGGCGACGACGACGGGGTCGGCCACGACGGGGGTACGGGGTGCGGACACGGTGACTCCTGTCGTCGATGCTGATCGGATGTGCCGATTACCGGCTCCTGCGATGCTATCGGTCGCCCGTTCGGCACCGTCGGCGACGCCACCGGCGTCCCGGACCGCGGTCCTCGGTCCGAGTTGCGCCCGCCGTTGAACCTTTCCGCCCTCCCGGCCGAACTACCGGGTGTGGCCGGATCCGGTGCCGGCCGCGCGGAGACGGATGGGGACGAGCATGACGATGACCCGGCGGGGCAGGTTCCGGGCGGCGGCGCTGGGAGCCGCCGTGGTGGCCGGGACGCTGAGCTGGCCCGGCCCGGCGAGCGCGGCCGAGGTGACGATCACGACCTCGCCGGCCCAGGTGCACCAGGGGGACGCCGTCGAGGTGGCCGTGGTGCTGCCCGAGGAACGGTCGGGCAGCCGGACCAGCCGGATCGAGCTGAGAATGCCCGCGGACGCGCCGGTCGGCGAGGTCTACCCGCTGTCGGTGCCCGGCTGGGCGCCCCGGATCACCACCCGCACCCTCGACCAGCCGGTGGCCGGCATCCACGCCCCGGAACTCGACCAGGTGACCGACGCGGTGACCTGGATCCGGATGCCGGGGGCGGCGGCCGGCGCCACCCGGCTGTCGCTGGGCATGGGTCCGATGCCAGCCACGGACCGGTTGACCTTCCAGTTGGTCCAGACGTACGCCGACGGCACCGTCGTCCGGTGGGTGGATCCGCCGGGCGGGGCGCACCCGGCGCCGACGGTGCCCCTGCTGCCGGCGCTGCCCGGCTCCGGCGGGCACGGCGGGCACGGCGGGACCGCCGCCGACGGGGCGGCCGGTCCGGCGCCGGCGGGCGCCGCGGCGTCCACCGGCGACGACGGGGACGGCCCGAGCCCCGATCTCCTGCTGGGTGGTGGCCTGCTGGTGGGGCTGGGCGGCGGCGCGGCACTCGGCTGGCTGCTCAGCCGCCGGGGGCGCGGCGCGCTGACGCTGCCCGCCCAGCCCGCACCACCCGCGCGTCCCGGCCCGGCCTCCTGAAGGGGCTCAGGCGTGGGCCGGGAGCCAGTCGGGCAGCGGCTCGCGGGCGGCCAGCCAGCCGTCCGGCACGCCGCCGGGGGTGCCGACGCCGGTGTGCGCGGCGACCACCGCGCCGACGATCGCCGAGGTGGTGTCCACGTCACCGCCGGCCTCGACGCAGACCCGGATCGCCGTCGGGTAGTCGTCGAGGTGGGTGGCAGCGACCCAGAGGGTGAACGGGACGGTGTCCTGGGCGGTCACCCGGGAGCCGTTGCCGAGCACGTCGGCGGCCTCGCCGGCGGGGCGACCCAGCAGGCCGGCCGCCCGGCGTACCCGCGCGTGCACCTCGCCGGCCGGGTCGAGCGCGGCGCCGACCGCGGCCAGCAACCGGGTCGGCTCGGGCCGGTCGCCGTCGAGGCGGGCCCGGGCGGCGAGCGAGGCGGCGACGGCCACCGCGACCGCCCCGGCGATTCCCTCGGGATGGGCGTGGGTGACCTCCGCGGAGGCACGGGCCTGGTCGGCGGCGCGACGGGTCGAGTCGGCGTGCCAGGCGCCGAGCGGGCCGACCCGCATCGCCGCCCCGTTGCCGCAGGAACCCTGCCCGTCGAACGCGGACGCGGCCGCCACCGGCCAGGGCGTGCCGGTGCGGATCAGCCGGAGGATGGTGACGGCGCCCGGGCCGTAGCCGCGGTAGGGCTCGCACCGCTCGGCGAAGTCGAGCGCCAGCCGGTCCCGGTCGATCCGTCCGCCGGCGGCCAGCGCGGCCACCACCGAGCAGGCCATCTCGGTGTCGTCGGTCCACGGCCACGGCGGGGGCGGCAGCCGTCCGGCGGCCAGGTCCGTGGGGTGCCGGCCGGGGACGAAGAACTGCGCGCCGAGCGCGTCGCCGACCGACAGGCCGGCGAGCGCGTCCCGGGCGAGCGCCAGCCGGGCGTCGGGAAACAGGGTGAACGTCATCGTCGTCCCAGCTTGCCCGCTTCCCAGCAGTGCCGCAACGCGATCAACTTGCCACGCCCAGTACCGTCTTGACGTGGCCACCGTGCTCCTGGTCGAAGACGATCACGTCGTACGCGGCGCGATGCTGCGGTCCCTCACCGACCGGGGGCACGCCGTGCACGCCGTCGGTACGGCCCTGGACGCGTTGCGCCGGGTCGCCGCCGAGACCCCCGACCTGGTCGTGCTCGACCTCGGCCTGCCCGATCTGGACGGCTCCGACGCGCTGCGGATGCTGCGCGGCATCACCGACGTCCCGATCATCATCGCCACCGCCCGCGACGACGAGCAGTCGGTGGTCCGGCTGCTGCGGGCGGGGGCCGACGACTACATGGTCAAGCCGTTCACCGGCGCGCACCTGGACGCCCGGATCACCACCGTGCTGCGCCGGGCCGGCCGGGCCAGCCGCACGGTGCAGCCGGCCGTGCACACGGTCGGCGGCCTGCGGGTGGACGTGGGCGAGCGCAGCGCTCTGCTCGACGGGGAGCCGCTGGCGCTGACCCGCAAGGAATTCGACCTGCTGGCGTATCTCGCCGCACGTCCCGGCCGGGTAGTGTCCCGGCGGGAACTCTTGGAGGAGGTATGGCGGCAGCCATCGGTCGGCGAGGACCAGACCATCGACGTTCACCTGTACTGGCTGCGCCGCAAAATGGGCGAGTCCGCGGCGAAGCCGCGCTACCTGCGCACCGTGCGGGGGGTCGGCTTCCGGCTGGTGGCGCCGGACTGAGGTCGTCGCTGGCCTGGCTCACGGCCGGCATGTGCAGCCTCGTCGCGCTCGCCTTCCTCCTCCCGCTCGGGATCAGCCTCGGCGACCAGGCGCGCGAGGAGAAGCTGGCGGACGCCGCCCGGCGCAGCGCCCTGGTCACCGGTGCCCTCGCCGTCAGCACCGACCCGGCGATCGTCGGGCGGGCCGTGGCGGCCAGCGGTGACGACCCGGCGACCCGGCCGGTCGTCCACGGACTGGGTGGCGACGAGTCCGCGGGCCGAGCCGGCGCGGCGGCGCTGGCCCGGGCCGGCGCGGAGCGCCGCTCGCTGGTCACCGACGTGCCCGGCGGGGTGCTCCGGCTCGACCCGGTGGTGCTCGGCGACAAGGTCGCGGTGGTGGAGGTCTTCGTTCCCGACCGGGTGCTCGACGAGGGCTCCGGCGGGCGCTGGCTGCTGTTGCTCGCGGTGGCCGTCGCGCTGGTGGGCGCCGCGGTCATCGTGGTCGACCGGGTCGCCGCCCGCGCGGTCGACTCGACCGGCGAGCTGGTCAAGGCGGCCCTGGCGATCGGCGACGGCGACCTCGGCGTACGCGTCGAACCGAGCGGACCGCGGGAGCTGGCCGAGGCCGGGCACGCGTTCAACCGGATGGCCGACCAACTGGTGGCGCTCCGCTCCGACGAGCGGGAACTCGTCGCCGACCTCTCCCACCGGCTGCGCACCCCGCTGACCGTGCTGCGCCTCGACGCCGAGGCGCTGGAGTCCGACGACACCAGCATCGGCACGTTCAGCGAGGCGGAGCTGGACCGGCGGCGGGGCATCCGGCGGATCCGCCAGGCCATCGTCACCCTGGAGGGCGAGGTCGACCAGCTGATCAAGACCACCCGCAAGGCGGTCACCCAGGAGACCGGCCCGGCGATGTGCGACGTCAGCGAGGTGGTCCGGGACCGGATGGTCTTCTGGGCGGCCCTCGCCGGGGACCAGAACCGGCCGCACCGGGTCAGCGGGGCGCAGCTGCGCATCCCCGCGCCGGTGCCCCGGGCCGAGCTGGCCGCCGCGCTCGACGCGGTGATCGGCAACGTCTTCCGCTACACCCCGCAGGGCACGGCCTTCGAGGTGGCCGTCAGCCGGCGGGACGGGTACGTGGCGATCCGGATCGACGACGCCGGCCCCGGCATCGCCGACCCCGACCGGGCGCTGCGCCGCGGCGCCAGCGACCAGGGCTCGACCGGGCTGGGGCTGGACATCGCCAAGCGGGTGGCGTTGCAGGCCAACGGCTCGGTGAGCATCGACCGGGCCCGGCTCGGCGGCGCCAGCGTGGTGATGCTGCTGGCCGACCCGGAGGCGACGCCCCGGCAGGTCAACCGGTTCGGCCTGGTCGGCCGGATCTCGCGGGAGGCGCGGGAGCAGAGGACCGGCGGGCGGCGCTGGTCCCGGCCGCGCTGACCCCGCCGGCTGTGGGCCGGCGCAAGTCTTCCTTAGATCCGGGTTAACAGCGGCGTTGACACCACCGTGGACTGACAGGATCTGGGACGAACCCATCAGTTCCGTCGGCCGGAACGCCCTGTAACACCACCGGCAGGCGGAGCCGTGCGCGCGGCGGGAGTTCGGTCCCCCCACACCTCGCTCCCGCCGCGCGCCACTCCCCCGTCGAGCCGCACCCCGGGCGTGAGGTGACCGTGATGACGCCGACCGTCAGCCGCCTGCTCCGCTGGGCCGCCGTGATCGGGGTGGGCGTCGCCCTCACGCTCGCCGCCTGGCAGGACCCGGTGCTCGCGTACGGCGCGCGGCGGCCACCGCTCGGCACGCCGCTGGCCAAGGTCGTGATCACCACGGCGCTCGGTGGGCTGGTCGGGATCAACGTCGTCCTCGCCGGGCGGCGCCGGCCGATGCGGGTGTCCCGCCGGCCGGCGCCGTCGCGTCCGCTCAGCGGGTCGCGGCCGCCAGGTATGCGTCGATCTCGGCGCTGATTCGCGCCTGCTCGCCGGCCTCCATGAACGACGCGGTCACCGCGGCGCGGGCCAGGCCGGCCAGCCCCTCCGGACCGGCGTTCAGCAGCCGGGCGGCGACCGCGTACTCGTCGTTGAGGGTGGTGCCGAACATCGGCGGGTCGTCGGAGTTGACGGTGACCAGCAGCCCGGCCTCGACGAGCTGCGGCAGCGGGTGCTCCGCCATGGTCGCCACCGCTCGGGTGCGCCCGTTGGAGGTGGGGCACACCTCCAGCGGGATCTGCCGCTCGGCGAGGTAGGTGAGCAGCTGCGGATCGAGCGCGGCGGAGATGCCGTGGCCGATCCGCTCGGCGCCCAGCTCGCGCAGCGCGTCCCAGACCGTCTCCGGTCCGGTGGTCTCCCCGGCGTGCGGCACCGAGCGCAGGCCGGCCGCCCGGGCCTGGTCGAAGTACGGCTTGAACTGCGGTCGGGGCACCCCGATCTCCGGGCCGCCGAGGCCGAAGCTGATCAGCCCGTCCGGCCGCTCCGCCAGGGCGATCCCCAGGGTCTCCTCGGCGGCGGGCAGGCCGGCCTCGCCGGGGATGTCGAAGCACCAGCGCAGCGCGATGCCGAAGTCGGCCTCGGCCCGCTTGCGGGCGTCCTCGATGGCCTCGCAGAACGCCGGGGCGGGGATGCCCCGGCGCACGTGCGAGTACGGGGTGACGGTCAGCTCGGCGTACCGGACCTGCTGGCGGGCCAGCTCCCGGGCCACCTCGTGGGTGAGGATCCAGACGTCCTCCGGGTCGCGGATCAGGTCGACGACGCTCAGGTAGACCTCGATGAAGTGGGCGAAGTCGCGGAACGCGAAGTAGTCGGCGAGGGCGTCCGGGTCCGCCGGGACGGGGGTGCGCCCCTCGTGCCGGGCGGCCAGCTCGGCGACGATCCGGGGCGAGGCGGAGCCGACGTGGTGCACGTGCAGCTCCACCTTGGGCAGTCCGGCGATGAAGGTGGACAGGTCGGTCACTGGTTCTCCTCTGCGTGGGCGCCGGTGCGGGCCACCACGAAGATCCGGCGGAAGGGGAAGTACACCTGACCCTGCCGCACCGGGTACGCCGCGGTGAGGCGTACCCCCAGCTCGGCCCGGAAGTCGGCCCAGCCGGCGGCGTCCAGCGCGGCCCGGACCGGGCGCAGCGCCGTCCCCTCCATCCAGGTCAGCACCGGGTGGTCCGCTTCGGCGGCGGCCGGGAGCAGGTGCACGTAGGTAGTCTCCCAGGCGTCCACCGCGCAGCCGGCGCCGACCAGCAGGGCGGCGTAGTCCACCGGGTCGCCGACCGGCGCCTCGCGCAGCAGCGGGGCCAGCTCGGCCCGCCAGCGGTCCCGCCCGGCGACCTCGCGCAGCGCCCGGTGCGACGGGGCGTCGAAGTTCCCCGGCACCTGCGTGGCCAGCCAGGCCCCGGCGGGCAGCTCGCGGGCCCAGCCGGTGAGCAGTTCCCGGTGGCCGGGCACCCACTGGAGGACCGCGTTGGAGACCACCACGTCCACGTCCGGCCCGGGGCGCCAGTCGCGGACGTCGCCGACGGCGAAGCTGACCGGCACGTCCAGGGTGGCGGCCCGGTCGATCATCTCCGGGGAGGAGTCCAGGCCGACGATCCGGCTCCGGGGCCAGCGCTCGGCGAGGGTGGCGGTGAGGGTGCCGGGCCCGCAGCCGAGGTCGACGACGGCCCGTGGCCGCGGCGCCGGGATCCGGGCCACCAGGTCGTGGAACGGCCGGGACCGCTCGTCGCCGTACCGCAGGTAGGTGGTGGGATCCCACATGACAGCCTCCAAACCGTACGTACGTTTTGTTGGAACCATACGGCCCGTCGCGCGCCCGGGCAAGCGGATCACTAGGCTCGTCGGGATGGAACAGCGCAGCTTCGACCGGCTCGGCCGGCAGGTCGGCATCGTCGGACTCGGCGCCTGGCAGCTCGGCGCCGACTGGGGCCAGGTCAGCGAGGACGCGGCGATGGCCGTCCTGGCCGCCGCCGTGGACGCCGGCGTCACGTTCCTGGACACCGCCGACGTGTACGGCGACGGGCGCAGCGAGCAGCTCATCGGCCGGTTCCTGCGGGAGCGCCCCGGGCACGGGCTGACCGTCGCCACCAAGATGGGGCGCCGGGTGGCGCAGACGCCGCAGGCGTACACCCTGGACAACTTCCGGGCCTGGACCGACCGGTCCCGGGCCAACCTCGGCGTGGACACCCTGGACCTGGTCCAGCTGCACTGCCCGCCCACCGCGGTCTTCGCCGACGACCGGGTCTTCGACGCCCTGGACACGCTGGTCGCCGAGCAGCGGATCGCCGGGTACGGGGTCAGCGTGGAGACCTGCGACCAGGCGCTCGCCGCCATCGGCCGGCCCGGCGTGGCCAGTGTGCAGATCATCCTCAACGCGGTCCGGCACAAGCCCCTGGAGCGGGTGCTGCCCACCGCCGCGGCGGCCGGGGTCGGCATCATCGCCCGGGTGCCGCTGGCCAGTGGCCTGCTCTCCGGCCGGTACGACGAGCACACCACCTTCCCCGCCGACGACCACCGCACCTTCAACCGGCACGGCGAGTCGTTCGACGTCGGCGAGACCTTCTCCGGGGTGGACTACGACCTCGGCCTGGCCGCCGTGCGCCGGCTCGCGCCGCTGGTCGGCGAGGACCGGACGATGGCCCAGTTCGCGCTGCGCTGGATCCTCGACCAGCCCGGCGTCACCGTGGTCATCCCCGGCGCCCGCGACGCCGACCAGGCCCGGCGCAACGCCGCAGCGGCCGACCTGCCGCCGCTGACCGACGCGGAGCGGGCCGCCGTGCGGCAGACGTACGACGAGCTGATCCGGCCGCAGGTGCACGACCGGTGGTGACCGGCGCGGCGCCGACGTGCCGGGGCGCCGGCGGGCATGCTTGGACCGGCGCCGTACGCCGGAAGGGGATTCGATGAGGGGCTGGCTGACACTCACGCTCGGGCTGCTGGCGGTGGTCGTCGGCGCGGTCTGGACCGTGCAGGGCCTCGGCTACATCGGCGGCAGCGTGATGACCGACCAGCGAATCTGGGCGGTGGTCGGGCCGGTGCTCGTCCTCATCGGACTGGCCGGACTCTGGTACGGGGTGCGGGCTCGCCGCCACCGGTCCTGACCCGCGCGTCCCACCCGGACCGTCCCCGGAACGCGGAAAGCCCCGCATCCCTGCGCGGGCTGCGGGGCTTCACATCGATCCGGGGGGCCGGATCGCACTGGCCGGCGGCTGCCGGCCGGCACTGCTCAGAGGGGGCGGACCTGCTCGGCCTGCGGACCCTTCTGACCCTGGGCGATCTCGAACTCCACCCGCTGGTTCTCCTCCAGCGACCGGTAGCCGCTGGTCTGGATGGCCGAGAAGTGGACGAACACGTCAGCACCCCCGCCGTCGACGGTGATGAAGCCGAAGCCCTTGTCTGCGTTGAACCACTTCACGGTTCCCTGCGCCATGTGTATCTCCTTCTAAAACTGGCGGCCGAGCACGCCGTGCGGCCGATTGGCCGTTTTCGAGCAGCGGCGCCTGAGGCGGCCCCCGGTGAAGGAGACTTCTCTCAACCCACGCCGTCTCTCAACAGCGGGGAACAGCAAACCACGTACGCAAAAACTCTGCACAGCCTCGCGGCCGATATTTTCCGACATGTGACCTGACGGATGCGTCAGATCAACTGGGCGGGCCGGCGGGACCATGCGAAAGGCCCCTTCCCCGTCGATGGCCGGAGGGGAAGGGGCCGACACCTGCGCGGATCAGTCGGGCCAGCGGCCGGTCAGCCGGCGTACCCCGACCGCGCCGCCCCGGTCCACAGCGGCCCGGACGACCGCGAAGATCGCTCCCTGCAACGCCGCGGCGGCCAGGATCTCGCCCCAGCGGCGGTCCTCGTCGGTGGCGCTGGGCGCCTCGCCGTCGCCCGCGGTCACCTTCCAGACCTGCCGGAAGATCACCCCCGCGACCGTACCGGCGGCCAGCCCGAGCAGCACCCCGACGGGCTTGTACGCCGCCCTGCCCATTCCCTTGCTCACCTGCGCCTCCCCCGGAGGATCAGCAGCACCACCACGGTCGCCACGGCGCCGGCCGCCACGGCCGCCCACGGCACCGGGTTGCGCCGGACCGCCTCACCCTTCTCGGACGCCTGCGTCCGCGCCACCCGGGCCTTCTCCGTGGCCTGCCCGCGCACCACGCCAGCCTTCTCCGCGGCCTGCCCGCGCGCCACGCCGGCCTTCTGCGCCGCCTGCCCACGCACCCGGGCCAGGGTCGACGCTGCCTGCTCGCGCATCCGCTGCTTGGCCTGGTCGGCGGAGTCCTTCAGCCGGGCCTTGACGTCGGCCTTGGCGGCCAACAGCTCCACCGTCTCACCCAGTTCCACCCGGGTACGCCGGATCTCCTCGCGGAGCGCCTCCGTGTCACCGGTCCCGTTGCCCGTCATGCCCGCCTCCCGTCCTTCACCGCGGCGGTGACGGTGTCCAGGTCCGCCCGGACGCTGCGGACCGTCGCCTGCGGCACCGGCGGGACGGCACGGCTGACCTGCTTCTTGCCGACCAGGGCGAGCACCCCGGCGAGCAGGAAGAGCGCCACCGCCACGATCAGGGCGGCGAGCCACCCGGGCATCACCAGCGCCAGCAGCAGGATCACCGCGGCGACCAGGGCGCCCGTGCCGTAGAGGGCCATCACCCCGCCACCGCCGAAGAGGCCGATCCCGATCCCGGCGTGCTTGCCCTTCTGGGTCAGCTCCGCCCGGGCCAGCGCCAGCTCGTCCCGCACCAGCCGGGAGACCTGCTCGGTGGCCCGCTGCACCAGTTCCGCGGTGGACGGCTCGCTCCCGGTCCGGGACGTGCTGCGACTCGCGACGTCAGCCATGCTGTCCTCCTTTCCTCATCACCGCGCTGTATGCCCGGATTCGCGGCCCGCCAATCCTGCCCGGAGCGCCGGTCCCGCCGCCCACCGTCCGGCCCGCTGGGCGCGGGCCGGAGCGGGGGCGTGCGCAGCAGGTCCCCCGAACCCGACGGAACAAACCCACCGGGGGCCAGATGTCCCCGCAACGAGCGACCCTGGCGGGTCCGCCGCGGCGGCAGGACGCCTCCCGGCAGGTGCAACGGGCCGGCGGGCGGCGAGGTCACGTCGGGCGGCCGGCGCCCCGAAGAGCGCGGAGCCCCCGGCGCCGCGGGGGGCGGCCGGGGGCTCCGGGGGGACGGCGCGGTGGTCAGCGGCGGGTGTCGGCGGGTTCCTCGCGGCCCACGAAGACCTCGCTGCGGGCCTCGCCGTCGTCGCTGCCGCCGAAGACCCGGGCGTCGTCCGGGACGTCGGTGTCGGGGAGCCGGCGGACCGGCCGGCGCGGCTGGACCACCTGCCACGGCAGGGCGCCGGAGGCGTCGCCGACCTCGGCGCGCATCCGGGGCAGCGCGGTCGGCCGGTGGTCGCGCACCCAGGCCACCAGGTGCTCGCGGACCAGGCAGCGCAGGTCCCAGAGGCTTCCGGCGTCCGCGGCGCTGACCAGCGCCCGGACCTTGATCATGCCGCCGGTCGCGTCGGTGACCTGGAGTACGCAGACCCGGCCGTCCCACAGCTCGCTGGACTCGGCCAGCCGGCGCAGCTCCTCCCGCATCGCCTGCACCGGGATGGACCAGTCGACGTCGAACTCGGCGGTGCCGAGGACCGCCGCCTCGGTCCGGGTCCAGTTCTGGAACGGCGTGCTGGTGAAGTACGAGGTGGGCAGGATCAACCGGCGGTCGTCCCAGATCTGCACCACCACGTAGCTGAGGGTCAGCTCCTCGATCCGGCCCCACTCCCCCTCGACCACCACCACGTCGTCGAGGCGTACCGCGTCGCTGAAGGCGAGCTGGAGGCCGGCGAAGACGTTGCCGAGCAGGCTCTGCGCGGCGAGCGCGGCGACCACACCGACCACACCGGCGCTGGTCAGCACGCCGGCGCCGATGCCGCGTACGGCGGGGAAGGTCATCAGCATCACGCCGACGGCGAGGATGACGATCACGGCGATGGTGAGCCGGCGCAGCAGCACCACCTGGGTCCGCACCCGGCGGGCGTGCCGGTTGTTCGGCACGTCCACCCGGAACCGGGCCAGCGCGGTGTCCTCCATCACCACCAGCAGCGAGGCGACCAGCCAGGACGCGGCGGCGATCAGGCACAGCGCGAGCACGTGCAGCACGAGCTGGCGCCATGGGGTGCCGACCGCGTACCCGGTGCTGAACCGGACGGCTAGCTGCACGGCGAGCACGACGGCGGTCACCTGGAACGGGCGGTGCGAGTGCTCGGTGAGCTCGGTCATCAGCAGCGAACGCCGGCCGAGCCGGCGGGTCACCCGGTGCACCACCTCGACCAGCAACAAAGCGATCGCCGCCGCTCCGAGCGCGGCGACGATCGTTTCGAGGTAGCCCTGCACAGGCGTTTCTCCCTCCAGCCGGGCGGTGACGCATCGGGCAAGGGCCCAATGCTGCCCGGCGGTCGCGGGATCGACCAGGTCAGACCTTCCGGTACCGGGACTGGAGGAAGCAGTAGACGCCGAAGGCGGCGATGCCGAGCCCCATCAGCGTGAGGATCCCCTGACCCCACGGCTGGTCACGCAGGGTCCGCAGGGCGGCGTCCAGGCCGCGCGCCTTTTCCGGGTCGTAGTTGACGGCGGCGACCACGACCAGGAGTCCGGCGACGGCGAAGACGGCGCCGCGTGCCGCGTACCCGGCCATGCCGAGGCGACGGGCCAGGGTGTGGGTCTTCGGGCTCATCTCGCCGATCTTGAGGTTCCGCTCGAACTTCTTCTTCAGCCCGTAGGCGACCATCCCGATGCCGACGGCGGCGATGACCAGACCGGCGAGCCCGACCAGCCAGCGACCGCCGGTGGACGTCATCAGCTTCTCGGACAGGGCCTGCTGCTTGTCGGCGCTGCTGGAGCTGGCGTCCTGGAAGACCTTGACGGCGGTCCAGGCGAGCCAGAGGAAGACCACGGTGCGGACGACGGAGGCGATCCGCTCGAAGAGCCGGTCCTTGTCCCGCAGCGTGCGGTGCCCGAACGCCGCCTCCAGGGCCTGCCAGATCGCCATGGCGACCAGGCCGACCGCGATCGTGATCAGCAGGAACTTCCCGAGGGGTTGGGCACCCAGGGTGCGCAGCGCGCCGTTCTGGTTGCCCTCCTCACCCGACTTGCCGAACGCGATCTGCAGCGCGAGCCAGGCGAAGAGAAGATGCACGATCCCGTAGCCGATGAATCCGGCCCGGGTCAACAGTTCAAGCCACCTGCTGTTCGCGGCCTGGGCGGCGGCGGCTCCGGCGTTCCGGGTGAGTGACATGGCGCCTCAATCTCCGGATGGGAAGATTTCCAAACGTCGGCCAACGCCGCCCTGGCCAGCTCAGCTGTTGGGATTGCGCGCTACGCGGATCTTGACCTGCTGGTCGGTGACGCTGTCCAGGCTGACCGCGAAGCCGCCGGCCTCGGTGGCCTGCTGGCCGACGGTGAGCGAGAGCTGCTCCCCGGCGACCTCGACAGTGACCTGGTCACCCTGGGCGCCGATCAGCTTGGCCTCGACGCCGAGAATGGTGGCGCTCGCGTCCACGCCACGGTCGAAGGTGACCGTGCAGGCGTCCAGCCCGCAGTCGGTGGAGGCGCCCTCCGAGCTGCAGCCGGCCAGCAGCGCGACGCCGAGCGCCAGGCCGGCCAGCAGGCCGGTGGCGCGGCGGGTGGGGGTCTGCGAGGGGAAGGCACGTGGGTTCGTCACCGGCCAAGGGTACGAGATGCCGGCGACACCGCCACCGTCGGAGATCATTCCGCGGGCGCGTTAGGGTCCCGGCATGCCGTTCGACATCGCCCGCACCCGGGCCGCGTACCCCGCCCTGACCGAGGGCTTCGCCCACTTCGACGGTGCCGGCGGCACCCAGACCGCCCGGCCCGTGATCGAGGCGGTCACCGCCGCCATGGGCGCGGCGACCGGCAACCGCAGCAGCGCCTTCGTGCCCGGCCGGCGGTCGCTGGACCTGGTCGCGGCCGCCCGGTCCGCGGTGGCGGACCTGCTCGGCGCGCGGCCGGAGGGCGTGGTGCTCGGGCCGAGCGCCACGGCGCTGACGTACACCCTGGCCCGGACGCTCGGCGCGGCCTGGCGGCCGGGCGACGAGGTGGTGGTCTCCCGGCTGGACCACGACGCGAACGTGCGGCCCTGGGTGCAGGCGGCCGAGGCGGCCGGCGCCACCGTGCGCTGGGCGGAGTTCGACCCGGCGACCGGTGAGCTGCCCGCCGGCCAGTACGCCGACCTGGTCGGCGAGCGGACCCGGGTGGTCGCCGTGACCGCCGGCAGCAACGCGATCGGCACCGCGCCGGACGTCGCCGCGATCGCGAAGACCGCGCACGCGGTCGGCGCGCTGGTCTGCGTCGACGGGGTGCACGCGGTGCCGCACGGCCCGACCGATCTCGCCTCGCTGGGCGCGGACTTCCTGGTGACCAGCGCGTACAAGTGGTCCGGGCCGCACCTGGCCGCGATGGTCGCCGACCCGGCCCGATGGGCGCAGCTGCGACCGACGAAGCTGCTCCCCTCCTCCGACGCGGTCCCGGACCGGTTCGAGTACGGCACCCCGAGCTTCCCGATGCTGGCCGGGGTGGCCGCCGCGGTGGACCACCTGGCCACGCTCGACCCGGACGCCACCGGCAGCCGGCGGGAACGGGTCCGCGCCGGCCTGGCCGCCGCCCAGGCTCACGAGGAGGCGGTCTTCGACCGGCTGCTGTCCGGGCTGACCGCACGGCCGGCGGTGACGATCTACGGCTCCCCGGCCCGGCGCTGCCCGACGGTGTCCTTCCGCGTCGCCGGGCTGACGCCGGCCGACACGGCGGCGGCGCTGGGCGCGGCCGGCTGCTGCCTCTCCTCCGGCGACTACTACGCCTACGAGTACTTCCGCACGATGGGGCTGCGCGACGGCGGCGGGGCGGTCCGGGCCAGCGTGTACCACTACAACACGGTGGACGAGGTGGACCGGTTGCTCGCCGAACTGGACAGGATCGTCGCCGACGGGGAGAGAATGGCCCGGTGAGCTTCCTGGTCGAGGAGAACCCCGCCAAGCACCGGTTCGAGATCCTGGTCGATGACGCGCTGGCCGGGTTCACCGCGTACATCCCGCGCGGCGAGCTGCTGGTCTTCACCCACACCGAGGTGGACGAGCGGTTCCAGAACATGGGGGTGGGGTCGGCCCTGATCCGGGGCACCCTGGACCAGATCCGCGAGCGCGGCGGGCGGCTGGTGGCGAAGTGCCCCTTCGTGGCGGCCTTCATCGAGCGCCACCCGGAGTACGCCGACCTGGTGGTCGCCGAGTCCTGACCGGGCCGCGCCGGCGGCTCAGCGGGCGCCGGTGAGGAGTTCGACGGCGGCGCGGGCGGCGGCCCGGGTGGCGCCGTGGGTGGCGACGTGGACGGCACCGGTGACCAGCTCCGGGACGCCGAGCTCCACGACGACGGCGTCCGGGCGGGCGGCCAGCGCGCGGCTCACCGCGGCCCGCATCCAGTCGTGCCGGTGCAGGTCCCGCACGACCAGCACGACGGGGCGGCCGGCCGCGCCGGCGGTCGGGTCGGCGGGCGCCTCGCCCTCGGCGTACCGGGCGACGGTGGTGTCGGGGACCAGGTCGGTCAGGGGCGTGCCGATCCCCCAGGGGGTCTCCTCGCCGATGGCCCTGTTGTGCGGCGGGGCGAACTCCACCACGTGCGCCGGGCGGCGCAGCGGCAGCGCGTCGGCGCCGGCGGCCCCGGTGATCACGCGGAGCGCCCGGCGCGCGGCGGCCAGGCCGACGGCCGAGCCGTCGGCGGCCGGGGTGCCGGCCGGGCGGGCGGCGCGGGCGGCGACCGTCCAGGCGGCGAGCTGACCGACCCGCTTGGCCGCCTCGGCGAGCCGTTCCTCCGGCAGCTCCCCGGCCTGCACCGCGGCGACGATGGCGTCGCGCAGCTCCCGGGCGTCCGCCTCGGTGGCCCGCTCCCCGCCCACGCAGATCGCGTCCGCGCCGGCGGCGAGCGCGCGTACCGCGGCGCCGGCGAAGCCGTACCGGTCGGCCACGGCCCGCATCTCCACCGCGTCGGTGACCACCGCGCCGTGGAATCCCAGCTCCTCGCGGAGCAGCCCGCCGAGGATGCGCGGGCTGAGGGTGGCCGGCAGCTCCGGGTCGAGCGCGGGCACCAGCAGGTGCCCGGTCATCACCGCCTGCACCCCGGCGGCCACGGCGGCCCGGAACGGCGCCAGCTCGACGGCCTCGAGGTGGGCCCGGTCCCCGCCGATGCGGGGCAGGTCGTGGTGCGAGTCGACCCGGGTGTCGCCGTGCCCCGGGAAGTGTTTGGCGCAGGCCGCCACGCCGCCGGCCTGGAGCCCGCGGACCCAGGCGGCGGTGTGCCGGGCGACCAGGTCGGCGGCGGCGCCGAATGAGCGGACGCCGATGACCGGGTTCGCCGGGTTGGAGTTGACGTCGGCGTCCGGGGCGTAGTTGAGGGTGATCCCGAGGGCGGCCAGCTCGGCGCCGAGGTCGCGGGCCACCTCCTCGGTCAGCGCCGGGTCGTCGACCGCGCCGAGGGCGAAGTTGCCGGGCCGGGAGCTGCCCCGGGCGGACTCGATCCGGGTGACGTCGCCGGCCTCCTCGTCGATGGCCACGATGACGTCCGGACGCTCGGCGCGCAGCGCCGCGGTGAGCGTGGCGAGCTGCCCGGGGTCGACGATGTTGCGAGCGAAGAGGACCACCGAGCCGAGGCCCTCGCCGAGCCACCGGCACACCCACGGTGGCGGGGTGGTGCCCACGAATCCGGGTTGCAGGACGGCGGCGGCAAGGCCCGCCAGGTCTCCGGTCGCCCCCACGGTCCGCTCGCTCATGCGCTGTCGTACCCCCGTCTTCCCCACCGTCCCCGCCGCCCCGGCGGGTGCTGCCATGGTCACACCGGGCTCAGAAATAGTCAATAAACCTTACTGTTACCGCCTGGCGGTTCCCGGCACGGAGTGGGAGAGTGCGACCCATGCACCCCGCGCTGCTCGCCGACGCCACCAGCGCCGCGGACGTCCCCGGCGTACGGCTGCTCGGCCTGGTGGTCGGCGGCGTGTTCCTGCTGCTCGCGATCCGGGCGATGTTCCGCCGCTGACCCACCCGGCTCCGCCGGTTCGGCCGACACCCACTCCGGGTACGGCACTCGTTGACCCATCCGGTACGCCCGGCACCGCGAACAGCGAGGGGAAGCGATGAGGATCGGCTACTTTCTGTCCAGCGAGGAGTACACCCCGGCGGAGCTGCTGGAGCAGGCGCGCGGCGCCGAGCGGGCGGGCTTCGAGGGCCTGTGGATCTCCGACCACTACCACCCCTGGGTGGACGCGCAGGGCCAGAGCTCCTTCGTCTGGTCGACCATCGGCGCGCTCAGCCAGGTCTGCGCGCTGCCCGTCACCACGGCGGTCACCTGCCCGACCGTCCGGATCCACCCGGCCGTGGTCGCCCAGGCGGCGGCGACCAGCGCGGTCATGCACGACGGCCGGTTCGTGCTCGGCGTCGGCACCGGTGAGGCCCTCAACGAGCACATCTTCGGCGACGCCTGGCCGCAAACCGACGTCCGGCTGGAGATGCTGGAGGAAGCGGTCGGGGTGATGCGGGAGCTGTGGCGGGGCCGGTTCGTCAACCACCGCGGCAGGCACTACACCGTCGAGCACGCCCGGATCTACACGCTGCCGGACACGCCACCGCCGGTCTACGTCTCCGGCTTCGGCCCCAAGGCCATCGACCTGGCGGCCCGGATCGGCGACGGCTACATCAGCACCATGCCCGACGCGGACCTGGTCCGCCGGTTCCGGGACAACGGTGGCGGCGACAAGCCGTGCCAGGCCGGCTTCAAGGCGGCGTACGCCGACAGCGAGGATGCCGGCGCGCGAATCGCGTACGAGCGGTGGCCGAACGCCGGGGTGCCGGGCGAGCTGTCCCAGGTGCTCCCCTCGCCGCGTCACTTCCAGCAGGCCGCCCAGCTGGTGAAGCCGGAGATGATGAAGGACTCGTTCGTCTGCGGCAACAGCGCCGACGCCCACCTGGAAATGATCGACAAGTACGCCAAGGCCGGCTTCGACGAGGTCTACGTGGCCAACACCGGCCCGCACTGGCAGGGCCTGTTCGACCTCTACCAGCGCGAGGTGCTGCCCCGGCTGCGGTGACCCGGCTCCCCCGGTCAGCCGTCGGCGGGCCGGGCGATGCCGTGCAGAAGCGTGGCGACCAGCTCGGCGACCAGCCCGGGCGAGGGCTCGGGCGGCGCTGACATGGGGTCGAGAAGGTGGCCGAGGACCAGGTCGTGGCAGACCCCGACGACGAGCGTGGCCACCGCCTCGGGACTCGCCGCCGGGGCCACCCGGCCCAGCCCCTGCTCGCCACGGACGTACCCGGCCAGCTCGGACCGGAGACCGTGCCCGCCCGCCAGCGGGTTGGGCAGCTCGGCGAGGCGGGCGAGGACCTTCGGCTGGGTGGACAGACCGGCGAACGCCGGCAGGATCGCCGCATGCACCGCCAGGGCCCGGTCCAGGTACGCCCGCAGGTTCGCCTCGACCGTCCGCTCGCCCGGTCGGGGGGGCTCCCCCTCCTGCGCGGCCTCCACCGCCCGCACGTGCGCGTGCAGGGCGTGCGCCAGCAGCTCCTCCTTGTCGGCGAAGTGGTTGTAGAGCACGCCGTCGGCGACCGCTGCCTCGCGGGCGATGTCGCGGACGGTCAGCCCGGCCGAGCCTCGTCGGGCGATGAGCCGTACGGCGGCAGCGATCAGGTGCTCGCGCAGGCTCTGGTCGCCGCCGCGCAGCGCGGCCGCTCTCCTCGGTGACATCACCCCGCATCCTAGGCTCGGCGCCCGGGCGGGCCGTCAGTCCGGCCGGTGGGCGGTGACCAGCCAGGCGGTGCCGCGCAGGCGTACGGCGTCGCGCTGCTGGTACGGCAGCAGCGCCTCCAGCACGGCCGCGCAGGCCCGGTCCGCCGTGGCCGCGTCGACCCGGCCGAGCTGGTGCCGGATCGGCCCCCAGCCGGCCAGGAACCCGGCCGCGTCGGCGGCGTCCCGCCCCCACACCTCCTGCGCCTCCACCCGGACGCAGTCGACCCCGGCGAAGCCGGCCTCGGTGAGCACCCGCTGGACAACCGCCGGGTCGGCCAGGGAGAGCGGCTCGGCGACGCCGGTGCCGTCGGTCCCCGGCGGCGGCAGGTGGGCGGCGAGGGCGCCGAGCACCGCACCCAGGTCACCGTGGCGGAAGTCGTCGAGGCTGACGAAGGCGAGCCGGCCCCCGGGACGCAGCGCGCGGCCGATGTTGGCGAACGCGGCGACCGGGTCGGCGAAGAACATCACGCCGAAGCGGCTCAGCGCCACGTCGAAGCCGGCGGCGGGAAACGGGTACGCCTGCGCGTCGGCGCGGAGGAACTCGACGTTCGCCACCCCCTCCGCAGCGGCGGACTCCCGGGCGCGGTCGAGCATGGGGGCGGAGAGGTCGACCCCGACGGCGTGCCCGTCGCTGGAGCGGCGGGCGGCGAACCGGGTCAGCTGCCCGTTGCCGCAGCCGATGTCCAGGATCCGGTCGCCGGGCCGGACGGCGGCCAGCACGGCGTCGTTGAACCCGCTGTTCACCGCGTCGTAGCGGGCCTGGTGTTCGGCCCAGTGCCGGCCCTCGTAGCCGTTCCACGCCTCCGCCTGTCCGGTGTTGACGACGGTCTCCATGCTTCCCCCTTTATGATCGCTCGTTCATGAACGCATGTTCATGATGAACGAGCCGCGGCGCGCCGTCAACGCCCGGAGGACGGCGGACGGGCCGCCGCGCCGGCACGGTCCGGTTTCGCCCGCTGCCCGCCCGGGTACCTCCGGCCACCGATGAAGCTGACCCCGCACTCGACGACGTTGCGCCGCGCGGCGCGGAGCCTCTTCGGCTGGACCACGCTCCGGCCCAACCAACTGGCCGCGATGCGCGCGGTGATGAAGCGACGCGACGCCCTGGTGGTCCTGCCGACCGGCGCCGGCAAGTCGGCTATCTACCAGATCCCGGCCAGCCTGATCCCCGGACCCACCGTGGTCGTCTCCCCGCTGCTGGCCCTCCAGCAGGACCAGATCGCGGCGCTCAACGAGCGGCAGCGCCCCGAGCTGCGCGCCGTCCGGATCAGCTCGGACGAGAGCGCGGCCCAGCAGGCCGAGGCGATCGCCGAGGTCCGGGAGGGGCGCGCCGAGTTCCTCTTCATCACCCCGGAGGCGCTCAGCGACCCGGACCGGATGGCCGAGGTCCGGTCGCTGAACCCGGCGCTCGTGGCGGTCGACGAGGCGCACTGCATCTCGGCCTGGGGACACGACTTCCGCCCCGACTACCTGGCGCTGGGTCACCTGATCGACGGCCTCGGCCGACCGCCGGTGGTCGCGCTCACCGCCACCGCCTCCCCGCCGGTACGCGACGACATCATCGCCCGGCTGCGGCTGCGCGACCCCGAGGTGGTGGTCTCCGGGCTGGACCGGCCCAACCTCTTCCTCGAGGTGGCGCACTGCCCCACCGACGACTACCGCTGGCGGCGGCTGGTCGCGCTGCTCAGCGACGACAAGCGCCCGGGCATCAGCTACGTGCCCACCCGGCGGGCGGCCGAGGAACTGGCCCAGCGGCTCACCGACGCCGGGTTCCCGGCGCAGTACTACCACGGTGGGATGCCCACCACCGCCCGCAACGAGCTGCACGAGGCGTTCCTCGCCGACCAGGTGCCGATCATGGTGGCGACGTCCGCCTTCGGCATGGGCATCGACAAGCCGAACATCGCCTGGGTGGTGCACATGGCGCTGCCCGACTCCCCGGACAGCTACTTCCAGGAGATCGGCCGCGCCGGCCGGGACGGTGAGCCGGGCCGGGCGCTGCTGCTCTGGCGCGCCGAGGACGTCGGGCTGCAGCGCTACTTCAGCGGCGGCCTGCCGGACTCCATCGAGCTGCGGGACCTCGCCGCGGTGCTGCGCAAGCAGGCCCGGACCAAGAAGGAGCTGCGCGAGCTGACCGGCCTGGGCCCGCGCAAGCTCGGCCAGTACCTCTCCCTGCTGGAGCAGGTCGGGGCCGTGGAGCCGCGTGCCCGGCAGCGGCTCGGCGCGCCGCGTTACGCCCCGAAGCCGGTCGACGCCGCGGCGGCTGCGCTGGCCGAGGCGGAACGGCAGCAGACGGTCACCCGGTCGCGTACCGACATGATGCGGGCCTTCGCCGAGACCACCGGGTGCCGGGGGCAGGCGCTGCTGGCGTACTTCGGCGAGCAGATGAGCAAGGTCTGCGGGCACTGCGACAACTGCCACGCCGGCACCAGCGTCGCCGACGACGGGGCGAGCGGGCCGTTCCCGGTGCACAGCCAGGTCCGGCACCCGGAGTGGGGCGCCGGTCTGGTGCTCAGCTACGAGGAGGACCGGATGACGGTGCTCTTCGACGAAGTGGGGTACAAGACGTTGTCCGTGCGCGTGGTGTCCGAACAGGGCCTGCTGACGCTGCACTAGCCTGACCCGGGCGCCGGCATGGCGCCCGGCACCACTGACGACGATGACCAGGGCGAGAGGGGCTTACTCGTGATCGAGCAGCCGGCGTACACCGGGTTCGGATTCTCCGACGAGGAGTGGGGGCTGCTGGTCGGCCTGCCGCAGTCGGTGCTGACCGCGGCGAGCGCGGCCGAGTCGGACGGCACCAAGCGCACCATGGCCGAGAACGCGGCCGGGCTGGAGGGCATCGCCGCCGGGCGCGAGTCGGCCAGCCCGCTGGTGGCCGCGGTCGCCGGCGAGATCGTCGCCCGGGTGGGCGACCCGGAGGCCGGCGAGGAACTGCCGGTCATCGAGCCGACCGACCCGCAGGCGATGATCGACGACGTGCTGGCCCGGGCCGGCCAGGCGGCGGCCCTGCTGGCCGCCCGGGTGGACGAGGGTCAGGCCGGGGCGTACAAGCACTGGCTGGTGGAGATCGCCGAGCAGGTGGTGACCGCGGCGCCCAGCGGCGGCCTGCTGGGCCTCGGCGGCGACGTGGTCAGCGACTCGGAGCGCCGCTTCCGGGACCGGCTCTCCCGCGTGCTCAACGACTGACGGCACGGGCCGCGACCTCGGCACGGATCGTCAACATCGCGGCGTCCATCGTCAACCCCGGGCGGAAATACTGATAGCGGGCCGTCAGCCGGGAGACCGGCACGGCCCACTGGTAACGGGGGGCCGGGGCGAGGCGCCCGCGACGGTCCGTCGCGGGCGACCGCCCGGTGCCGAGGGCTCCCGCTCGCACCGGCAGGGCCACCGGACCGGCCGACTCCGGCCCCGTCGTACTTCCCCCCAGGACTGACGACGGGGTCGGTCAGGCCTCCTCCAGCAGCGCCAGCACCAGCTTCTCCACGTCGCCGCGCGGCATCTCGGGCTCGACCGGCGCCACCACCCCGTCGTGGTACAGGTCCACCACGCGCGGGTCCACGTAGGACGTACGGGCCACGGTCGGGGTGTTGCCCAGCAGGTCGGCGACGGAACGCATCACCGCCGCGACGGCCCGCTTCCGGGCGGTCGCCGAACGCTGCCGGCCGGCCGTGGCCAGCTCCGTCGCCGCCAGCACCGTCGCGTGCCAGGTACGGAAGTCCTTCGCGGTCATCTCCCCGCCGCTGGCGTCGCGGAGGTAGTCGTTGACCTCGTCGCTGCGCACGTCGCGCCAGCTCCGGCCGTCCCAGTAGCCGAAGAGCCGTTCCTCCGCCCGCCGTCGCCGGCGCAGGTTGGTCAGCACCCGGCACAGCTCCGGGTCCTCGATCCGGCGCACCTGGTCGATGCCGCCCTTGGCCGGGAACTCGAAGACCACGCACCCCCGCCGGGACCGGGCGTGTTCGGGGCGCAGGGTGGACACGCCGAAGGTCGGGTCGTCGCCGGTCGCGTACTGGTCGCTGCCCACCCGGAACATGCCCATGTCGAGCAGCCGGGCCACGGTGGCGAGCACCCGCTCGCGCCGCAGCCCGCGCGACGCCAGGTCGTGGTCGACCCGGTCGCGCAGGTCGGGCAGCCGGCGCGCCACCTCCAGCACGTGGTCGAACTTCGCCTCGTCCCGCTTCTGGCGCCACATCGGGTGGTAGAGGTACTGCTTGCGCCCGGCCGCGTCGACGCCGGTGGCCTGGATGTGCCCGTCCGGGTACGGCGAGATCCAGACGTCCTGCCAGGCCGGGGGGACCACCAGCTCGCGCAGCCGGGCCAGCTCGTCGGGGTCGCGGACCGGCTCGCCGGCCGGGTCGAGGAAGAGCCAGCCCTTGCCGCGCCGCCGGCGCCCGTACCCCGGCCGGCCCGGATCACTACGCCGCAACCGCACCGGACACCCGCACCGCCCGTTCCGCCTCGTCCACGGCGGCCAGCACCTCCTCGACCGAGATGGCCGCCAACGTCGGATGCGTTCCTACCCCGCCGGGCCGGCTCCAATCGCGGTCGATCCGCGCCCGGTCCCCCGCGTCGAGCACCCGGTGCCGGGGGCGGTCCGGCGGCGGCCCCCAGCGGGCCGGCGGGACCGGTCCGAACAGCACCACCGAGGCGGTGCCGTACCCGGTGGCCAGGTGCGCGACCCCGGTGTCCCCGCTGACCACCAGCCGGGCGGCGGCCACCAGGGCGGCCAGCTCGGCCAGCCCGGTCCGCCCGGCGAGCACCACCTCCGGGGTCAGCCCGGCGGCGCCGGCCACCCGGTGGGCCACGTCCCGCTCGTCGGCCGAACCGGTCAGCACCACCCGGTGACCCCGGTCGGCCAGCGCCCGGGCGAGCGCGGCGAACCGCTCGGCCGGCCAGCGCTTGGCGTGGATCTTCGAGCCCGGGTGCAGCACGGTGGCGCCGGCCGGGACCGCCGCCGCGGGCGGCGGCAGCAGCGCCAGGTCGGCGGGGTCCGCCGGCAGGCCGTACCAGTGCAGCAGGCGGCACCACCGGCGGACCTCGTGCTCGTCGTCGTCCCACTCCGGACCGTCGGCGTGTCCGGCCTCGGCGTTGGCGAAGGCGAGCAGCCGGCCCGGCCGGGCGGCGGCGAGCAGCCGGTGCGACTGCGGGCCCCGGCCGTGCAGGTTGACCGCCGCCTCGGGCGGCGGCGCCGGCCGGGCCGGTGGGCCCAGCCCGTCGGTGGGCAGCACCCGGTCGATCCCGCCGACCAGGTCGGCGAGCGGCGCCAGCCAGGCCGGGGCGGCCAGCACCAGCTCCCGGTCGGGGAATCCGGCCCGCAGCCCGCGCAGCGCCGGGACGGCGGCCGCCAGGTCGCCGACCCCGAGCGCCCGGAGCACCAGGATCACGGGTACGACGACTCCTGCTCGGCGCAGACCACCATCTCCCGTACCGCGCATCCGGGCGGTTGGGAGAGCGCGAACATGACCGCGGCGGCGGTGTCGGCCGGCTCGTTGAGCGCGGCGTCCGGGCCGGGCCGGTACTGCGCGTCCCGCTCGTCGAAGAACGCCGTGCGCATGCCGCCGGGGATCAGCAGGGTGACTCCGACCGACCCGGCGAGTTCCGCCGCCAGGGCCCGGGTGAAGCCCACCACCCCGAACTTCGCGGCGCAGTACGCGGTCGCGTCGCTGACCGCCTTCACCCCGAGGGTGGAGGCGACGGTGACGATGCTGCCGCGGGAGGCCTCCAGGAACGGCAGCGCGGCGCGGATCACCGCCGCGGTGGCGAGCAGGTCCACCGCCACGATCCGTTCCCAGGCTTCGCCGGGCACGTCGGCCAGCTTGCCCGGGACGTCCATGCCGGCCGCGGTGACCACGGCGTCCAAGCCGCCGGAGCGCTCGGCCAGCTCGCGGGTCGCCGCCTCGGCGGCCCGGGTGTCGGCCAGGTCGCACTCGACCCAGGGCACCCCGTCCCCGGGCCGCTGCCGGTCCAGCACCAGGGGCCGACCGCCGGCCCGGGCGACCGCGGTGACCACGGCGGCGCCGAGACCGCTGGCGCCGCCGGTGACCAGGACGGTGGGGCCCGCCCCGGGGGAACTGCCACTCATCGTGCTCCCTCCGCCGTCGACCGGACGGCCGTCCCGTCGGGCCGGGCCACGGTCGACCCGCCGGGTGTCCCTCGGCGACCGGCGCGGGCCGCGGCGATCATGTCGGTGGTGGACCGGCCGTCCAGGTACGGCACCACCACGGTCTGCCCACCCCAGCGCCGCAGGATCTCCGCCTCCGGCAGGCTCTCCTCGCCACCGCCGGTCGCGTAGTCGCCGCCCTTCACCCAGACGTCCGGGCGGAGCCAGGACAGGGCCGCGTGCGGGGTCGGTTCGTCGAAGATCAGCACGGCGTCGACACAGCTCAACGCGGCGAGCAGCCGGCTGCGGTCGCCCTGCGGCACCACCGGACGGTCGGGCCCCTTCAGGCCGGCGACACTGCGGTCGGAGTTGAGGCAGACCACCAGGCAGTCACCGAGCTGGCGGGCCGCCTCGAGGGTGGCCACGTGCCCGGCGTGGAGCAGGTCGAAGCAGCCCCCGGTGGCCACCACCGTGCCGCCGGCCGCGCGTACCTCGGCGATCACCGCGCCGGCCGCGGCCGGACCGATCCGGTCCCTGCCGCCGCCCGCCACGGCCCGACCCGCGTCGAGCGGTGGCCGGTCGGGCCCGGTGCGGACCGGTCCCGGCAACGCGGCGGCCACGCCCCCGGCCGCCACGTACGCGGACGCCTCGGCGACCGCCGCCTGCACCGCCTCGGAAACCAGGGCGCCCCGGGCCAGGGCGAGGGTCGCCGCGGCCGCGAACCGGTCCCCCGCCCCGCAGGTGTCCCCCTCGGCGCTCGCCGGCGCGGGCACCACCAGCGGGGTGCTGCCCGCGTGGCAGAGCAGCGCACCGTCGCCGCCGAGGGTCACCGCCACCGCACCGGCCCGCCACCGGTCGCGTAGCGCCTGCGCGCCCCGGGAGGCGGTCACCAGCCGGGACGCGCCCGGGGACGCCTTCGCCAGCTCGCGCGCCTCGGGCTCGTTCGGAGTGACCAGGCGTACCCCCGGCACCGCGGCCGGCCCCCGCGGGTGCGGGTCCCAGACCACCGGCGCCCGGGTGGCGGCGAGCGCGGCCCGCAGCGCCGGCTGCCCGGCCACTCCCCGGCCGTAGTCGCTGACCAGCACCGCGGACGCCCGGCCGATCAGCCGCAGCACCGCCTCGCTCGGCTCGCCCGGCTCGCCGGACGCCCCGCCCCGGTCGTGCCGCAGCAGCACCCGGCCCCGGACCCGCAACCGGATCTTCTCCGGGGTGGCCCCGGCCAGCGGGAGCGGGTACAGCTGCACGCCCGCGCCGGCCAGCAGCGTGCTGAGCCGGGCCCCGCCCGCGTCGTCGGCGATTGCGGTGACCAGCGCCACCTCCGCGCCCTGGGCGGCGGCGAAGACCGCGGCGAGGCCGGCGCCGCCGGGCCGGTCGACGTACGTGGTCTCGTCGAGCACCGGCACCGGGGAGTCCGGGCAGAGCCGGTTCACCACTCCCTCGACGTCCCGGTCCAGCAGGGTGTCACCGATCACCACCACGGGTCCCGTCACGCTCGACCTCCTCCTCGGGCCTCGGCCTCCGGGGCCTCGTCAGCGAGCACCACCTCCACGCCGGTGCGCACCGGGGTGGGTCGGGCGGGTGCGGCCGACACCGGCTGCGCCCGGGCCGCGAGCGCCGCCGGCAGCACGCGCTCGACGTACTCGCAGAGCACGTGCGTGGCGACCAGGTGCAGCTCCTGCACCACCTGGCTCTCCGGCGAGTCGATGGCGAGGGTCTCCTCGCAGACGTCGGCGAGGGGGTTGGGGGTGGGGCCGGTGAAGGCCCAGCAGCGCAGGCCGGTGTCGCGTGCG
>NZ_JBHSBP010000105.1:0-116320 GCF_042650725.1 Micromonospora sp. GCM10011541
GTCCTGCACCTGACTGTCCAGATCGTCAAACGCACCGAGCCGGGCTTCGTCGTCCTGCCCCGCGCGGGCGGTCGCCGCCATCCGGTACCGCTCCTCGGCCTCCGCCGTCGCGTACGTCATCCGCTCGGCGTCGGTCAGGGTGACCCGTACCTCGGTGCACTCGGCCGGGGCGATCCAGCCCTGCGACTCGATGTCCTTCCACGGCGCGTCGTACCGCTTGGGGCCGATCAGGCTGAACACGTCACCCTCCGCATCGAAGTCGCGGTCAGGCCGAGCCGGCGGCGGGCCTGGAGGTCCGCGGTGAAGAGAGGTTGGTTGAAGGTCACCAAGGTAAGCGCCCGGCCCAGGATCGGATGATCCTGGGCCGGGCCGGATTCGTCTGCGCGTCAGTCGAACGCGGCGGCGAACATGCCGGGCTGGTAGGAACCTCCCTGCTGGTGCACGATCACGGCGAGCCGGTTGGCTGCGTTGATCAGGGCGACCAGGGAAACCAGCGCGGCGATCTGGTCGTCGTCGTAGTGCTTGCTTACCTGCGCCCAGGTCTCGTCGGACACGCCCTGGTGGGCGTCGGCGAGCCGGGTGCCCTCTTCGGCGAGCGCCAGCGCGGCCCGCTCGGCCTCAGTGAAGACGCTGGACTCGCGCCAAGCGGCGACCAGGTGGAGCCGGACCGCGGTCTCGCCGGCGGCTGCGGCCTCCTTGGTGTGCATGTCGATGCACCAACCGCAGCCGTTGATCTGGCTGGCCCGCAGCGACACCAGCTCCTGCGTGGACTTCGGCAGCGGCGACTGCTGGATCACCATGCCGGCGTTGGCGAACCGCTTGAAGAACTTCGTGGCGATCTCGTTGTCGAACATGTTGAATCGGGCGTCCATGGTTCCGTCCTTCACTCGTGGTGTTCGGTGGACGAACACGAGATGCCGGCGATCGGAGCCCTGTGACGGCGCGGCCAGGTGACGGCCGCCACAGCCCGGAGGTGTCACACGACGGCGGGATCCGGCATCTGGTGGACGACACAGTCGAGAGCGAACGGGAGTCACCCATGGTGGGCACGCCGCGGACCGCAGCCGACGATCGAGACCGGGGCATCGGCCGTGACGACCGCGCGGATCCCGCAACCGAGGCGTTC
This sequence comes from Micromonospora sp. GCM10011541, assembly GCF_042650725.1. Lineage (NCBI taxonomy): Bacteria > Bacillati > Actinomycetota > Actinomycetes > Micromonosporales > Micromonosporaceae > Micromonospora > Micromonospora sp. GCM10011541. The sequence goes on from NZ_JBHSBP010000105.1 coordinate 1,127, forward strand.
CTCGCCCACCGCAACCTGCTGTTCACCGTCGCGTACGAGATGCTCGGCTCGGCCGCCGATGCGGAGGACATCCTGCAGGAGACGTGGTTGCGGTGGTCGGGCGTCGATCTCGGCACGGTGCGGGACCACCGCGCCTACCTTGTCCGGATCACCACCCGCCAGGCACTCGGCCGGCTGCGTACGCTCGGCCGCCGCAGAGAGTCCTACGTCGGCTCCTGGCTGCCCGAGCCGCTGCTCACCGCGCCCGACGTGGCCGAGGACGTCGCGTTGGCCGACAGCGTCTCGATGGCGATGCTGCTGGTGCTGGAGACGCTCGCGCCGACCGAACGGGCGGTGTTCGTGCTGCGCGAGGTGTTCGACGTCGGGTACGACGAGATCGCCGAAGCCGTCGACAAGAGCCCGGCCGCGGTCCGTCAGATCGCACACCGGGCACGGGCACACGTCGCGGCGCGCCGGCCGCGCCGGGTCGTCTCGGCGGCCGAGACGCGGGACGCGCTCGATGCGTTCCAGTCGGCGGTCGAAACCGGCGATCTGCAGAGCCTGCTCGACATCCTCGCACCGGACGTCGTCCTTCTCGGCGACGGTGGTGGAGTCAAGCAGGCCGTCCTGCGGCCCATCGTGGGGGGCGACAAGGTCGCACGCCTGCTGGCCGGCGGCTGGGGCCGGGTCGCCGACATCTCCTCGCTGCGGCCGGCGCAGGTCAACGGCTACCCGGCGCTGATCCTCCGGCTCGACGGAGAGCTCGACACTGTCCTGGCCGTGCGCATCGACGACGGCCTCATCACCGGACTCTACGCCGTGCGTAATCCCCAGAAGCTGTCGTACATGGAGCGGGAGACCGTCCTGAGCCGCTGAGTCGGCAGCGGACGCGCGGCCGGCTGATTCGTTTACGACATCAGCTCCAAAGCGCGCCCGACAGACACCTGCGCCGGGCCGCGCGTCAGTCCACGCTCCGGAGCTTCGGGCCGAGAGAGGCGTCAAACAGGGTCGTGGTGCCGGGAGACCGGATCAAGCAGCGGCGATTTCCCGGTCCTGCTTGAGCGCGGCCCTCCCGCCCTTACTGGTCTTGCCGGCACCGCCGGCCGCACCCCTCTTCGGTGCCAGCTGCGACACGCGCTGCGGGGAGATACCAAGAAGCGCGCCCGCGTCGCGGACCGTGTAGCCCTTCGCGAGTAGTGCGCGTGCGGCAGTGACCGTCGCCTCGTCGGCGGACTCCTCGGCCTTGCGCAGGGCGCTCCGGGCCTTGCGGGCGCGGGTCACCTCTTCCGGCAGGTCGGGCTGCACGTCGACATCGAAGCTGTGCGGGTCGACGTCGAGCATGAGGGCGATGGCTTCACGTGCCATTCCTTCGACCTGGTCGAGACGACGAGCCTGAGAGAACACGCCCTTGATCTCCGGCACGGTGATCGCCCACCAGGCGCCCGAGCGTGCGCATCTGACCGTGTACTTCATCGACGAGCGCCCCCTTCACCTCAAGCCCAGGCTGCGCAGGATACCCCGCGCGGTGAGTTCGTTGATCTCCTTGTGTCGTGGTATGACGACGGCCCAGACTATGTTCAAGGCGCCTTCGGGACGAGCCGCTGAGGAGGCCGTGTGATGCAGCCCGACGCCCGTCCCGACACCACGCGCTACACCTACCGGGTCACCTGGTCGGCCGAGGATCACGAATTCGTCGCCACCTGCGCCGAGTTCCCGTCCCTCTCCTGGCTCGCGCCTTCCCAGATCGAAGCTTTGCAGGGGCTTGAGGAACTGCTTCGCGAGGTCATCGCCGACATGAAGGAGCAGGCGACGCCGTGAGCCTCCTCGGGAGGCCCCGCATCGCCTGACGGGTACGGTCAGTCGACGGTCGGGAGCTTCGGCCCCAGGACGTCGTCGGCGTCCACGATGGTGTAGGCGTACCCCTGCTCGGCGAGGAACCGCTGTCGGTGGGCGGCGTACTCGGTGTCGATGGTGTCCCGGGAGACCACGGTGTAGAAGTGCGCCTGCCGGCCGTCGGACTTCGGCCGGAGGACCCGGCCGAGGCGCTGCGCCTCCTCCTGCCGGGAGCCGAACGTGCCCGACACCTGGATCGCCACCGCCGCCTCGGGCAGGTCGATGGAGAAGTTACCCACCTTGGAGATGACGAGCGTGCGCAGCTCGCCGGAGCGGAATGCGTCGAAGAGCCGCTCCCGCTCCTTGTTGGTGGTCGAGCCCTGCACGATCGGGGCGTCCAGGTACTCGCCGAGCTGGTGCAGCTGGTCGATGTACGCGCCGATCACCAGCGTCTGGTCGCCCTTGTGCCGGTCCACCAGGGCCTTCACCACCGGCAGCTTGGTGCGGGCGGTCGCCGCCATCCGGTACCGCTCCTCGGCCTCCGCCGTCGCGTACGTCATCCGCTCGGCGTCGGTCAGCGTGACCCGTACCTCGGTGCACTCGGCCGGGGCGATCCAGCCCTGCGACTCGATGTCCTTCCACGGCGCGTCGTACCGCTTCGGGCCGATCAGGCTGAACACGTCGCCCTCCCGGCCGTCCTCGCGGACCAGCGTCGCCGTCAGGCCTAGCCGGCGGCGGGCCTGGAGGTCCGCGGTGAACCGGAAGATCGGCGCGGGCAGCAGGTGCACCTCGTCGTAGATGACCAGGCCCCAGTCGCGGGCGCCGAACAGGTCCAGGTGGGTGAAGGCGCCCTTTTTCCGCGAGGTGAGCACCTGGTACGTGGCGATGGTGACCGGGCGGATCTCCTTGCGCTCGCCCGAGTACTCGCCGATCTCGTCCTCGGTCAGCGAGGTGCGCGCGACCAGCTCGCGCTTCCACTGCCGGCCGGCGACCGTGTTGGTCACCAGGATCAGCGTGGTCGCCTTCGCCTCGGCCATCGCCGCCGCCCCGACCAGCGTCTTGCCCGCGCCGCAGGGCAGCACCACCACGCCCGACCCGCCGGCCCAGAACGCCTCCACGGCCTCCCGCTGGTACGACCGCAGCGTCCACGGCTTGCGCCCGTCCTTGCCGGCCTCGGCCAGCTCGATCGGGTGCGCCTCGCCGTCGACGTACCCGGCCAGGTCCTCCGCCGGCCAGCCCAGCTTCAGCAGCGCCTGCTTGAGTCGGCCCCGCTCAGACGGGTGCACCTGGATCGTGTCGTCGTCGATCCGGTCGCCGAGCATGCCGGCGAGCTTCTTGCTCTTCGCCACCTCGACCAGCACCAGCCGGTCCAGGGCGCGCAGCACCAGGCCGTGCGCCGGGTCGTTGGCGAGCTGGAGCCGGCCGTACCGGTCCATCGTCTCGGCCACGTCGACCAGCAGCCCGTGCGGCACCGGGTAGCGGGAGTACTTGATCAGCGTGTCCACCACGCCCTCGGCGTCGTGGCCCGCGGCCCGGGCGTTCCACAGCCCCAGCGGCGTCAGCCGGTAGGTGTGCACGTGCTCGGGGGAGCGCTCCAGCTCGGCGAACGGCGCGATCGCCATCCGACAGGCCTGCGCGTCCGGGTGGTCGATCTCCAGCAGCAGAGTCTTGTCCGACTGCACGATCAGTGGTCCACCGCTCACGCCAGCGTCCTCTCCCTTGCCGGATTTCCGCGCCCGTCGGCCGGCTGACCTGCCGAAGGCGGACCATCCAGTGTTGCACGCGGAAGGGTGACCGGAAAAAGTCACGCGCGACAGGCAACGTGACGGTCTTCCCGTACGTCTAGCAAGCGGGACAACTGTCCAGGGGAGGGCCCATGCTGCGTGTCCGGTTTGTCGCTCGGGTCGTCGCCCTGGGAGCGGTCCTGCTGGTCGGCGTCGGTGCGTGCGCGCTCGATCCGCAGGGTGACGGATCCGGCGCCGCCGCGCCGGCCCCCGTCGGCCTGACGGAACGGGCATCGGGGGCGAGCGCGACGCCCGCGCCGGACCCGACCACCGGTCGTCCGACTCCGCAGCCGAGCCGGACGACCACGCCGAAGCCGAGCCGGACGGCGAAGCCGAGCGCCACGCCGAAGCCGAGCAGCTCGGGCTTCACCGGCTGCCCGCAGGGGGACCGGCAGCGGGACGTGGAGACGTACCTGGCCCGGCTGGGCGGGTTCGGGAAGCTGACCGTGGACGGGAAGCAGTCCGCCGCCGACTGCGCCGCGATCAAGCGGTTCCAGCGCCGGTACGGAATCAGCCCGGCCGAGGGCCGCGCCGGCCCCACCACGTACGACGTGGCGCGGCGGCTCGCCACCACCGACGTACGCCGCTGCCGGGCCGGCTCCGGGCTACCTTCTGCGTCGACCTGACCCGGCAGACGGTCTGGGCGATGCGGGGCGGCAAGGTGATGCTCGGCCCCACCGTCACCCGCACCGGCATGGCCGGGTACGCGACCCCGGCCGGCACCTACCACGTCGGCGGGCGGAACCTGCGCGAGTGGTCCAACCCGTACGAGGTGTGGCTGCCGTACTGGCAGCAGTTCAACGGCGGGATCGGCTTCCACGAGACCACGACGTACCTGCACAACGGGGCGATCGGCTCGCACGGCTGCGTGAACCTGCTGCACGCCGACGCGGTCCGGCTCTGGGAACTGGGCTCTATCGGCACCCGGGTGGTCGTCCTCGGCCGCCGCCCCGGCACCTGAGGTCGGCCCGAGGCGTGACCGGGCCGACCGGATCGGGGTTTTGTCCCCTGTCACCGCCGTCCGCCGGGTGACACGCTGGAGGTCAGGTCAGGTCCGGACCGGACGGGGGTGGGAGATGACGGTCGACCACGACGCGATCCCCGAAGGAGATCGGACACCGGCCCCCGAGGTCTCCACGGCCGCCCTGGTCGGCTACGCGGCGGCCGCCGTCGGCCTGGTCGGCTGGTTCCTCTTCGGGCTGCTGGTGCAGCGGCAGGGCTTCGTGGACTCGGTCGGCGAGTCGGCCGGCGCCGGGTTCGCGCTGCTGCTGGCCGTCTCGGTGATCGGCACGGTCCGGCGCAACGGGCGCTGACCCGGCGGTTCAGTCCTCCAGCACCGCCGCGGTGATCCGGTGCAGCGCGAAGGTGTGCAGCATCTCCGTCCGCTCGTCCTCGGCGCGCAGGTAACCCGCCCCCATCGACACCGGCCGGACCAGCCGGGACGCGGTCGCCCCGTGCGCGTCGACGTACCCGACCCAGACCAGCGCCCTGTCGCGGACCGCCTGCTGGAGCACCGCGAGGGCCTCGCTGTGCCCGGGCGCGGGCGCCGGCCCGGTGCGCGCCGCGGCGCCGCGGACCACCGCCGGGGCCCGCCGGGCCGCCCGCGCCGCCGCCTCGCCGCGCCGGATCTGCTCCACCACGCCGCGCAGCCGGGGCAGCGCCAGCTTCGGCGCCGCCAGCGGGTCGAGGGCGCGGGTCGACACCAGCACCCGGGCCGGCGCCCGCCGGGTCTTCGGCCGGGCCAGCACCGCCGCGCCGCTGGCGTCCTCCGGCACCGGCGCGTAGCCGGCGTCGCGCAGCGCGATCAGCATCCGCCCCACCTGGTACGGGGTGGAGAGCACCGTCGGCGCCAGCCGGCGGAACGCCAGCGGCTCCAACCGCCGATCGGCCAGCACCTCGGTGAGCAGCGCCTCGTCGTCGCTGCGCACGTAGCCGCCGGCGGAGCCGACCCGCAGCCCGCCGTGCTTGCGCGCCACGTCGTCCACCAGGTAGGTCAGGCCCTGGGGGATCGGGGTACGCGACCGGCGGCGGAACAGCTTGTGCAGGTCGTCGGCCGAGTAGCCGGCGTCCAGGGCCCGCCGGACGCTGGCCGTGGTGACCCGGTGCACGCTCGCCCCGCCCGCCGACTCGTGCTCGGCCACCACCTCCAGTTCGGCGGCGAGCGCCGGGTCCGGCGGGCCGGGCACCACCACGGTCAGGTCGGCCTGCACCAGGAAGTGGTCGACCGGGGCGGGGAGCAGGGCGTCCAGCGCGCGGACCGCGGTCGACGGCTCGCCCGACTCGGCCTCGGAGCGCAGCCCGAGCGGGTCGTCCGCGCCCCGCCCGTCGGCCTCGGTCACGTCGGACAGCAGCAGCCGCCCGTACGAGGTGAGCGCGCCGAGCCCGGTCACGCCGAGCTGGGCCGCCTCGGCCAGCACCTCCCGGTGCGCGGTCTCCCGGCCCCGGCTGCGCCGCGGCGCCCGCCAGTCCAGCACCTCCAGCATCTCGTCGGGGGTGGGCGCGGTCGCCGGTTCCAGGTCGGCCAGCACCCCCAGCACGGCCCGGCGGGCGGCCGGGGCGCCGGCCCGTTCCGCCTCGGCGGAGAGCACCGAGATCGGGCGGTCCCGGTCGTCCCGCTGGCCCACCAGGCCCACCTGACGGGTCATGGTCAGCCAGGCCCGGGCCAGCTGCTCCCAGCGCTGCGCGAGCGAACTGGCCCGCCACACCTCGTACCCGCCGGTGGGCAGGACCTGCTGGTCGCCGCCGTACCGGGTGGTGGCGCTGCCGGTCAGGTCCAGTTCCCCGAGCAGCCCGGCCGCGTACGCCACCTCGAAGAGCAGCGCGGTGGTCGCGTCGTCCAGGCCGAGTCCCCGGGCCAGCCGGCGCAGGTCGCGGACGCCGACGCCGCCGGAGCGGAGCACCGGGGCCGGCTCGGCGGCGAGCGCCTCCAGCAGCCCCTCGGTGTGTCGGACCACCTCCATGGTCTGCCCGGCTCCGGCGGAGTCGACGGCCTTCGGCTCACGCGGCGGGCTGGACACCACGGGCGGGCTGGTGCGCAGCGGGCCGAGCGGGCCGCTGTCCCGGCGCAGCAGCAGGCCCACCTCGCGGGGAAGTTCGACGGTGCCGCCGTCCTTGCCGCCCGAGATTCGCACGAGCAGCCGGTGGTCGACCAGCCAGCGGATCGGGGAGCCGGTCGGTGCGCCGCCGTTGGTGGCGTCCGGGGGCAGGCTGTCCTCGGCGCCGACGGCGGGGGCCTGCAGCGCGCCCGGGGGCACGCTGCCCACCGGCGGGCCGGCCGCGAGCCGGTCCAGGATCGCCCGCGCGGAGGGGGGTGCGGCCAGCAGTGTCCGGCGCAGCTTCGCCGGGTCCGCGCAGAGGGCCGCCGCGCGCGGGTCCAGCTCCGCGGCCGGTCGGCCCAACCCGGCCGGGTACGGGGCCACCTCGTCGACGCCGCCCACCACGCGCAGGTCGTGTTCGGGGCCGTACAGCAGGAAGAGCGCGCGGAGCCGGTTCACCGCGGCGCGGACGGCCGTCGGGGCGGTCAGGTGCGGGCCGGCGGTGGCCATCGCCAGGATCGCGTCGGTGGCGGTGCTCCCGGACTCGGGGTCGCGGGTGAGCCGGGCGGCGTCGAGGATCTGGAGGGTGAACTGGTCCAGCCCGTCGAGGGCGCGGGCCACGGAGACCCGGGACTGGGCGCGGATGGCCAGGGCGGAGATGTCGGCCGGCACCGGCACGACGAGGTCCGGCCGCAGTTGGAGCAGGGCGGCGAGGGACTCGTCGGGGAGGGTCCGCAACTGGTCGGCGAGTGAGGTGGTCATCGTCGTTCCACGCTAGCCCGGCGGGGGGCCGTCCCGCCCCTCGGACGTCCGGCTCGGCCGGGTTGGGCGGGTACGTTCTCGGCATGCCTGCTCTGATGGTCGGATTCGACCTCGACATGACCCTGGTCGACTCGCGTCCCGGGATCGCGGCGGCCTACCGGGCCCTGACCGCGCAGACCGGCGTGTACGTGGACGCCGACGCGGCGGTGTCCCGGCTGGGCCCGCCGCTGCGTACCGAGATCGGCCGGTGGTTCCCGCCGGAGCGGGTGGAGGAGGCGGTGACCGCGTACCGGGAGCTGTACCCGGCGTACGCGATCACGCCGACCCTGCCGATGCCCGGTGCGGAGGCGGCGATCGACGCCGTGCACGCGCGCGGCGGCCGGGTCATGGTGGTGACCTCGAAGATCGGCCGGCTGGCGAAGCTGCACCTGGACCACCTCGGCCTGGCGGTCGACGAGCTGGCCGGGGACCTGTTCGCGGCGGAGAAGGCGACCGCGCTGCGGGAGCACGGGGCCACCCTCTATGTCGGGGATCACGTGGCGGACATGGCGGCGGCGCAGGCGGCGGGCATCCCGGGCGTGGGAGTGGCGACCGGTCCCTGCTCGCCGGCGGAGTTGTCGGCCACCGGTGCGTACCTGGTGCTGGACGATCTCACCGGATTCCCGGCGGCGCTGGACCGGATCATCGGGCTAGCCTGGGAGCAGTAGACGTCTCGAGCGAAGCAGGGGTTCTCAGGTGCCGACGGGTCGAGTGAAGTGGTATGACGCGGCCAAGGGATACGGGTTCGTCACCAGTGACGAGGGTGGCGACGTGTTCCTGCCCAAGGGCGCGCTACCGGCGGGCGTCAGCGACCTGAAGGGTGGTCAGCGGGTCGACTTCAGCGTGGTCGACAGCCGCCGGGGCGCCCAGGCGATGGGGGTCAAGCTGCTGGAGGCGCCGCCGTCCGTGGCGGAGCTGCGCCGCCGGCCGGCCGAGGAGCTGCACGGCCTGGTCGAGGACATGATCAAGGTGCTGGAGGCGAAGGTCCAGCCGGACCTGCGCCGGGGCCGCTTCCCGGACCGGAAGACCGCGCAGAAGGTCGCTCAGCTGGTCCACGCGGTGGCCCGCGAGCTGGAGGTCTGAGGGACGAGCCCGGCGTCGGCGGCCCGGCCCAGCAGCGCCTCGACGGCGGCGAAGCCGGCCTTCCCCAGGTCGGCGGTGAACTCGTTGACGTAGAGGCCGATGTGCTGGTCCACCACGTCGGGCTCCATCTCCTGCGCGTGGGAGAGCACGTACTCCCGGCTGGCCTCCGGGTCGGCCCACGCCTGGCGGACCGACTCGCGGATCCAGGCGGCGGCCTCGACCGGGTCGACGGTGCCCTTGCGGGCCAGGATCGCGCCGAGCGGGATCGGCAGGCCGGTGTCGCCCTCCCACCACTCGCCGAGGTCGACCAGCGCGGTCAGCCCGTGCCGGGGGTAGGTGAACCGGGCCTCGTGGATCACCAGTCCGGCGTCGTACCGGCCGGCGGCGACGCCCGGCATGATCTCGTGGAACGGCACCACCTCGATCCGCGCCGGCGGCCGCTCCGCCGACCAGAGCCGGAAGAGCAGGTACGCGGTGGTCCGCTCGCCGGGCACCGCCACGGTGGCGCCGGAGAGGTCGGTCCGGTCGCCCCGGGTGAGCACGAGCGGGCCGCAGCCCCGGCCGAGCGCCCCGCCGCAGGGCAGCAGGTGGTAGTCGTCCAGCAGCCACGGCAGCGCCGCGTAACTCACCTTGACCAGGTCGAACGCCCCGCGCTCGGCGGCCGTGTTGGTGACGTCCACGTCGGCGTAGGTCACCTCGACCGGCGGGGCGCCGGGCACCCGCCCGTGCACCAGGGCGTCGAAGACGAACGTGTCGTTGGGGCAGGGCGAGATCGCCAGAGAGAGCGCCACGCCCCCACGTTAGCCCCGCCCTCTCCCGCCCTCCCGCCCGCCCGTCCCGCTGTGAGCCCGCCCGCCGTCTCGCCCCGCCCCGCCCCGCCACCGCGAGCTCGCCCGCCGCCACCTGCCTGCCCGCCCCGCCGTCACCTGCCTGCCGCCCCGCTGTCACCGGGCTCCTCGTCGGCGGCCATCCCCGGCCTTCGGCAGCCACCGATCCGATCATCGGCATCGCCGTCCGGCGCGCGAATGCGTGGACCGGAACGTCTATCTCAGACGCTACGAAGCTGATGACGTAGATGGATCAGGCAGCTCGGCTGCCGGTCCAGCCGGTCCAGCCGGTCCAGCCGGTCGAGCCGGTCCAGCCGGTCGAGCCGGTCCAGCCGGTCGAGCCGGTCGAGCCGGTGCGTGGAGGTGAGTCACCTACGTCATCAGCTTCGTAGCAGGTTCTCACGCCATCGTTGTCCCCAGCGCCGGCCGTTTTCCACAGGCTTGCCCACAGGCTTTTCCACAGGCTCCCGGCGGGTGTTGAAGGCGGATGCGGCGGAATGGAGCATGCCGGTGTGACGGAGTTCAGGCCACCGGTCGACCTCGGGGTGACTTTGCGGGCGTTGCGCCGCCAGGCCGACCTGAGCCAGCGACAACTCGCCGAGCGGTCCGGGGTGCCGCAGGCGACGATCGCCCGGATCGAGTCGGGCCGGACGGCCGACCCGAGCTTCCGTACCCTCGAACGGCTCGTGGACGCGGTCGGCGGCGGCGTCGTCATCTCCGTCGCCGGGACCTCCTCGGCCGCCTCGACCGCTGCGGAGGAGGCCCGTTCGCTGCCGGCCGTGCCGCACGAGGAACTGCGGGACGCCGCGGGGCGGCACTGCCCGGCCCACCTGGACGCCCGAGAGGTACGCGAGCCGCGGGACTGGCCGGGCGCCTGGTGGGCGCACTGGCACGACCTTCCGCCTCAGCGGTGGCCGATGGCGTTGCCGGCCGTGACCTACGTACAGGATCGGGGCGAGCGGGATCGGCGGCGGCGGGGCGAACGGGTCCGGCGGGAGGTCCGGGTCCGGCGCTTCACGGGCGGGGGCCTGCCCGCGACCTCGTGGCGGTTCCTCGCCGAGCTGCCCGACGGGGAGCTGGTCGGCGAGCTGCGGGCGCACGAGCGCAGCGTCGACCTGCTGCTCGGGTACGACCTGGACGACCGGCGGGAGCTCGTGCTCGACGGCGTCCTGGTCGCCCCCGGACGGCGCCTGCTGGGCATCGGGCGCCGGCTGGTGGAGGCGCTGCGCGCCGAGATGGACTGCGTCGGTGTCGCCACCGTCCACGCGGTCGCCGAGTTCGGCGGCGCCGCCTTCCTGCGGGCCTGCGGTTTCCAGGTCGAGTGGCACCGGCCTTCGGCGCTCCGGCTGGACCGGTCGGTCAGCGCAGGGCGGCGGCCGCCTCGGTGAGGGCCGCGAAGGCCTCCTTCATCCGCCAGGCGCCCCGGTCCCGCGGTCCGATCGGGTTCGACACGGTCCGGAGCTCGGCGAACGGCAGGCCGGCCTGGGCGGCGGCGACGGCGACGCCGTACCCCTCCATGGCCTCGGCCACCGCGTCGGGGTGCCGCTCGGCCAACGCCGCGGTGCTTGCGGTCGTGCCCGTCACCGTGCTGACCGTGAGCACCGCGCCGACCGTCGCCGCCGGCAGCGCCGTCCGCAGCGCCGCGAGCAGCCCGGGGTCGGCGGGGACGGTCACGCCGCCGCCCAGCAGCTCCGCCGGCATGCCCAGCTCGTCGACCGGGATGAAGCCCTCCGGCGACTCGGCGCCGAGGTCCGCCGCCACGCTGCGGGTCGCCAGTACGGTCCCGCCGACCGCCACCCGACCGGCGAAGCCGCCGGCGATCCCGGCACTCACCACCGCCCGGTACGGGCGTCCGGCCGCCTCGGCCAGCGCGAGCAGCCGAGCGGTGGCGGCGCCGGCGACCGCCGGGCCCACGCCGACCGGGACGACGGTGACGGTGGGCTCGGTGAGGCCCGCCCGCAGGGCCGCCGCCTCGGCCGGTACGGCCGTCACCACGAGCAGACCGGTCACGCCATCGGTCCCCGGGGCTCCCGCCGGTTCTCGTCCTCGGTCCCGCCCGGCCCGCCGACGGAGGAGGAGGGACGGTAGATGTGGTAGCCCGGCGGGGCCAGACCGTCGTCGTCGACCGGGGCCGGCGTACCGCCGGGGGCCGGTGAGGTGGGCGTGGGATCGGCGAACTCGCCCTGCGGGTTCCCGGTCCTCAGCGGCCCGGTCTGCTCGGCGGTCAGCTCGTCGTCGCCGAGCGGCCGCCCGACCAGCCGCTCGTTGCGCAGCCGACCGGCCACCACCAGTGCCCGCGCGGCGACCAGGGCCGCGACGCCGGCCACCACCGCGACCCCGATCCGGCCGGTGAAGGGGACGAGCCCGAGCCCGCCGCCGGCCACGAACGCGAGCATCAGCGCGGTCTCCGAGTGGGCGAACGAGCTCGCGCGCAGCCGCTCCGGGATCCGCTCCTGGATCGACGCGTCGACCGCGAGCTTGGCGATCCCGCTCATCAGGGAGGTCACCAGGCAGAGCAGCGCCACCATGGGCAGCGAGAACTTCAGCGCGGCGAGGACCGCGACGCCGCCCACGATGAGCGTGCCGCTGGACTGGATCGCGGCCGGCCGGTGGATGCGCAGCCGGGTGCCGACCGCGGTGGCCAGGAAACTCCCCCCGACCAGCGCGCCGCCGACCAGGGCCAGCGCGCCCTGGGCGCCGAGGGTACGACCGAAGAAGTCGGTGGTCAGGTCGCCCGCCTTGATCGCGAAGGCGAGGAAGAGCAGCAGGAAGCCGTACACCCCGCGCAGCGCCGCCGCCCCGATCAGCGTGGCGATCACCAGCCGCCCGGCCGGGCGGCCCCGGCCCAGCGGCCGTTCCCCGTCCCGCTGGCGCAGCGCCCGCAGCGGCTGGGGCACCCGCTCTGGCGGCTCCGAGTCGGCGCGCGGCGGCAGGCGCAGCGAGATCACCATGCCGACCAGGAAGATCAGCGAGGCGACCCGGAGCGGCCACTGCGCCCCGAACCAGAACGCGGCCAGCCCGATCGGGGCGACCAGCGCCCCGGCCACCGTGCCGTAGACGCTGGCCCGGGCGCCGACCTGGGACAGCCCGATCCCCTCCGGCAGCAGCCGGGGCACCGCCGCCGAGCGGGCCACCCCGTACGCGCGGGACAGGGCGAGCACGCCGAACGCGGCCGGGTAAAGGCCGAAGCTGCCGATGTAGTCCGAGATCAACCAGGCGAGGAAGGCCCGGCCCAGCATCGTCGCCGCCAGGGCGTACCGGCGGCCGTGCCGGAAGTGGTCGAGCAGCGGCCCGACCACCGGGGCGAGCATGGCGAACGGCACCATCGTCACGAGCAGGTAGAGCGCGACCTTGTTGCGGGCCTCGCCGAGCGGCACGTCGAAGAAGATCGTCCCGGCCAGGCCGATCGCGATCAGGGTGTCCCCGGCGCAGGAGAGGGCGTGCAGGTCGAAGAGGCGGACCATGCCCACCTCGTTGCCGGCGCTGCGCGCCCGGGCCGACCCGGCCCGGCGGGTCATCCAGCGTCCGCCGGTGACCGAGCCGCGGAGCAGCAGGCGGGTGGCGCGGATGCCCGTGCCGACGGTCCGCCCGAGGACGGACCGCCCGGAGCGGGAGGACAGCGGCATGTGCACCATCCTCGCCCATCTGATCCACGTGTGCCCCACCACCCGGTGAGAACGACTCCGGGGAGTGCCTGTCGGTCGACCGTGGGCATGGGGAACAATGGTCGGGTGACCAGGCCCGCCTCCGCCCGTGCCGCCCGCCTCGACCAGGTCTGCGCCGCCGCCGTCGAGGTGGCCCGCGCCGGCATCACCGAGGTGGATCCCGCCGACGTCGGCGACCACCTGCAGGCCGTCGCCGAGGGCGACCGGCTCGTCACGCACTACTTCGAGTGCCGGCTCGCCGGCTACCGCGGCTGGCGCTGGGCCGTCACGGTGACCCGGGTGCCGCGCAGCCGCCACGTCACCATCTGCGAGACGGTCCTGCTGCCCGGCCCCGACGCGCTGCTCGCCCCGGGCTGGCTGCCCTGGCAGGAGCGGCTCAAGCCGGGCGACCTCGGCCCCGGCGACCTGCTGCCCACCCCGCCGGACGACGAGCGGCTGGCCCCCGGCTACGTGCTCTCCGACGACCCCGCCGTGGAGGAGACCGCCTGGGAACTCGGGTTGGGCCGGCCCCGGGTGCTCTCCCGCGAAGGCCGCACCGAGGCCGCCCAGCGCTGGTACGAGGGCGACCACGGCCCCTCCGCCCCGATCTCGATGGCCGCGCCGGCCGCCGCCCGCTGCGGCACCTGCGGGTTCTACCTGCCGCTCGCCGGCGCGCTCCGGCAGTCCTTCGGCGCCTGCGGCAACTTCTACGCGCCGGACGACGGCCGGGTGGTGAGCGCCGACCACGGCTGCGGCGCCCACTCGGAGACGCTGGTGGAGGCGGCCGAGACCCCGGTCGACGAGCTGCCCACGATCTACGACGACAGCGCGGTCGAGGCCGTGTCGGTCAGCCGGGCCCCGGGCTCGGTGGAGTCCGCCGAGCCGGCGGAGCCGTACGGCCACTCCTGAGCGTCAGTCCTGACCGGCCGCCGCCCGGCGGCGGCGCCGGTTGGCGTCGTGTCGCATCATCACCGCGAGACCGGGAAAGCCCCACAGGAATCCGGCCAGGCAGGTCCAGAGCCAGTTCTGGTGCCCGTGCTCGGTGAGCCAACCCCGGCAGAAGATCAGCAGGACGAGCCCGACCACCGCCCAGCCGACCAGCCCGGCGACGGCGATCGGCACCATCGGGGGGTCGAGGGGTTCGGGCCGCGGCGGTTGCTCTTCTGGCACGGGGAAAGGGTACGCGATGACCCCTTCCCGCCGGCCGGGTGATCTGGGACGATGCCCGCGACCGACGGCAGATCATCTGCGAGGACCTGATGGCCATTGCCCCGCCGGACGGCGGCACCCCACCCGATCCCACGCACCCCCGCAACCCGGTCGACCGCTTCTTCGAGATCTCCGCCCGCGGTTCGACCACGGGCCGGGAGGTACGCGGCGGCCTGGCCACCTTCTTCACGATGGCGTACATCGTGGTGCTCAACCCGCTCATCCTGGGCGGCGCCGTCGACGGTGACGGGCGGAAGCTCGCCATCCCCGCGCTGGCCGCCGCGACCGCGCTGGTCGCCGGCCTGATGACCATCCTGATGGGGGTCGTCGGGCGGTTCCCGATGGCGCTGGCCGCCGGCCTGGGCGTGAACGCGCTGGTCGCGTTCGAGATCGCACCCGAGATGACCTGGGCGGACGCCATGGGCCTGGTGGTGATCGAGGGTGTGGTGATCGGTGTCCTCGTCCTCACCGGGCTGCGTACGGCGGTGTTCCGCTCGGTGCCGACCCAGCTGAAGACGGCGATCGGCGTCGGCATCGGCCTGTTCCTGACGATCATCGGCCTGGTCGACGCCGGTTTCGTGCGGCGGGTGCCGGACGTGGCGAACACCACCGTGCCGGTCGGCCTGGGCATCGGGGGCAAGCTCGTCAGCTGGCCGACGCTGGTGTTTGTGGTCGGCCTGCTGCTGACGCTGGTGCTGGTGGTGCGCCGGGTGCGCGGGGCGATCCTGGTCGGCATCCTCGCCTCCACGGTGCTGGCGATCGTCGTGGAGGCGGTGGGGCACATCGGTCCGTCCTTCGTGAACGGCCGGCCCAACCCGAAGGGCTGGGCGTTGAACGTGCCGACGCTGCCGGAGAAGGTCGTCGACGTCCCGGACCTGTCGCTGCTCGGCAACTTCGACGTGCTGGGTTCGTGGAGCCGGGTGGGCTGGCTGGTCCCGCTGATGTTCGTGTTCACCCTGCTGATCACGGACTTCTTCGACACCATGGGCACGATGGTCGCGATCGGCCAGGAGGGCGGCATGCTCGACGAGCGGGGCACCCCGCCGCGGGCGAAGGAGATCCTGCTGGTCGACTCGATCGCCGCGGCGGCGGGCGGCGCGGCCAGCGTCTCCAGCAACACGTCGTACATCGAGAGCGCGGCGGGGGTCGCGGAGGGCGCCCGGACCGGGGTAGCCAACCTGGTCACCGGCGGCCTGTTCCTGCTGGCGATGTTCCTGGCGCCGCTGGCGGTGATCGTGCCGTTCGAGGCGGCGTCGACGGCGCTGGTGGTGGTCGGCTTCCTGATGATGACGGCGGTCCGGACCATCGACTGGACCGACTACGAGATCGCCATTCCCGCGTTCCTCACCATCGTGCTGATGCCGTTCACCTACTCGATCTCGAACGGCATCGGCGCGGGCGTCATCACCTACGTGCTGGTGAAGTCGGCGCGGGGGAAGGCGCGGGAGATCCACCCCCTGCTGTACGGAGTGGCGGCGCTGTTCGTGCTGTACTTCCTGCGCGGGCCGATCGAGTCCGCGGTGCGGTAACTCATATTCCTCCTGGTGAGCCTGGTCATAACGCATGTCGTTAGCCAGGCTCATTAGTTAAGCTAACGATTGTGACGGAGCGGACGGTGACGGCGAAACGCGTGCCACCGGCGCAGCTGGCCCCTCAGCTGCGTGATGCGATCACCCGGTTCAACCGGCGGGTCCGACGGGCCCGACCGGTCGGCGACCTGACGGTCACCCAGCTCTCCGCGCTCACCAGCCTCAAGCTGGCGGGCGCGCTGACGCCCCGGGAACTGGCCGACATCGAGCGGGTGCAGCCGCCGACGATGACCAAGATCGTCGCGAAGTTGGAGGAGCGCGGCCTCGTGCAGCGCACCCCCCATCCGACCGACGGTCGACAGGTCATCCTGGCGGCGACCGAGGGGGGACTTGCGGTGCTCGACCAGTTCGAGCGGGCCCGCAACGAGTGGCTGGCCAGCCGGCTGGCCGCGCTCACCGAGGAGGAACGCGACACGCTGCGGCGGGCCGCGGAGATCCTCCAGCAGCTCGCTCGCGCCTGAGGCCGCCCGCGTCGTGCGGTCCGCCCCGTCCATGGTGGATGAGGCGTACCCGACCGCGAGGAGGCGCACCAAGAGTGCAGGCCAAGCTGAGCACGATGTTCCAGTCCCTACGAGTCCGCAACTACCGACTCTTCGCCACCGGACAGCTGGTCAAACTGATCGGCGTCTGGATGATGTTCATCGCCCAGGACTGGCTCGTCCTCGAGCTCTCCGACAACTCCGCCACCGCGCTCGGTGTGGTCACCGCGCTCCAGTTCACTCCCGTACTGCTGCTCACCCTGCTCTCCGGCCGCCTCGCCGACCGGTACGACAAGCGGCTGCTGCTCTTCGTCGCCAACGCGTTCTGGACCGTGCTGGCGCTCGGGATGAGCCTGCTGGTGATCACCGGGCTGGTGCAGCTCTGGCACGTCTTCGCGTTCGCCGCCCTGCTCGGCGTGGCCAACGCGGTGGAGACCCCGGTCCGGCAGGCGTTCGTCTCCGAACTGGTCGGCATGCCGCTGCTGCCGAACGCCCTCTCGCTCAACGCGGCGGTGTTCAACTCCGCCCGGATCATCGGCCCGGCCCTCGCCGGCCTGGCCATCGCCGCCTTCGACGTGGGTCCGGTCTTCCTCTTCAGTGCGCTCAGCTCGATCGCCCCGCTGGTCAACGTGGTCCGGATGCGTCCCGCCGAGCTGCACCGCAAGGACCTCCCGCCGGTGGGCCAGCGCGACCAGGCGAAGGTGGTCGACGGCCTGCGCTACGTCTGGCGCCGCGCCGACCTGCTGTTGCCGATGGCACTGATGTCGGTGGTCGGGATGAGCCTGTTCAACTTCCAGCTCACCCTCGCCGCGCTGGCCAAGACCGTCTTCAACACCGGCGCCGCCTCGTTCGGCCTGTTCAGCACCGCCCTCGCCTGCGGCGCGCTGACCGGCGCGCTGGCCGGTACCGGGCGGCGCAGCCGCCCCTCGGTCTGGCTGGTGCTCGGCGCGGCGGTCGGCTGCGCCAGCTTCGGCACCCTGGTCGGGCTCGCGGGGGCGTACTGGCTGGTGGTGGCGCTGCTGCTGCCGACGGGCTTCTTCATGGTCTTCTTCGCCCAGGCGGCCAACCAGCGGGTCCAGCTCGGCGTCGACGCCGCCTTCCGCGGCCGGGTCATGGCGCTCTGGGTGCTGGTGTTCCTGGGCACCAACCCGGTGGGTGCGCCGGTGATCGGCTGGGTGGCCGAGACCTACGGCGCCGGGGCGAGCATCTGGATCGGCGGGCTGATCTCGCTCGCCGCCGCGCTGCTCGCGCTCACCTGGCAGCTGCGCCGCTCCGGCGCCCGGCTCCGGATGCGGGTGCTGCCCATGCCGCGTTTCTACGTGGTGTCGCCCACCGGCGAGTGACGCCCGCGATCGCCCTCGAAAGACCGGTTCCCGTTGCGGGGGCCGGTCTTTCCCCATTCATTCGCGTCCGGATAACGGCAATCGGGTGGCGGGCGGTCACGGCGGGGCTTAGCGTCGATGTGTGGGATTGGGGCGGGGGCTGCTGCTGATGTTGGCGATCCTCGCCGTCTGCTGCCTGCCCGCCGCCTTCGCGCTGCTGTTCTGCGCCGACGAGATCATGGATCGGGTGGCCTGCCGGTGGGCCGAGTGGCGGGAGCAGCGGAGCGAACGACGCGCCATCGCCGGGCTGGACCGGGCCATCGAGGCGGACGCGCTCACCCGCGACATCGACCTGACCGAGTTCGACCGGGACGGCCGGCGCCCGTTGGAACAGATCGCCGCTGACCTGCGTCGCCTCGGCGGGCACCGGCTCGCCGCCGTCGAGCGGTCGGTGGTCTGGCACGGCGCGGTCATCGACGCGTACGACGAGCGGCTGCGGGCCGCCTGCCGGGCGCTGGGCATCCCCGAGCACCTGGCCGAGCTGGAGGGCGTGGACCGGGAGATCGAGCGGGTCCGGGTGGAGGGGCTGCTGCACGCCGCCGGCATCACCCTGCCGACCGCCCGGCCGGGGCACCGCCAGCGGCACCGCTGAGCGGGATCCCGATGCGGCTGTTCGTCGCGGTCTACCCGCCTCGACCGGCGGTCGACGACCTGACCGCCCGGGTGGCCGAGCTCCGGGTGGGCGCTGCCTTCGCCGCCGGCACCAACGTCCGGCTGGCCGACCCGACCCACGCCCACCTCACCCTCGCCTTCCTCGGCGACGTCGAGGAGGAGCGGCTGGTCGACGTGGAGAGCGCGCTCGGCCTGGCCGCCGAGACGTTCCGGGACGGGCGGGACAGCTCACCCCGGCTGCGCCTCGGCGGCGGGGGCAGCTTCGGGCGGGGCCAGTTCACCGTGCTCTGGGTGGACCTCCGGGGTGACGTCGAGGCGCTGGCGACGCTGGCCCGGCTGATCCGGTTCGGGCTGCGCCGGGCCCGGCTGCCGCACGACGAGAAGCCGTTCCGGGCGCACCTGACCATCGCCCGCCCCGGCGATCGGATCGATCGCGCCGACGTGCTCGCCGACCGGGAGACCCTGGCCGGCTACCTGGGGCCGGAGTGGCCGGCGAGCGAACTGGTCCTGGTCTGCAGCCACCCGGGCCCCCGACCGACGTACGACCGACTCGCCGCCTGGCCGATCTGACCACCCCACCCCACCCCCCGCTCCCAGCGCGCGATCTTGCAGTTGGCGCCCGGGCAAAAGCGCGCAAATAGCGCGAATCAGGGGCACAAGCTGCAAGATCGGCGCGGGCGGGGGTGAGGGCGGGACGGGGAGGGGGGGAGGGGGGTTACCAGGCCCAGGCCTCCGGGCCCGGGCCGCCGTTGCCGATCGGAGGGAACAGGTCGTCGAGGCGCTTCAGCGTCGCCTCGTCGAGGTCGACCTCCAGCGCGCCGAGGGTGCGGTCGAGCTGGTCGAGCGTGCGCGGGCCGATGATCGGGGCGGTCACCCCCGGGCGGGAGAGCAGCCAGGCCAGCGCCACGTCGGCCGGGTCGTGGCCCAGGTCGGCGCAGAGCTTCTCGTACGCCTCGATGGTGGGCCGGTGCTCGGCGAGCGCGTCCGCCGCACGGCCGCTGGCGCCGCGCGCCGCACCGCCCTCGGCCATCTTCCGGAGCACCCCGGCGAGCAGCCCGCCGTGCAGCGGCGACCAGGGGATGATGCCGAGCCCGTAGTGCTGGGCGGCGGGGATCACCTCCAGCTCGACGTGCCGGGTCAGCAGGTTGTAGATGGACTGATCGGCGACGAGGCCGAGGAAGTTGCGCCGGCCCGCCGCCGCCTGCGCCTGCGCGATGTGCCAACCGGCGAAGTTGGACGATCCGACGTAGATGACCTTGCCCTGGGCGACCAGGGTCTCCATCGCCTGCCAGATCTCCTCCCACGGCGTGGTCCGGGAGACGTGGTGCATCTGGTAGAGGTCGATGGTGTCGGTCTGCAACCGGCGCAGCGACTCCTCGCAGGCCCGGATGATGTGCCGGGCACTCAGCCCCTGGTCGTTGGGCCAGTCGCCCATCTTGCCGTAGACCTTGGTGGCCAGGACGACCTTGTCGCGGCGGCCGCCGCCCTGGGCGAACCAGCGGCCGATGATCTGCTCGGTGATGCCCTCACCGAGCTGCCAGCCGTAGACGTTCGCGGTGTCGAAGAAGTTGATCCCGTGTTCCAGCGCCCGGTCCATGATGGCGAAGCTGTCCGGCTCGGTGGTCTGCGGCCCGAAGTTCATGGTGCCGAGGCAGAGCCGGCTCACCGACAGGCCGGTGCGTCCCAGGTTCGTGTACTCCATGGGTCCACCCTGGCACGCGGGCACTTAGAGTGCCTTACGACAACTCCAGTTCGGCTGACGGCCATAATTCGGCCTCCGCGCCGGTTGGCGGCGCTCCGGACCGAATGAAGGCCGGTCTGACGCCGCGCTGCGACCTGGAGTCGTCGCGCGTGACCGGGGTGGACGATGGATCAGGAGGACTCGCGGGCCGCGGGACCGGTGCCGAAGAGGACGTCGTCCCAGCTCGGCAGCCGCTTGCGCGGCTTGCCGGTGGCGTCCGTGGACTCGGCGCCGCCGGCGGCCGCCGCCGCACCCGTCCGCCGCGGCCGGAGCACCGCCAGCGACGGTACGGCCGGGATCTCCTTCGGCGCGTCCGAGTCGTCGTCGAACGCCGAGCCCTGACCGCCGCCGAGCAGGGCCGCCGCGCCGCCGGCGACCGCCCGCTGGCGGGGTGCGTCCTGCGCGGCCGGCGAACGCGGGTCGAGCCCGCGCCCCGAGCTCGCGCCGAGCGGCCGGTCCAGCGAGGCGAGCAGCGCGTCCCGGCCGGCCCGGATCGGGTCCCGACCCGGACGGGCGTGCTCGCCCGCCGACGGCAGGCCGTGCCCGCCCCGGCTGGGCTCGCCACGGGACGGCCCGGGCAGCGCGTGACCGCCCCGCTCCGGCGCCGGCTCCTGGCCGAGGATCGGAGTGGGACGCTCGGCGCACAGGTATTGCGCCATGTCGTCGTGCGGGGTGACGTTCTGCCGGAGCTTGTCGAGATACCAGACCGCCTGCGCGGTGGCCTTGCCCGACGGCCAGGTGGCGATGATGCGCCAGGTGCCGTCGTCGCGCCGGTACGCGTCCCAGGAGATCTTCTCGGTGTCGATCCCGTGCTGGGCCAGCCGGCCGTTGACGACCTCGGCCAGCGGGGTCGGCTTCTCCGCGCCCTTGAGCCGGGTGCGCCGGGCGTGCTGGGCGAGCATGGCCCGCTCCTGGAGCACCGGGCCGGCGTAGCGCAGGACGCGATCGACCGGGACACCGGCGATCCGGGCGACGTCCTCGGCGGACTCGCCGGAGCGGATCTTGGCCTGGATGTCCCGGGGGGAGAGCGACGGCATCGGGTCGGCGGCGGTGGGCACCACCGCGAGGGGGGCCGCGCCGGGCTCGGCGTGCAGCGCCGAGGCGATGCGTTCGTCGATGGGGAGGGCGAGCAGGCGCCCGACCTCGTCGGCGAGCACCAGAGCCTGGCCGTCCTCGGAGAGGGCGACGAAGCGTACTGGGCGCATGGCGTTGCCTCCGTCCCGCTTCGCTGGCCGTCACGCCACGAGCCGGCCACCCGGGCGTCTCGGACCACCGTACGCCCATCTACCCGGAGGTGGGGGATGCGACACCCCGGCATGTCGTGACTGAGCTGCGGCGATGATCACGGTGGGTGGTCGCCGGGCCCCCGGCGACCACCCACCGTCACGACGTCGTCAGAGCCGCTCCACCACGTAGTCGATGGAGGCGGTCAGCGCCTCCACATCGGCCGGCTCGACGGCCGGGAACAGCGCGATCCGGAGCTGGTTGCGGCCCAGCTTCCGGTACGGCTCGGTGTCCACGATGCCGTTGGCGCGCAGCGCCTTGGCGATCGCCGAGGCGTCCACCCCGTCGGCGAAGTCGATGGTGGCGACCACGTTGGAGCGCAGCGCCGGGTCGGCCACGAACGGGGTGGCGACGGCCGACCGCTCGGCCCAGCCGTACACGATGCCGGCGCTCTCGGCGGTCCGCTTGGCCGCCCAGGGCAGGCCGCCCTGCGAGTTCATCCAGTCGGTCTGCTCGGCGGCCAGGAAGATGGTGGCCAGCGCGGGCGTGTTGTACGTCTGCTCCAGCCGCGAGTTGTCGATCGCGGTGACCAGGTCGAGGAAGGCCGGGATGTAGCGGCCCGACGCCTTGATCTCGGTGGCCCGCTCCAGCGCGGCCGGGGACATCAGGGCCAGCCAGAGGCCGCCGTCCGAGCCGAAGCACTTCTGCGGGGCGAAGTAGTAGGCGTCGGTCTCGCCGACGTTGACCTCCAGGCCGCCGGCCCCGGAGGTGGCGTCGACCAGCAGCAGCGAGCCCTCGTCGGCGCCGGCCACCCGGCTGATCGGCACGGCCACGCCGGTGGAGGTCTCGTTGTGCGGGGTGGCGTAGACGTCCACGCCCGCCTCGGCGACCAGGGCGGGCGCGCTGCCCGGCTCGGCCCTGCGGACGGTCGGCTCGCCGAGGAACGGCGCATCCTTGACCGACTTGGCGAACTTGGCGCCGAACTCGCCGAAGCTGGCGAACTGGGCCCGGTCCCGGACCAGGCCGAAGGTGGCCACCTCCCAGAAGGCGGTGGTGCCGCCGTTGCCGATCACCACCTCGTAGCCCTCGGGGAGGGAGAAGAACTCGGCGATGCCCCGGCGGAGCCGGGCCACCTGGTCGCGGACCGTCTTCTGCCGGTGCGAGGTGCCCAGGTAGCTGGTGGCCACGTCGGCAAGTGCGGAGACCGCCGCGGGACGGACCTTGGACGGCCCGCAGCCGAACCGCCCGTCGGCGGGCTTGATGTCGTCGGGAATCCGGATGGTCGGTGCGTCAGCCACGGTGGTCGAGATCCTTCCGCAAGGGCGAGGGCGGGCCCGTTCAGCGGGCGCGGATCGACGGCCGAGGCGCGCGGGGCGCGACGCGACCGGGGTCCGGGCCCGGTCCGGCGACACTGCCGGCCTTCATCCTCGCACCCTGGGCGGGTCGCCCGACGGCTGGTCCCATCCGGCGGGGTGAGGCATGCGCCACACGACGCGCGAAGGGCCCCGTCCGCGCGGACGGGGCCCCTCGGGGTATCGCGGATCAGACGCCGTGCGGGATGGCGTCCCAGCCCTCGACCTGCTGCGGCTTGCGGGTGCCCGGGCCGACGTAGCGGGCCGACGGGCGGACCAGCCGCTGGAGCTCCTTCTGCTCCAGGATGTGCGCGGACCAGCCGCCCATCCGGGCGCAGGTGAACATCGAGGTGAACATGTGCGCCGGCACCTCGGCGAAGTCCAGCACCACGGCCGACCAGAACTCGACGTTGGTGGCCAGCACCCGGTCCGGGCGGCGGGCCTGGAGCTCGGCCAGCGCGGCCTTCTCCAACGCCTCGGCGACCTCGAAGCGCGGCGCGGCCAGCTCCTTGGCGGTGCGGCGCAGCACGCGGGCGCGCGGGTCCTCGGCCCGGTAGACCCGGTGGCCGAAGCCCATCAGCCGCTCGCCCCGGTCGAGGACGCCCTTGACGTACCCCTCGGCGTCGCCGCTGCGCTCGACGGCCTCCAGCATGCTGAGCACCCGGGACGGCGCGCCGCCGTGCAGCGGGCCGGAGAGGGCGCCGATGCCGGAGGAGATGCAGGCCGCGGCGTCGGCCCCGGTGGACGCGACGATCCGGGCGGTGAACGTGGAGGCGTTCAGGCCGTGCTCGGCGGCCGAGATGAAGTACGCGTCGACGGCCTTGACGTGCCGCGGGTCGGGCTCACCCCGCCAGCGCTTCATGAACCGCTCGACGATCGTCTCCGCCTTGTCGATCTCCTTCTGCGG
Organism: Micromonospora sp. GCM10011541; assembly: GCF_042650725.1. Lineage (NCBI taxonomy): Bacteria > Bacillati > Actinomycetota > Actinomycetes > Micromonosporales > Micromonosporaceae > Micromonospora > Micromonospora sp. GCM10011541. Next base: position 24,608 of record NZ_JBHSBP010000105.1, read on the forward strand.
CACCGCCGGCAGGCCCAGGCCGCGGGCGGACTGGGCGACGAAGGAGAGCGCGGTGACCGACACCCGGGCCAGGTCCTCGCGGGCCTGCTCGTCGGAGATGTCGAGGAGCTGGCTGAGCCCCCAGTACGGGGCGAGCATGGCGACGGCGGACTGCACGTCGACCCGGATGTCGCCGGAGTGCACCGGCACGGGGAACGGCTCGGCCGGCGGCAGGCCGGGGCCGAACCGCCCGTCGACCAGCAGCGCCCACACGTTGCCGAAGGAGACCTGACCGATCAGATCCTCGATGTCGACGCCGCGATAGCGCAGCGCGCCGCCCTCGCGGTCCGGTTCGGCGATCTCGGTCTCGAAGGCTACGACGCCCTCCAGGCCCGGTTTGAAGTCGGACATGTCGTCTCCTGGCTTCCGGCTCGGTGCGCCCGAGCGGGCCGGTCCGGCCCCGCACCTTAGGCGACCCTCAGGGATGTGTTCGTGCCATCTTGCCTGCTGGGTAACCGAGTGCGCGACCCGCAGCGGCTGTGCTGCACGCGACATCCCCGGCGGTGGACAAGCTCACCAGGTCGGCCAGACTGGGCGGTGGGGTCTGGCCAGCGTCTCCGGGACGCCGGCGGACCGGCGAGGGGGAAGAGAAACGTGACGGGCGACACAGTGGCCCCGGCGGCCATGCGGAACGAGTACGCCGCCGACCAGGGCCTGTCCGAGACGGATCTGGCGCCGGACTGGCACACCCAGTTCGACCGCTGGTTCGCCGAGGCGGTGGCATTCCCCCTCCCGGAGCCGAACGCCATGGTCGTCGCCACCGCCGACGCCGCCGGGCGGCCCAGCGGCCGGACCGTCCTGCTCAAGGGGTACGACCCGGAGGGCTTCGTCTTCTACACCAACTACGACTCGCGCAAGGGCGCCGAGGCGGCCGTCAACCCGTGGGCCAGCCTGGTCTTCCCCTGGTTTCCGATGCAGCGCCAGGTGGTCGTCAGCGGGCAGCTGGAGCGGGTGGACCGGGCGGAGACCGAGGCGTACTTCGCGAGCCGGCCGCGCGGCTCCCAGCTCGGGGCCTGGGCGAGCGCCCAGTCCCGGGTGATCCCCGACCGGGCCGCGCTGGACGACGCGTACGAGGCGGTGGCCGAGCGCTTCGCCGGGGTCGAGCGGATCCCGGCGCCACCGCACTGGGGCGGCCTGCGGGTCCGCCCGGCGTCGGTGGAGTTCTGGCAGGGGCGGGCCAGCCGGCTGCACGACCGGCTGCGGTTCCGGCGGACCGACGGCGGCGACTGGGTCACCGAGCGGCTGGCGCCGTGACCGGGGTCAGGGAGGCCCGGCCGCGCGGGGGGCGCCGCTGGGCGATCGACCTGCGCCCGCTGCGGGTGCCCGCGTACCGGCGGGTGTGGCTCGGCAACGGCGTGGCGATGTTCGGTTTCCAGTTCACCGCCGTGGCCGTACCGGTGGAGATGTTCGCGCTGACCGGCGGCTCGCTCTGGGTCGGGCTGCTCGGCATCGCCGGCTTCCTGCCGCTGCTGGTCTTCGGGCTCTGGGGCGGGGCCGTGGCCGACGCCCGGGACCGGCGGCGGGTGCTGCTCGCCGGCGGCGGGCTGCTCTGGGCGTCGACGCTGGCGCTGCTGGTGCAGGCGCTGTTCCGGGTGGGCAGCCCGGTGCTTCTCCTCGTGCTGGTGGCGGTGCAGTCGATCGCGTTCGCGATCACGTCGCCGGCACGCAGCGCGATCCTGCCCCGCCTGGTGCCCGCCGAACTGGTGCCGGCCGCGAGCACCCTGAACTTCACCACCTTCACCGCCACCTCGGTCTTCGGGCCACTGGCCGCCGGCTTGATCTTCGCCACCTGGCGGACCGACGTCGGGCTGCCGATCGCGTACGCGGTGGACGCGCTGCTGTTCACCGTCTCGTTCTGGGCCACGCTGCGGCTGCCCGCGATGCCGCCCGAGCCGGACCCGGACGGTGCCGCGATCCCGGGCAGGGCCGGCCTGGCCAGCATCGTCGACGGGTTCCGCTACCTGGCCACCACCCCGGTGCTGCTGCTCTCGTTCGCCATCGACCTGATCGCGATGGTGCTGGCGATGCCCCGGGCGCTCTTCCCCGAGGTGGCGCACGAGCGCTTCGGCGGCGGTGCGGCGGTCGGCTGGCTCTACAGCGCGATCGCCATCGGGTCGATGCTCGGCGGGCTCACCTCCGGCTGGATCGGCCGGCTGCGCCGGCAGGGGCTGGCGCTGGTGGTGGCGGTGGCCGGCTGGGGGCTGGCCGTCGCCGCCGCCGGGCTGGCCGGCCGGCTCTGGCTGATGGTGGTGCTGCTCGGCGTGGCCGGCGCGGCCGACCTGGTCAGCTCGGTGCTCCGGCAGTCGATGCTGCTGATCTACGCGCCGGACCGGATGCGTGGCCGGCTCCAGGGGGTGAACACGGTCGTCGTCGCCGGCGGTCCGCGTCTGGGCGACCTGCGGGCCGGCGGGTTGGCGGCCGGTTTCGGCGCCGGCGTCGCCTGGGTCGGCGGCGGCCTCGTCGCGGCCACCCTGGCGGTGCTGCTGGCGGTGGCCTTCCCGGCCCTGGTCCGCTACCGGGCCGCCGCCGCGTCGGGTGCCGACCGGGACTGACCCCGGCCGGTCGCGGGCTGGGACGGTGGTCGCGGGGTTGCGCGGGAGCCGGGGGCGAGCGGCTAAGGTCGCCGGCATGGAGAACGCCGCGAACCGGTCACCGTCCGGTGCACAGTGGACCATCGCCGCCGACGGCCACGAGGCGGTCATCGTCGAGGTGGGCGGTGGGCTGCGGGCGTACCGGCACGACGGGGTGGACTACCTCGACGGGTACGCGGCGGACGAGCTCTGCCCCGGCGCGGCCGGGCAGGTGCTGGCCCCCTGGCCGAACCGGATCCGGGACGGGGCGTACACCTTCGGCGAGCGGTCGTTGCAGCTCGACCTCAGCGAGCCGGCCCGGCACAACGCCATCCACGGCCTGGTCAACTGGGTCTCCTGGCACCTGGTCGAGCAGTCCGCGGACGCGGTGACCGTCGGCTACGACCTGCCGCCGAGTCCGGGGTACCCGTGGCCGCTGCGACTGCGGACTCGGTGGAGCGTGGGGCCGGCGGGGCTGCGGGTGGAGCACGAGACCACCAACCTCGGCGGCGAGCCCTGCCCGTTCGGCTACTCCATGCACCCGTACCTGCGGCTGCCCGGGGTCGCGGTGGACGAGCTGCTGCTGCGGGTGCCGGGGCGTACCCGGGTGCTGCTGGACTCCCGGCTGCTGCCGATCGGCGCCACCGCGGTCGCCGGCACCGAGTACGACTTCACCGAGCCCCGCGCGATCGGCGATGCGGTGCTGGATGTGGCCTTCGGCGACCTCGTCCGGGACGACGACGGCGGCTCGGCGGTGACCCTCGCCGCGCCGGACGGCTCGGCCGCGGTGCACGTCTGGGCGGACCGGGAGTTCGGCTGGTGGCAGGTCTTCACCGGGGACACCCTCACCGGGGAGCGGCACCGCCGCTCGGTGGCGGTGGAGCCGATGACCTGCCCGGCCGACGCGTTCCGCTCCGGCAAGGACGTCATCGTGCTGCAGCCCGGGCAGACCTGGCGGGGCGCCTGGGGCGTCCGGCCGGGGGCCTGAGCGGCACGGGGGAGCGGCATGGAGTTCGCCGAGGTGGTCCGGCGCCGCCGGATGGTGCGCAACTACGACCCGGACCGCCCGGTCCCGCCCGACGTGGTGGACCGGCTGCTGGACCACGCGGTGCGGGCGCCGTCGGCGGGCTTCGCGCAGGGCTGGGGCTTCCTGGTGCTGGAGACGCCGGAGGACCGGGAGCGGTTCTGGACGGCGGCCACCCCGGGCGGCGGCGGCCGGGAACGCTGGCTGGCGGGGATGCGCCGGGCGCCGCTGATCGTGGTGCCGCACGCGAACCGCTCGGCGTACCTGGAGCGGTACGCCGAGCCGGACAAGGGCTGGGCGGACCGCTCGGCCGAGCGCTGGCCGGTGCCCTACTGGTACGTCGACACCGGCTTCGCCGCCCTGCTGATGCTGCTCACCGCCGTGGACGAGGGGCTGGGGGCCTGTTTCTTCGGCATCCCGCCGGAGCGGCTCGACGGCTACCGGGAGGCGTTCGGGGTGCCCGCGGAGTACCAGCCGATCGGCGCGGTGACGGTGGGTTACCGGGCACCCGACCACCGGTCGCCGTCGTTGCGCCGGGGTCGCCGTCCGGTCGGTGAGGTGGTTCGCCGGGGGCGGTGGAGCTGAGGGCGATTCGTTCGGCCGGCCGAGGGTACGGGCGGTAGCGAAACCGACATGAGGGAGTAAAACGCAGTGTGGCGCGGGCGGCTAGGCTGGCACGGACATCAGCGCCACGCCGCGCGGTGCCCCGCCGTTCACCGGCGCGGCGCCGGGGGCCGGCCGGACCAGGGGGAGGGGAGCGTGCCGTGATCTTCAGAGCGGTCCGGGACGGGCGTCCCTACCCGGAGCACAACCTCACGCTCAAGCAGTGGGCGGAGATCCCGCCGCGCCCGCTGCGGCTCGACCAGCTCATCACCACCAAGCGGGAGCTGGCGCTGGACAAGCTCCTCGCCGAGGACTCGACCTTCTACGGCGATCTCTTCCCGCACGTCGTGCAGTGGAACGGCGGCCTCTACCTGGAGGACGGCCTGCACCGCGCGCTGCGCGCGGCGCTCCAGCAGCGCAACCAGATCCACGCCCGGGTGCTGGTGCTCGGCGGCCCGGCCGAGTGACGCCCGCCTGAAGAATCGTTAAGGTGACCGTCATGAGCCCTCTCGACCTGCTGGACATCGATGCGTCGCTGGGCGAGGAGGAGCGGCAGATCCGCGTCGTGGTGCGCCAGCTCGTCGACGACCGGGTGCGCCCGCACGTCGCCGGCTGGTACGAGGACGGCCAGGTGCCCGCCCGCGAGCTGGCCCGGGAGTTCGGCAAGCTCGGCCTGCTCGGCATGCACCTGGCCGGGTACGGCTGCGCCGGCGCCTCGGCGGTCGCGTACGGGCTGGCCTGCCTGGAACTGGAGGCCGGCGACTCCGGCGTCCGTTCGCTGGTCTCGGTGCAGGGTTCGCTGGCCATGTACGCCATCTGGCGGTTCGGCAGCGAGGAGCAGAAGCAGCGCTGGCTGCCCGCGATGGCGGCCGGCGAGGCGATCGGCTGCTTCGGGCTGACCGAGCCGGACCACGGCTCCGACCCGGGTTCGATGGCTACCCGGGCCCGCCGGGACGGCGACGACTGGGTGCTCAACGGCACCAAGATGTGGATCACCAACGCGCCGATCGCCGACGTCGGGGTGATCTGGGCGCGCACCGACGAGGGGGTGCGGGGATTCGCCGTACCGATGGACACGCCCGGGGTGACGGCGCGGGAGATTCGGCGCAAGATGTCGCTGCGCGCGTCGCTCACCGGCGAGATCGCCCTCGACGACGTCCGGCTGCCCGCGGACGCCCGGCTGCCCGAGGCGGTCGGGCTCAAGGCGCCGCTGAGCTGCCTGACCGAGGCCCGGTACGGCATCGTCTGGGGTGCGCTCGGCGCGGCCCGCGACTGCCTGGAGACGGCCCTGTCGTACGCGACCACCCGGACCCAGTTCGGCCGGCCGCTGGCCGGCTTCCAGCTCACCCAGGCCAAGCTCGCCGACATGGCGGTCGAGTGGAACAAGGGCCTGCTGCTCGCGCTGCACCTGGGCCGGCTCGCCGACGCCGGCAAGCTGCGCCCCGAGCAGGTCAGCGTCGGGAAGCTGAACAACGTGCGGGAGGCGCTGGCGATCGCCCGGGAGTGCCGGACGATCCTCGGCGCCAACGGCGTCTCCGGGGAGTACCCGGTGATGCGGCACGCCAACAACCTGGAGAGCGTGCTGACCTACGAGGGCACCTCGGAGATCCACCAGCTGGTCATCGGGCAGCGGCTGACCGGGCTGTCCGCGTTCGCCTGACCTGCGCCTTCGCCGGACCGGTCCGCTCGGCGAGCGGGTGTCGCACCGGGCACGTACCGTCATCATCAGTCGAGAAGTCTGACGAGGACGGTGAGGGCGATGGCCCGCGACGGTGGCATCAACGAGCCCACCAGGGAGTTCCCCGGTTACCCGACCGGCGACGACCTCCGGGCCCGGTCGGACGTCCCACCCGAGCCGGCGCCCGACGGCCGGCCGGCGTCGGGTGGGCCGGCCCGCGGCCTGCTCGGGGTGCTCGGCGCGGTCGCGCTGGCGGTGGTGGTGCTGCTCGGCGTGCAGGCCACCGGCATCCTGCCCGACTTCCGCAACCCGTTCGCCAAGGAGCAGACCGACCGCAGCCAGCCGCCGCTGCTGAAGTCGATCCGCGACCTCAGCCGGTACGTGGCCGCCGAGGGCAACTTCCAGGTGGTCATCGACCTGCAGAACGACCGGCAGAACGTGCCGGAGTTCCTGCTCAACGAGCGGACCCTCTTCGTCGGGGCGGGCAGCGTCGAGGCGTACGTCGACTTCGCCAAGATCGCCGACGGGGCGGTGGTCGAGTCCGCCGACGGGAAGTCGGTGGAGATCAAACTCCCGGCGCCGCAGCTCGGCGAGACCAACCTCGACCTGGAGAAGAGTTACGTCTTCGCCGAGCAGCGGGGCCTGCTCAACCGGCTGAACGACCTGGTGAAGGGCGACCCCAACCGGCAGCAGCAGGTGTACAAGCTGGCCGAGGACCGGATCACCGCCGCCGCCCGGGACAGCGGGCTGATCGCCCGCGCCGAGGAGAACACCCGCAAGATGCTGGAAGGGCTGCTGCGCTCGCTGGGCTACGAGAAGGTGACGGTCACCTACACCGCCCCCTGACCGCGTACGCCGACGCGCCCGCCCCGGCTCGGGGCGGGCGCGTCGCGTTCGGTCACCAGGGGATCAGTAGCGGGTCGCGGCGTAGCGCTCCTCGTTCGGCATCAGGATCCACAGCACCAGGTAGATGATCACCTGGGTGCCGGGCAGCAGCAGCGACAGCAGGAACAGCAGCCGGATCATGCCGGCCGACACGCCGAACCGCTGCGCGAGGCCGGCGCAGACACCGGCGAGCATGCGCCCCTCACGGGGCCGGACCAGTTTGCGACTCATCGTCGTACTCCCACTCTGCGGCGATCCGCCGCGCTGCGTTCAACGGTAGGAGGGGCCGCCCACCGCGCCCTCGGTCGCCAGGAGGATCGGCGGCCCCCGCACCCGTAGGTGCTTACCCCGCCGGGTCCGCGCCGACCCGGCAGCGCGTGGAGCGCCCGCGGCCGGGAGACGGGCCGGTGACGGAGGGGAGACGGAACGGGGCGGAGGGTGGGCGGTGTGCCGGCTGGGGGCGGGGGCCTGACCTGGGCGGGTAGGCTGGCCGGTCGGGCGCCCACACCCCGGGCACCCGCCAGCCGCTCCGGACCGGGTCGGCACGACCGGGCCGTGTTCTGCACAACGGGGCACGACGGCGAGGAAAGTGCAGCCATGATCAGTGTTTTCGATCTCTTCAGCGTCGGCATCGGGCCGTCCAGCTCGCACACCGTCGGGCCGATGCGCGCCGCCCGGACGTTCGTGTCCGGGCTCAAGGCCGACGGGCTCCTCGCCGACACCGCGCGGGTGCAGGCCGAGCTGTTCGGCTCGCTGGGCGCCACCGGGCACGGCCACGGCAGCGGCCCGGCCGTGCTGCTCGGGCTGGAGGGGGAGGCCCCGGAGTCGGTCGACACCGACACGGTCGGGCCGCGGGTCGAGCGGATCCGCGCGGAGCGGCGGCTCAGCCTGCTCGGTGCGCAGGAGATCGACTTCGACCCGGACCGGGACCTGGTGCTGCACCGCCGCCGGTCGCTGCCGTACCACCCGAACGGGATGACCTTCGTCGCGTACGACTCGGCCGGCGAGCAGGTCCGGGCGCGCACCTACTACTCGGTGGGCGGCGGGTTCGTGGTCGACGAGGCGGCGGCCGGGGCGGACCGGATCATCCCGGACACCACCCGGGTGCGGTACCCGTTCCTCACCGGCGGGGAACTGCTGGCGGTCACCACCGCCACCGGCCTGTCGATCAGCGACGTGATGCTCGCCAACGAGCTGTCCTGGCGTACCGAGGGGGAGGTGCGAGCCGGGCTGCTGGAGATCTGGCGGGTCATGCGGCAGTGCGTGGAGCGGGGTTGCGAGCGGGACGGCACCCTGCCGGGCGGGCTGAAGGTGCGGCGCCGGGCGGCCGAGCTGCGCCGCGGCCTGGAGGCGGAGACCGACTCCACCGACCCGCTGCGCGCGATGGACTGGGTCACCCTCTTCGCCCTGGCGGTGAACGAGGAGAACGCCGCCGGCGGCCGGGTGGTCACCGCGCCGACGAACGGCGCGGCCGGCATCATCCCGGCGGTGCTGCACTACTACACCCGGTTCGTGCCGGGCGCCTCCGACGAGGGCGTGGTCCGCTTCCTGCTGGCGGCCGGCGCGATCGGGGTGCTGTTCAAGGAGAACGCGTCGATCTCCGGCGCCGAGGTCGGCTGCCAGGGCGAGGTGGGTTCGGCCTGCTCGATGGCGGCCGCCGGGCTGGCCGAGGCGCTGGGCGGCACCCCCGAGCAGGTGGAGAACGCGGCCGAGATCGGCATGGAGCACAACCTGGGGCTCACCTGCGACCCGGTCGGGGGCCTGGTGCAGATCCCCTGCATCGAGCGGAACGCGGTGGCTAGCATCAAGGCGATCACCGCCGCCCGGCTGGCGCTGCGCGGCGACGGGGTGCACGCCGTCTCGCTGGACAAGGTCATCAAGACCATGCGGGAGACGGGCGCCGACATGAAGGTCAAGTACAAGGAGACGGCGCGGGGCGGCCTGGCGGTCAACGTTATCGAGTGCTGAGCCCGGCGGGGTGACCCGCCCCGAGCCCGCCGATGTCGGCGACGAGCGGCGGGAAGCGAGGAGGGGCCGGTGACGTCAGGCGTCGGTGCGCTCTGGTCGGCCCGCAACTCGCTGCGCATCCTGGTCAAGCGGGACCTCGCGGTGAAGTACCAGCAGTCGGTGCTGGGCTACCTCTGGTCGTTGATCGAGCCGCTCGGCATGGGCGCGATCTACTGGTTCGTGTTCGGGGAGCTCTATTCCGGGGCCACCCGACGGCACCTGGGCGACGCGGCGGGGTCGTACCCGCTCTTCCTGATCACCGGCATCTTCGCCTGGATGTGGGCCAGTTCGGCGATCAACGAGGCGACGAATGCGTTGACCGGTCAGGCCCGGCTGATCACCACGATGAACCTGCCCCGCCAGGTCTTCCCGATCGGCCGGGTCACCGGCCGCTTCGCCGAGTACGCCGCCGGCCTGCCCATCCTCGTCGGCATCGCCGCGGGGTACGCGGCGCACGGGAAGATCCACCCCGGCTGGTCCGTGCTCGCCCTGCCGCTGGCGGTCACGGTGCAGCTCGTCCTGCTGGTGGGGATCGCGCTGCTGCTGTCGGCGTGGAACGTGCTGATGCGGGACATCGAGCGGTTCATGCGGCTGATCATCCGGGTGCTCTTCTACGCCACCCCGATCATCTATCCGCTCAGCCTGGTCCGGGACTCCGGCATGCCCGGCTGGCTGAAGCTGGCCTACGAGCTGAACCCGCTGGTCGGCATCTTCCAGTTGCACCACGCCATCTGGTACCCGGACGAGTTCCCGGACGCCCGGCTGCTCGCTACCACCGTGCTGGGCAGCCTGCTGGTGCTGGCGTTCGGCTGGTGGTCGTTCCGCCGTCTCGAACCGGCCGTGCTCAAGGAACTGTGAATGGCGATCATCGAGGCGGAGGGCCTCGGCATCCGGTTCGTCCGCAACCGGCGTCGCCAGCTCCGGCTGCGGGAACTGCTCATCCACCGGGGCGGGCGGAACGCGGCAAGCGGCCAGTTCTGGCCGCTGCGCGACGTGTCGTTCCGGATCGAGCCGGGCGAGACGGTCGGCGTGGTGGGGCGCAACGGCACCGGGAAGAGCACGCTGTTGCGGCTGATCGCCGGGGTGCTCATTCCGGACGAGGGCCGGATCCGGGTCCACGGGGAGGTGGCGCCGCTGCTGGAACTCTCCGCCGGCTTCTCCAACGACCTGACCGGCCGGGAGAACCTCTACCTGGTCGGCGGCCTGCACGGGCTCTCCACCGGCTACCTGCGCCGGCACTTCGACGAGATCGTCTCGTTCGCCGGCGAGCAGGTCGAGCGCTCGATCGACACCTCGGTACGCCACTACTCGTCCGGGATGAAGGTCCGGCTCGGCTTCGCGGTGATCGCGCACCTGCCGCACCCCGTCCTGCTGGTGGACGAGGTGACCGCGGTCGGGGACGCGGAGTTCCGCGCCAAGTGCTATGCGACCATCGAGCGACTTCTCGCGGAAGGGCGCACGCTGGTGCTGGTGTCACACAACGAAAAGGACCTCACCCGGTTCTGTCGTCGGGGGCTCTACCTCGACGCGGGTCGGCTGACGGTCGACGGGACGATCGACGAGGCGCTCGCCGCCTACGCCGGCGCGGCACCGCGGTGACGCTCGCGATCGTGCTCGCCGCCGGCGCGGCGGGCGGGACGGACGAGGCCGGGGAGCGCCTGGCCGGGCAGTGGCGGCGGGCCGGCGCGGCCGAGGTGCGGGTCGCCGCCGACCTGTCCGAGCTGGCCGCGCTGGTGGCCGACGCCGGCGGCCCGGTGCTGGTCAGCGGCACCGACCTGGTGGCGCACACGGCGGTACTCAAGCACCTGGCGACCAGCCCGGTCGGGCCGACGGTGGCGTTGGTGCTCACCGATTCGCCCGCGCCCGGGCAGGTCGCGGTCCGGGAGGAGCGCGGCCAGGTGGTCGCGGTCGGTGACCCCGGCGAGCTGCCCGACGCGACGGGCGTCTTCGGTGGCGCGCTGCGGGTCGGCGTCGGCGACCTGCCCGCCCTGGCCGCCGCCGCCCGGTCGGCCGCGACGGCAGCCGGGCCCGGGGCCGCGGCGGTCCCGTCGGCCGGGTCCGCGGTGGACCGGCTCTTCGCCGAACTCGCGGCCTGCGGCACGCTGGCCTTCGCCCACCGGGTACGCCTGCTCGTCGCGCACCGGGTCGTCGATCCGGCCGGTCGGGCCGCCGCCGAGGCGGCCGTCGCCGCGGTCGACGAGGACCGGGCCGAGCTGCGCCTGTCGGTGAAGGAACGGGACGACTTCTTCACCACGTTCTTCGTCAGCACCTGGTCGCCGTACGTGGCGAAGGCGGCGGCCCGGATCGGGCTGGGCCCGACCGCGGTCACCATGATCTCGGTGGCCTTCGCGGTGGCGGCGGCGGTGCTCTTCGGGGTCGGCGGACGCCCCGCGCTGGTCGCCGGGGCGGTCCTGCTCTACCTGGGTTTCGTGCTGGACTGCGTGGACGGCCAGCTGGCCCGCTACACCCGGCACTTCAGCGCCTGGGGCGGCTGGCTGGACACCATGGCCGACCGGGCCAAGGAGTACCTGGTCTACGCCGGTCTCGGCTACGGCGCCACGCACGCCGGTTTCCGCTACGGCTGGGCCCTCGCCATCGCCGCGATGACCCTGCAGACCGTCCGGCACATGACCGACACCTGGTACGGCGTGCTGCACGACGAGGCCGCCCGCCGGCCCCGCCCGGCGACCGGGGACGCCGGCGGCATCGGCGGGAAGCTGAACGCCGCCTCGACGAAGGTGCAGGCGGACACCGGCTCGGTGTCGTACTGGCTGAAGCGGACGGTGGTCTTCCCGATCGGCGAGCGGTGGGCGCTGATCGCGCTGACCGCCGCGCTGTTCGGTCCGCTGGTGGCGCTCTGCGCGGTGCTGGTCTGGGGGACGTTGGCGTTCGCGTACACCGGGGCGTTGCGGACGTTGCGCGCCCGTTGGATGCGGGTGCCCGTGCTGACCACGGTCGACGCCACCCTGCACCGCGACGACGGGCCGCTGGCCCGGACGCTGCCGGTGTCGCGCGGGCCGCTGGCGCTGGCGGTGTTCGGCGCGCTGGGCGCGGCGGTGCTGCTGGTCGCCGCGCTGCGTACGGTGCACGCCGACGGCCGGCTGCCGGGCTGGGCCGTGCCGGTGGGCCTGCTGGTGCTGCTGGCCGGCGGGTTCGGGGCGCGCGCGGCGCACGCCGGGCCGCTGGACTGGCTGGTGCCGGCCGCGCTGCGGGCCGGGGAGTACCTCTTCGCGATCGCCGTCGGGGTGGCCGGCCGCGCGCCGGCCTGGCTGATCTTCGGGTACGTCTTCGTGCTCACCCTGCACCACTACGACCTGACCGCCCGGCTGGAGAAGCGGCAGGCGGCCCCGCCGCTGCACGCCGCCACGCTGGGCTGGGACGGTCGCTCGGTCGTGCTGGCGGTCGCGTCAATCGCCGGAATTGCGAGTATCGCTCTGGCTACACTCGGTACGTACCTTCTCGTGGTTTTCGTCGCGAGTGTGGTCCTCGCCTGGGTGGTCCTGCCGGCCCGCGCCCGACGGACGCCGGTGCCGGTGGGCGGAGGTGACCGCTCGCCGGGCTGACGGAGGGCCAGGCCGGGATGACTCTGATCAGCTTCGTCGTACCGGCCTTCGGGGTGCAGGGCTACCTGCGGGAATGCCTCGACTCGATCCTCGACCAGCCGTCCGTCGACCTGGAGCTGATCGGGGTCGACGACGCGTCCCCGGACGGCAGCGGCGAGATCCTGGCCGAGTACGCGGCCCGCGACCCCCGGGTCCACGCGGTCCGCCTCAGCGAGAACGTCGGCCTCGGTCCGGCCCGCAACATCGGGCTGGACCGGGCCGTCGGCGAGTACGTCTGGTTCGTCGACGGCGACGACTGGCTGGTCCCCGGCTGCCTGCCGCACGTCGCCGACCGGCTCGTCGCCACCCGCCCCGACGTGCTGGTCGTCGACCACGTCCGGATGCACTGGAACAACGTCGGCACCCGCAGCGCGATGCGCGACGTCTTCCCGGAACCGCCCGGCGAGGTGACGTTTCCGCTGCGGGGCCGGCCGGAGACCATGCGGCTGCTGCACACCGCCTGGAACCGGCCGGCCCGCCGGCAGTTCCTCGTCGACCGGGAGCTGCGCTTCGCCCCGGGCTGGTACGAGGACGTCTCGTTCAGCTACCCCGCGCTGATGGCCGCCGAGCGGATCGGGGTGCTGGACCGCGTCTGCCTCAACTACCGGCAGCGGCGGACCGGGGCGATCACCCGCACCCGGGGCGACCGGCACTTCGACGTGTTCGCCCAGTGGCACCGGGTGTTCCGGCTGATGGACCGGTGGGGGCCGGCGATCGCGGAGCTGCGGCCCGCGGTCTTCGAACGGATGATCTGGCACTACCTGACGGTGCTCGGCAACGGCGACCGGATCGCCCCGGAGCTGCGCCCGGCGTTCTTCGCCCAGATCCACGCCGACTTCAACCGATTCCGGCCGCCCGGCGGCTACCCGGTCCCGTCCGGGGTGGAGGGACTGAAGCACCGGCTGGTGGCGGCCGGCCGATGGCGTACCTTCAGCGCCCTGCGCGGCGCCAACCAGGCCGGGGACGCCGCCCGGCGCTCGGTGCGGCGGGTCCGCCGCCGGGTGCTGCCGGTGGCCCGGCGGACCGCGCGGGTGACCCGGGAGAGGGCGCTGCGCGAGTACTACCGGGCCGAGCTGCGCCGGCCGCTCGACCCGACGCTCGCCGTCTACGCCGCCTACTGGTACCGGGGATACGCCTGCAACCCGGCCGCCGTGTACGCCGCCGCCCGCCGGCTCGCCCCGCACATCCGCGGCGTGTGGATCGTCCGGCGGGACCGGGTCGACACGCTCCCGCCCGGGGTGGAGTACGTGGTCGCCGGCACCCCGGCCTACTACCGGGCCCTGGCCCGGGCCCGCTGGCTGGTCAACAACGTCAACTTCCCGGACTTCGTCCGCAAGCGCCCCGGCTCGGTGCACCTGCAGACCCACCACGGCACCCCGGTGAAGGTGATGGGGCTGGACCAGCAGTGCTACCCGGTCGGCGCGACGGGGATGGACTTCGCGAAGCTGCTGCACCGGGTGGACCGCTGGGACTACAGCGTCACCTCGAACAGCTTCTCCACCCAGATGTGGGAGCGGGCGTACCCGGCCGCGTACACCACGCTGGAGGTCGGCTACCCGCGCAACGACCGGCTGGCGCTGGCCACCCCGGACGAGATCCGCAAGGTCCGGGCGGAGCTGGGCATCGGGCCGGACGAGCGGGCCGTGCTCTACGCGCCGACCCACCGGGAGCACCTGCCCGGCTGGCGGCCGCCGTTCGACCCGGACCGGCTGCTCGACGTGCTGGGGCCGAGCGGCCGGCTGCTGATGCGCAGCCACTACTTCCACGACCGGGACCGGCGGCCCCGGGGACCGGCGGCCGGCGGGCTGCTCGACGTCAGCTCCCACGACCGGGTGGAGGACCTCTACCTCGCCGCCGACGTGCTGGTCACCGACTACTCGTCGGCGATGTTCGACTACGCCGTCCTGGACCGGCCGATCGTCGTCTACGCGCCGGACTGGGAGGCGTACCGGGTGGCCCGGGGCGTCTACTTCGACCTGCTGGCGGAGCCGCCGGGCGCGGTGGCCGTGGACTTCCCCCAACTGCTCGAACTGTTCAGCTCCGACGCCGTCCGGTCGGCGGCCGCCGACCAGGCCCGGCAACGGTTCCGGGCCCGGTTCTGCGCGCTGGACGACGGGCACGCCGCCGAGCGGGTGGTCCGCCGGGTCTTCCTCGACGAGCCGGTCTGAGCGGCCGGGTCGACCTCCGTTCGGCGGCCGGGAGCGATTCGGCGGGGTCGATGGGACGTAATTGGTCTGTCACGGGAGGAACATGGCACGTTTACCCGATGTGCTGATCCGATGATCCTGGTCACAGTCATTCCCGGGTTCAGCCGACGAGCTGGGGGAGGAGACGGTGACCACCGTCGCGCTCAAGGATGTCACCAAGGTGTTCCAGGACGGGACAGTCGCGGTCGACACCATCAATCTGGACGTCAACGACGGCGAGTTCATGGTGTTGCTCGGTCCGTCGGGCTGCGGCAAGTCCACCGTGCTGCGCATGGTGGCCGGCCTCGAGGATCCGACCACCGGCGCGGTCATGCTCGACGGCGAACTGGCCAACGACCTGCCACCCCGGGAGCGGAAGATCGCCATGGTCTTCCAGGACTTCGCGCTCTACCCGCACATGACGGTGGGCGACAACATCGCGTTTCCGCTGCGGCTGGCCGGGGTGGAGCCGACGCCGCGCGGCGACCGGGTGACGGACGTGGCCAGCGCGCTGGGCATCGGCGACGTGCTCGGCCGCAAGCCGAGCCAGCTCTCCGGCGGCCAGCGGCAGCGGGTGGCGATGGGGCGGGCGATAGTGCGCCGTCCGGGGCTGTTCCTGATGGACGAGCCGCTGTCCAACCTGGACAGCGGGCTCCGCGCGGAGCTGCGGGCGGAGATCTCCGGTCTCACCCGGGAGTTGGGCGTCACCACCATCTACGTCACCCACGACCAGGCCGAGGCGCTCACCATGGCCGACCGGGTCGCCATCATGCGCAAGGGCGTGCTCCAGGACGTGGGCACCCCCACCCAGGTGTACGGCCGCCCGGCCACCCTCTACGTCGCCGCGTTCCTGGGCAGCCCGCGGATGAACCTGCTGGAGGCCTCGGTCTACGTCCACCTCGACCGGTACGTGACGCTCAACCTCGGCGAGCAGGCGCTCTACCTGCCCTGGGACGACATCCGCAGCCGGGCGGTGGCGCACTACCACGGCGAGCGGATCATCGTGGGGATGCGGGCCGAGGCGCTCACCCCGGTCGCCCCGGACACCCCGGGCGACGTGCTCCAGGGGCGGATCCGCTACCTGGAGCACCACGGGCACGAGTCGCTGGCCTTCCTCGACATCGGCGCCACCGCGATCATGGTGGACGAGATGGGTGGCCCGGTGGAGTCCGGCGAGAACGGCCAGCGTGGCCTGCGCCGGTTCGGCCAGGTCATGCAGCGGCTGACCGGCCGGGTCGGCGAGGCGCCGGACGCCGTGCCGACCGGTGGGGGCAACCGGACCAGCGTGCTCAACGACCCGGGCCGGCACCACCGCCGCCCGGCCGAGCTGGCGGTCCGGCTCGCCCCGTACCCGGCCGTGTCGGCGGGTCACCCGCTGGCCGTGCAGGTGCGGATGGACGCGCTGCACTTCTTCGACGAGAGCGGCGACCGGATCGACGTGGGCTGGCGGTGACCGCCGACCGCGGCCGGGCTGGTCTTGCCGGAGAAGTTACCGACGAGTAGCGTCTGGGCATGTCCATCGACTCTCGCCAGGTGGCCGCCGGTCTGCTGGAGGCCGTGCCGTTCGCCCGCACGCTCGGAATCGAATTCGTCGAGGTCGCGCCCGAGGCGGAGGGCGGGGTGCGGGCCGTCGTCCGGCTCCCCGACTCGCCGGCCACCCACAACCACGTCGGTGGCCCGCACGCCGGGGCGATGTTCACCCTCGGGGAGACCGCCTCGGGCGCGGTGGTGCTCGCCGCGTTCGCACCGGTGCTCGACCGGGCAGTGCCGCTGGCCGTCCGGGCGGACATCGGGTACCGGAAGGTGGCCATGGGCCCGGTGCTCGCCACCGCCCGGCTCGGTCGCCCGCCGGCCGAGGTGATCGCCGAGCTGGACGCCGGCACGCGGCCCGAGTTCCCCGTCGAGGTCGAGATCGGCACCGAGGACGGCACCGTCACCTCCGTGCTGACCGTGGTCTGGACGCTGCGCCCGAACCGCTGACCGGCGGGACGAATCGGGTTTGCCCGGCCCGTCCGATGGATAGATTCGAAGCGTGCTGGGCCTACCCGCTCATGTGACCGCCTGTCTCTTCGATCTGGACGGTGTGCTGACGCAGACCGCCAAGGTGCACAACGCCGCCTGGACCGAGACCTTCAACGCGTTCCTGCGGGCCCGCGCCGAGGCGACCGGCGAGCCGTACCGCCCGTTCGACCCCGGACCGGACTACAACCGGTACGTGGACGGCAAGCCGCGCGCCGACGGCGTGCGCTCCTTTCTGGCCTCCCGCGGGATCACCCTCCCGGAGGGCGCGCCGGACGACCCGCCGGAGGCGGACACGGTGCACGGGGTGGGCAACCGCAAGAACGTCGTCCTGCTCAAGCGGATCCACACCGACGGCGTGGAGGTCTATCCCGGCTCGGTGGCCTACCTGGAGGCGGCGGCCGCCGCCGGGCTGCGCCGCGCCGTGGTCTCGGCGAGCGCCAACTGCCGGGAGGTGGTCGGCGCGGCCGGGCTGGACCGGCTGCTGGAGGTCCGGGTCGACGGGGTGTTCGCCCGGGAGCGGGGGTTGCGCGGCAAGCCCCACCCGGACACCTTCCTCGCCGGCGCCGAACTGCTCGGGGTCGCCCCGGCGAACGCCGCCGTGTTCGAGGACGCGCTGGCCGGGGTGGCCGCCGGCAGGGCCGGCGGCTTCGGGCACGTGATCGGCGTCGACCGGGTGGGCCAGGCCGACGAGCTGCGCGCCCACGGGGCGGACGTGGTGGTCACCGACCTCGCCGAGCTGCTGAAGGAGCCGGCGGCATGATCCGTGAACGCGCCTATCCGGTCGAACCCTGGCACGTCCGCGAGATCCGCCTCGACATGGACGTGCTGGCCCAGTCCGAGTCGGTCTTCGCCCTCTCCAACGGGCACGTCGGGTTGCGCGGCAACCTCGACGAGGGGGAGCCGCACGGCCTGCCCGGCACCTACCTCAACTCCTTCTACGAGCTGCGCCCGCTGCCGTACGCGGAGGCCGGCTTCGGCTTCCCCGAGTCGGGCCAGACCATCGTCAACGTCACGAACGGCAAGCTGATCCGGCTGCTGGTCGACGACGAGCCGCTCGACGTCCGGTACGGCGAACTCCTCTTCCACGAGCGGATCCTCGACCTGCGCGCCGGCACCCTGCACCGGGAGCTGCACTGGCGCTCGCCGGCCGGGCGGGAGGTCAAGGTCCGCAGCACCCGGCTGGTGTCGTTCACCCAGCGGGCGGTCGCCGCGATCAACTACGAGGTCGAGGCGGTCGACGGGCCGATCCGGCTGATCCTCCAGTCCGAGCTGGTCGCCAACGAGACTCTGCCGGCGCAGAGCCGCGACCCGCGGGTGGCCGCGGTGCTGGAGTCGCCGCTGCAGGCCGAGGAGGAGCTGACCACCGACGACGGCGGGCTGCTGATCCACCGCACCAAGGTCAGCGGGCTCCGGGTCGCCGCCGCCATGGCGCACGACCTGCACGGTCCCGAGCGCACGACCATCGAGTCCGAGGGGTACGAGGACTGGGTGCGGACCACCATCGGCTGCGTGCTCAAGCCCGGCCAGACGCTGCGAGTGGTGAAGTACCTGACGTACGGCTGGTCCAGCCGGCGGTCGCTGCCCGCGCTGCGCGACCAGGTCGGCGCGGGCCTCGCCGCCGCCCGCCTGGACGGCTGGGACGGGCTGCGCCGGGCACAGCGGGAGTACCTCGACGAGTTCTGGGACGCCGCCGACGTCCGGGTGGAGGGCGACCCGGAGGTGCAGCAGGCGGTCCGCTTCGGGCTGTTCCACGTGCTCCAGGCCGGCGCCCGCGCCGAGCGGCGCCCGATACCCGCCAAGGGACTGACCGGCCCGGGCTACGACGGGCACGCGTTCTGGGACACCGAGATGTTCGTCCTGCCGGTCCTCACCTACACCCAGCCGAGCGCAGTCCGGGACGCGCTGTACTGGCGGCACACCACCCTGGCCCAGGCGCACGAGCGGGCCCGGACCCTGAACCTGAAGGGCGCCGCCTTCCCGTGGCGGACCATCGAGGGCCCCGAGTCGTCGGCGTACTGGCCGGCGGGCACCGCCGCGTTCCACATCGCCGCCGACATCGCCGACGCGTTGCGGCGGTACCTCCTGGTCACCGGCGACGACGCGCTGGAACAGGAGATCGGCCTGGAACTGCTGGTGGAGACCGCCCGGCTGTGGCGCACGCTGGGGCACCACGACCGCAACGGCCAGTTCCACATCGACGGGGTGACCGGCCCGGACGAGTACACCGCGGTCAAGAACGACAACATCTACACCAACCTGATGGCGCAGCGGAACCTGCTGACCGCCGCCGACTGCGCGATGCGCCTCCGGGACCAGGCGGCCGACCTCGGGGTGACCGAGGAGGAGGCCGCCGCCTGGCGGGACGCCGCCAACGCCATGCACGTCCCGTACGACGAGGACCTGGACGTGCACGAGCAGGTCGAGGGGTTCACCCGGCTGCAGGAATGGGACTTCGAGCACACACCGCCCGAGAAGTACCCGCTGCTGCTGCACTACCCGTACTTCGACCTGTACCGCAAGCAGGTGGTCAAGCAGGCCGATCTGGTGCTCGCCATGCACTGGCGGGGGGACGCCTTCACCGGCGAGCAGAAGCTGCGCAACTTCCTCTACTACGAGCGACGCACCGTGCGGGACTCGTCGCTGTCGGCCTGCACCCAGGCGGTGATGGCGGCCGAGGTGGGTCACCCGGAGCTGGGCCACCGCTACCTGCGCGAGGCCGCCCTGATGGACCTGCACGACCTGAACGAGAACACCCGCGACGGTGTGCACATGGCCTCGCTGGCCGGGGCCTGGATCGCCCTGGTCGCCGGCTTCGGCGGCCTGCGGGACCACGACGGGACGCTCTCCTTCTCGCCGCGGCTCTCAAGCCGGCTCAGCCGACTGGAGTTCTCGCTCCAGTGGCGGTCGATGCACCTGCGCGTGGACGTCCGGCCGCACCAGACGACGTACTCGCTGCGGCACGCCGGGCCGGACGCCGTGCTGGACCTGCGCCACCACGGCGAGGCGATCCAGGTCACCCGAGACCGGCCGGTCACCGTGCCGGTGCCACCGGCCCACGCGTCCGGTCCACCGCCGGAGCAGCCGCTCGCCCGGGCGCCCCTGCTGCACCTGCCGGAGAACGACAGCTGAGGGACGCGGCGCGTCCCCGCCCGGGCGGGCGGGGACGCGCCGGTGCGGTCAGAACTGGCGGCCGTTGGACGGGCGGCCGGCCGCGTCCCGGGGCGCCACCGCACGCGGGTCCTCGGGTGTCCGGGCGTCGGCCGCTTCGTCCCCGAAGTTCCGGGCGTGCTCGGCGTCCTTTTCCTGCCGTTCCCGCTCGGCGGTCTGCTGCCGGGACCTGTCCTGCTGCTGGGCCATGACGATCCTCGCGATCCGTCGGGGCGCGGCTGCGCCGATCTACGGTCCCTCCGCGCCTTCCCGCTCGGTCCGGCGGCAAACGGCTGCTCACCCCTCCAGGTGTCGCGCGAAGCTCAGCCGGAGGTGGTTCTTGGGCCGGGCGCCGACGATCGAGCCCACCACCTCGCCGTCCCGGAAAACCAGCAGCGTCGGCATGGACATCACCCCGTACGCCCGGGTGCTGGCCGGATTCTCGTCCGAGTTGAGCGCGGCGAAGAGCAGCGCGTCGCCGAACTCCTCGGCCAGCTCCGCCAGGTGCTTCGAGACCGCCCGGCAGGGTGGGCACCACTCGGCCCAGAAGTCGACCACCACCGGGCGGGTGCTGGCCAGCACGGTCGCGGCGAACGTGTCGTCGGTGACCGTCGTCAGTCGGGCCTGTTCCGTGTCCTGAGGCATGTCTTCTCCCGGTGGGCGATCGCGTGGGCCAACTGGTCGTGCAGTTGCCGCCGTACGGCGCCGAGCCGGTCGAGGTAATCGTCCACCTCGGCGAGCTTGCGGCGCAGCACGGCGACCGAGTCCGGGCAGACGTCGCCGGAGCTGTTGCCGGCCCGGAGGCAGGCCACGAACGGCCGGATGTCGTCGAGGTCGAAGCCCACCGCCAACAGCGCCCGGATCTCGTGCACGACGCGCAGCTCCGCCTCGTCGTACACCCGGTAGCCGTTGGCCGACCGGCGCGGTCGCACCAGTCCCCGGGTCTCGTAGTACCGCAGGGTGCGGGTGCTCGTGCCGGCGCGTTCCGCCAGCTCACCGATCAGCATCCGACCTCCCTCGCCCGCCCTCGACGCCACGCTAAACCTTGCCGTCGGCGTCAACGCAACAGGTGAACGGGGGGTGCCACCGGGTATGCGGGCACGATCGGCAACGTGTGGAGGTTGGAGATGCGGACGCGTGAGGTGACGATTCCGGTGGTCGAGGACGGCCTGCCGGCCGACCTGATCATCCCGGAACGGGCGACGGGGGTGGTGCTCTTCGCCCACGGCAGCGGCAGTTCCCGGCACAGCCCGCGCAACGTGGCGGTGGCGCACGTGCTCAACGACCGGTCGCTGGCCACCGTGCTGGTCGACCTGCTCACCCCGGCGGAGGACGCGGTCGACGCCCGCACCGCCGAGCTGCGCTTCGACATCGGCCTGCTGGCCGACCGGTTGGCCGCGATCGTGGACTGGATGGCCGGCGACCCGGACCTCGGCCCGCTGCCGGTCGGTCTCTTCGGCGCCAGCACCGGCGCCGCCGCCGCCCTGGTGGCAGCGGCCGCCCGTCCGGACCGGGTCCGGGCGGTGGTCTCCCGGGGCGGCCGGCCGGACCTGGCCGGCAGCGCCCTGTCGGCGGTGCGGGCACCGACCCTGCTGCTGGTGGGTGGGCTGGACGAGCAGGTGATCGTGCTCAACGAGCAGGCGCAGGCCCAGCTCGGTGACGTCGCGGAGCTGCGGATCATCCCCGGCGCGACCCACCTCTTCGAGGAGCCCGGCACCCTCGACCAGGTCGCCGACCACGCCGCCGGATGGTTCGCCGGCCGGCTCGCCGTCCCCGCCTGACCGGCGCCCCGCCTCCAGGGCAGGGGCCGGACTCAGGCGGCGGTGGGCTGCGCGGGCGGCGCGGCGGCGGGCTCGCGGTGACGTTGGACGGTGTCGATGATCCGCCAGGTGACGGCGGCGATGGGCACCGAGACGAAGGCGCCGGCGATGCCGGCGATCAGGGCGCCCGCGGTGACCACGACCAGGATGACCGCGGGGTGCAGCTGCACCTGACGCTTCATGATCAGCGGCTCCAGCAGGTTGCCCTCGATCTGCTGGACGGCGATCACCGCGGCCAGCGTGAGCAGCGCGGTGGTCGGCCCGTTCGCGGCGAGAGCGACCAGCACGGCCACCGCGCCCGCGACCGTCGCGCCGATGATCGGCACGAACCCGCCGAGGAAGGTGATCAACGCCAGCGGCAGGGCGAGCGGCACCCCGAGCAGCACCAGCGCCAGGCCGATGCCGATGGCGTCGATCGCCGCGATGATCATCGTGCCCCGGCTGTACGAGCCGAGCGTCCGCCAGCCGACCCGCCCCGCCTCCGCGGTGACCGCCCGGTTCGGGCCGGTCATCCGGCGCAGCACCCACCGCCACATGGACCGGCCGTCCTTGAGCAGGAAGAAGAGCAGCACCAGCGCCAGCAGCACGGAACCGGCCACCTCGGCGGCGGTACGCGCCCCGCCGATCGGGTCGGGGGCGCTGCCGCTCAGTCCGTCCCGGGTCTGCTGGAGCAGCCGGTCCAGCTGGGCGTCGGTGATCGGCAGGGTGGAGGTGACGAAGTCGCGGCTGCGCTCCAGGCCCTGGTCCAGCTGCTGGCTCAGCTCACCGAACTGGCTCGCGGTCAGGTTCCACACCAGTACGCCCAGCCCGACCAGGACCCCGAGCAGCAGCAGGATGGTGAGCAGGGCGGCCAGGGCCACCGGCACCCGGAGCCGGCGGAGCAGGAGCAGCACCGGGTCGAGCAGCGCGGTGAGGAACAGCGTCCCGGCCAGCGCGACGGCCAGCGGCGCCAGCAGCACCGCGATCTTTCCCAGCAGCCACAACCCGGCGATCACCACCACCAGGCAGGCGCTCCACGTCACCGCGGTCCGGACCGGCCAGGGCAGGCCGGCCCAGGCCTGCCGGGGTCCCGCCGCACGGGTGCGGTCCGCCGTCATGTCGGGCGTCCGCCCGGTAAGGTCCTCGACCACGTCGACCCCTCCTCCATCGTGGCCGCTCGATACCCGCCCGGCCCCGATCCGACACCCGCCGGCGGGGTGGCGGGGTGGGCCGCGTTTGCGCACCCGACCGGAGGGAAGGCGGCGAGGACGAAGGGAGATCCGGCATGAGTGACTTCACGGACAAGGCCAAGGACTTCGCCGAGCAGCACGACAAGCAGGTCGACAAGGGGCTGGACAAGGCGGGCGACACGGCCGACCAGCGCACCGGCGGCAAGTACGACGAAAAGATCGACAAGGGCGTCGACATGGCGCAGCAGCGGACCGGCCAGGGCGACACCGACCGCTGACCTCGCCACGCTCCCGGGTCGCCGCATCGGGGGTGGCCCGGGAGTGGTGTCTCCGGTCCACGGAAATCCGCGCCGGCCGCGCCGGCCGCGCCGGACGGGTGACGGGTCACCAGCCGGGGTAGCGGACTCCGTTGACGTTCACCCGCAGGCTGAACAGCGAGCTGGAGGCGCAGATGTAGAGCTGGTTGCGCTTCGGGCCGCCGAAGGTGAAGTTGGCGACCACCTCGGGCAGGTGTAGCTTGCCCAGCAGGGTGCCGTCCGGGTCGAAGCAGTGCAGCCCGTCGTGTGCGGCCACCCAGATCCGGCCCGCCTCGTCGAGCCGAACACCGTCGAAGGAGCCGGCGTCGCAGGTGGCGAAGACGTCGCCACCGCGGAGCGTGCCGCCCTCGGTCACCGCGAACCGGCGCAGGTGCCTGGCCCGGGTGTCGACCACGTAGAGGGCCGACTCGTCGGCGCTGAAGGCGAGGCCGTTGGGCTGTACGAAGTCGTCGGCGACGACCCGTACCTCGCCGTCGTGCGGGTCGACCCGGTAGACGTGGTTACCGCCGATCTCGCTCTCGCCGCGGTGCCCCTCGTAGTCGCTGTCGATGCCGTAGCTGGGGTCGGTGAACCAGATCGACCCGTCGGAGTGCTCCACCACGTCGTTGGGGCTGTTGAGCCGGCGGCCCCGCCAGCGGTCAGCCAGCACGGTGTCGGTGCCGTCCGCCTCGGTTCGGGTCACCCGTCGGTTGCCCTGCTCGCAGCTCACCAGCCGGCCCCGCCGGTCCACCGTGTGGCCATTGGCGTAGCCGGCAGTCTGACGGAACACCCCGACCTGACCGGTGGTCTCGTCCCAGCGCAGCAGCCGGTCGTTGGGGATGTCGCTGAAGACGAGACAGCGACCGGCGGGGAACCAGGCCGGGCCCTCCAACCAGCGGCCCCCGGTCCAGAGGCACTCAGTCCACTCGTCCCCGTTGACCCGACGGAACCGCTCGTCGAGCACTTCGAACCGCGTCCTGAACCGGTCCATGACCCCTCCGCCCGTGACTGTCGTCCGGCGTCAAAGTAACATGGCCGAACGAGAATCGGTGTACAGGAGATCAACCGAACTAATTCCATCGGGAGTGGCAGTGGACGATGTGGACCGGGGGCTGCTGGCCGCCCTGCAGCAGGACGCGACCCAGTCGTACGCCGCGCTGGCCCAGGCCGTCGGGCTCTCGACCGGGGCCGCGCACGAGCGGGTACGCAAGCTGCGCGAGCAGGGCGTGATCCGCCGGACGACGGTGGACGTCGACCCCGCCGCGGTCGACCGGGGCGTGCTCGCGTTCGTGCTGGTCGAGGCGAACGCCTGGATGGGCGACCGGCCGACCCACGAGGCGCTGGCCGCGCTGCCCGAGGTGGAGGAGGCGCACGTCATCGCCGGCCCGGCCTCGCTCCTGGTCAAGATCCGGGTCGGCACGCCCGAGCAGCTCCAGGCCGGCCTGCGCCGGCTGTTCCAGCTGGACGGCGTCACCGGCACCCGGACCATCGTGGTGCTGGAGACCTTCTTCGACCGGCCGCTGGACCCGTACCCGCCGAACCCCTGAGACGGCGGTGGCCGCGCCCCGCGCAGGAGCCAGACGTACGCCTCCTCGGCGACGGAGTGGCGGACCAGCTCCGCGATCACCACGTCGGCGAGCTGCCGCCGGTGCTCGGGGTGCCGTGGCGGCTCTCCAGCTCGACGAAGATCGCCTCCACCTCGCGGTGATCGGTCATCAGGACGTCCACGACGTCACGGCCGGCATCTCTGCCCCTTACCGGTGCGGTCGGTTCGGCTTGCCGGGGCAGTACCCTGCACCCGGCGGTCGAACCGACATCCGCCACCGTTGTGGTCAGCCGGACGATGCCCAAATCGATCACCTCCATCAGCACCTCGATGAGGCCCTTCCGCCAGGAGGGAACACGTGACTTCCCGTACCGGCCGCCGGCTGCTGGCCCTGCTGATCGCCGCGGCGGTCGCCGCCGGACTGACCCTGCTCAGCGCGATCTGGCGGGCCGACGCCGGACCGGGCAAGGGCCGGGCCCGCAACGTCATCCTCATCAACGGCGACGGCATGGCCGCCGCGCAGCGCGAGGCCGCCCGCCTCTACCTCGCCGGGCTCGACGGCCGGCTCACCATGGACCAACTGCCGGTCTCCGGACAGCTCACCACGAGCCCGCGCGACCCGAAGACCCCGGTCACCGACTCCGCCGCCGCGGCCACCGCCTGGGCCACCGGCGAGCGGACGTACAACGGCGCGATCAGCGTCGCCCTCGACGGCAGACCGCTGCCCACCCTCGGCGCCCGGGCCAAGGCGGCCGGCAGGGCCACCGGCCTGGTCACCACCGCCCAGGTGACCGACGCCAGCCCGGCGGCCTTCTTCGCCAACACCGCGAACCGCTCGGCCCAGGACGAGATCGCCCGGCAGTACGTCGAGGTGACGAAGCCGGACGTCATCCTGGGCGGCGGCGAGGACTGGTGGCTGCCCGCCGGCGCCGCCGGCGCGTACCCGGACAAGCCGGCCGGGGACCAGTCCGAGGCGAGCCGGGGCGCCCGGGGCGACCTGATCGCCGAGGCCAGGGGCGAGGGCTACCAGTACGTCTCCACGGCCGACCAGCTCCAGCGGGCCACGGGCGGCAAGCTGCTCGGGCTATTCGCCAACGAGGAGCTGTTCCAGCAGCGCCGCGAGGGCGAGGGCGACGCCTACGACGCTCCGGTCAGCCTCGCCACGATGACGGCCAGGGCGCTGTCGACCCTGTCCCGCGACGAGCAGGGCTTCTTCCTGTTCGTGGAGGAGGAGGGGATCGACGAGTTCGCCCACGAGAACAACGGCGCCCGGATGCTCCAGGCCCTCGGTGAGCTGGAGAAGGCCGTCGTGGTGGCCCGCGACTACGCGGCCAGCCACCCGGACACCCTGGTCGTGGTGACCGGTGACCACGAGTGCGGCGGCCTGACCGTCGAGGACACCGGCGCCTCAGACGAGTCCGGCGTCGGCAGCTCGGCCGAGGACGGCCCCTTCCCGGTCAAGGGCAGCGGCCTCACCTTCAACCTGGACTGGACCACCAGCGACCACACGGGGGTCGACGTGCCGGTCACCGCGTACGGTCCGCTGGCGGAGGAGTTCACCGGCAAGCACCCGAACACCCACGTGCACGACGTCCTGGCGCGGATCCTCACCCGCTGACGACCCGACGCGGCCTCCGGTCCCGACCCGGGCGGGAGAGGGCGGCGGTTCCGGCGTAGGAAGCCTCAGTCGCGCAGCAGGGCGGGCAGCTCGGCCAGCGTGGCCAGCGCCGGGCCGTCCCAGGACGGGTCGTTGTCGTGGTGCTCGGTCGTCCGGATCACGGTCATGCCGACCGCCGCCGCCCCGGCCAACTCGCCGTCCGCGCCGTCGCCGACGAAGACGCACTCCGCCGGGTCGACGCCCAGCCGGTCGGCCGCGACCCGGTAGATCGCCGGGTCGGGTTTGGCCACGCCGACCTGGCAGGAGAAGACCGCGACGTCGAACCGGCGGCCCAGCCTGCTGGTCCGCCACGCCTCGGCGGCCTCGGCGGTGGCGTTGCTGACCAGCGCGAGGGGGTGGCCGTCGGCGCGCAGCGCGTCCAGCACCGCGAGGGTCTCCGGCGTGACGCTCTCCAGGAGCCAACCGGCCAGTTGCCGGCGGTGGGCGGCGGCCCGGACCACCTGCTCGTCGGTGGGGGTGCCACCGAGCCGCCCGGCGAGGAGCCGGACCGTCTCCGCCACGTCCCACCGGGTCATCCGGTCCCGCCAGGTGGCGTGGTACGCGGCGACCAGCGCCGTCGGCTCCACCCCGACCATCCGGGCCATCTCGCCGACCACCCGGTCGCGCTCCGAGTCCGCCCCGTCGACCAAGGTGTGGAAGAGGTCGAAGATCACCGGCCGCGGCACGTCCACATGCTATCGCTGCTGCGTACCCTCGGGTCCGAGACCGGCCTGGTGAACGCGCTGCTCACCGCGGCCCGGCTCCTGACCACGACGAAGGGCCGGTCTCCCGCTCGGGGAGACCGGCCCTTCGTCGGTCGTGCTCGTGGATCAGGAGCTGTAACCGCGGCCCGCGATCCAGTTGGCCAGCTCGGTCACGTCCATCCAGTACTCCGGCTCGCCCGGGCTGGCCGGGTCAGCGATCAGCACGGTGTTGCCGTTGTCCTTGTACTCCACCACGGTCAGGTAGTGACCGGGGTAGTTGTGCTCCACCCCGTCGACGTCGAGCGCGCCGCCGAGGATGTTGGCCACCACCGGGCGACCCTGGTCGACCGCGGCCTTCACGTCGGCCCGCAGGCGCTCGACCTGCTCCTTGGTGGCCACGTCGTCACGGATCTCGGTGGTCTTGTACCTGCCACCGGTGTACTCGTTGAGCACCCGGGTGATGTCGATGGCCGAGTCGGTGCCGTTCTCGGTCGTGCCGAGCTTCTGCGCCAGCTCGTCCTGGCTGACGGCCTTGCCCTCGGCCGACAGCGCCATCCGGGTCGACGCCGGGCCGCAGTAGTAGAAGTTCGGCTGCGCCTCGTACTCGTAGCCGGCGCGGCGCTCGCTCTTGTCGCCGCCCTTGCCCTTGTCGACGGTCACCGAGCCGACCGGCTTGGCCTGCGCCGGCGCGGCCTGCGCGGCCACGGCGGGACCGGCGACGGCACCGCCGCACATGATCAGACCGGCGACCGAGAGCATGCTGTTGCGGAAGGTCGTCTTCATGTCGAAGCTCCATTCGGGGGTTGGCGCCTCCGAGGCACGGAGGACGCAAGCACCGGGAGTGGCGCTCGGCTTACGCAGGTGTAACGGCCGGGAACCGGCCGCGATTCCGGCCGGGGCGTGCCACCGGTCACGCCAGAGTGGGACATTGCGGTCGTTCCGTCGCCGCCGGTTCGATGAGGGCCGGTGACCACTCGCCGAGGGTCGTGCCGGGGCCCTACCGAGCTGATGACGTCAACGGATCAGGACTCGCAGGAAGCCCTGGATGGGACTTCCCGGACATAACGCATGGGCGATCCGTTTGCGTCATCAGGTTCGTAGCGGGCCACGACCGGACCGCGGGCGGTGACCGGTGTCGGCAGGGCGCTCGCTCGGGTCGGGGCCGGCGAAGGGATCTCCGGGGGTCAACGAGCGGCAGCGGGCAGGCTGCCCAGCAGGCGGGTCACCGCGATCTCGATGACCACCCGCGCCGGATTCGGACGGGGCCGCCGATACCGCTCGGCGTACCGACGCTCGGCCTCGGCCACGGACTCCGCGTCGCGGCGGAGCACCGCCCGGCCCTCCACGGTCAGCCACCACCGTCCGTCGACCTGGCAGACCGCCACCGGCGTGCCGTCCGGCCCGGCCGTCGCCACGTGCCGGGCCTTCGCCGAGGTCCCCGAGGTGATCACCCGGGCCAGCCCGGCGTCCGCGTCGAAGGTGACCCCGACCGGTACGACGTGCGGGGTGCCGTCCGCGCGCAGGGTGGTCAGCGTGGCGAGGTGCCGCTGCCGGAAGAACGCGGCGACCCGTTCGTCCCGTGGGTCCAACCGGTTGTCGCCCGGCATGTTCCGCCCCCTGTCCGCCCGTCCGGACCGACCGCCGGCCCGGTCGGAGATCATGACACGGGGCGGCGGAGCCGGCCCTGGTCCGGCGGAGACTCCGGCTGACCGGGCAGCCGTCGCTGCGCCGCCCGATGCTTGTGGGCCAGCCGGGTCAGATAGATCAGGGCACCGGCGAGCACGCCCATGTCGTCCAGATAGATCGGGTCGGGAAGCACGTCCACCGGCAGGATCGTGTAGATCAGCGCGCCGTAGAAGGCGATCTTGCCGCCCGCCCCGAGCGTGGCGAGCAACCTGCGGGCGCGCACCAGCCGGACGGCGAGCAGCACGGCCCCGACCAGCGTCGCGAGCGCGACGACGGCGGCGAGCACGACCAGGATCCAGGTCTCGCGGGACACAGCGTCACGCTAACCCAGTCGGACCACCCCCGCGAGCGGCCCGGCCGGCGTCAGTACGCCGGCACGGCCGCCCGACCACGCGCCACCGTCGGGGTCTCCCGGGTGGTCTCCGTCGCTGCCCGGGTCGCCGACCCGGCATCCCGGGTGGTGGCCGTGGCGGCCAGGTCCACGGTGGACAGCAGCGACTGGGCCCCGGGGGCCCGGCCGGTCGCCGTGTACGCCTCGTCGCGGAGGCTGCGGGCGGCGGCCGCGGCCAGCTCGGCCGAGCGCCAGGCGGCCTGCTCCCGCTCCCGGGTGACCTGCTGCCGGATGCGCAGATTGTCCCGGACCAGCCGGCGCAGCAGCAGCTCCTGCTCCACCGGGTGCCGGCTCGGGTCCCAGCCGCGGTGGCCCAGGATGTCGCTCAGCTGCTCCACCGTGATCTCCTGCCGCCACTGCGCGTCCAGCGCCGCCCGGTGCAGCCAGCGCTCCCGGTCGGCGTACTCGGCCGGCGTGCGGGGCGTACGCGGCAGCGGCAGCGCGGCGGCGGCCGCCAACCGGCGGACGTCCTCCTCCGCCGCCTCGTACGCCCGCCAGGCCTCCTCGACCTCCTCCTGGGCGGCCAGCCACTCGGCGCGGCGCCGCTCGGCGGTGGCCGTCGCGCGCTCCGCCGCCACCGCCAACTCCTGCGCGTAGCGGGCCCGTTCCCGGGCCTCCTCGGCCAGCTCGAAGCTGCTCGGCATCGCGGCCTCGCTGATCCGGTCGCCGAACACCGACCGGAACCGGTCCGGGCGCACGATCAGCGCGGCGACGGCGATCGCCGCCACGGCGAGCAGGGCCAGCCAGATCCCCGCGGCCTGGGGGACGTCGGGCAGGACGGTGGAGAAGACGGTCTGCATCACCAGCACCTCGTGGTGGATCGTTAGGAACGGACGGTCGTGGCCCGGCCGACGGGCTAGGTCGCGGCGGGGCGACGGTGGCACGGAACGGTGCTTGCCGTACCCGATCGGGTCGGCGGGCAATCAGCAGGGCGGCCCGACGGCGGGAGGTCGGCAGGACCTCTGGGCGGCGGCCGGCCGGATCAGTCGCGCGGCGGACCGCGCCGGCCGACGGCGTCCCGGCCCGGGTCGGGGGCGGCCGGACCGGCCGCGGCGGCCGGCGAGAGAGTTGCGGAGCATCCGCCCGGTCGCTCGGGACCGACCCCGGCCGGGTGCCCGCTCGGCGTGCCGGTGACCCGCTCGGCAGCGGAGGCTCCGCTGGGGGCGGCGACCGGCTCGGCGGCGGCGCCGGCAGGCCGGTCGGCCGTCGCCGGGCCGGCGACGGGGACTCGGGGGACCTGGAACGCAGCGAGCTGAGCGGGCTCCACGGCCGGCCGGAAAGCCTCGGCAGGGGTGGCGGCGGTGCCGCCGAGCCCGACGACGAGCACCAGGGCCGTCACCGCCAGGCGGGTCCGTCTCCGCAGGGTGTGCAGCGTCGCGGCCCAGAGGGGCGGGGCGAACGCTACGAACAGCACCACCTCAACCTATCGGTCAGGTCCGCCGCCTGCAGCTCGACGATCTCGCGGGTCGACGTGACCCGCCCCACCATGCGTTGTGGACGGAGACGCCCCGGGGCGCCGGCCAACTCACCACGACCGGACCGCCGACCATCCGGAGCAGCGTCGCGCCGAGGCCGCGCGCCCCTCGGCCGGGGACGGCGCGCCGTGGCGGTGTCGGATCAGTTGGTGCCGAGCACCGGGGGCGGGACCGACCCGCCGTCACCCCAGACCATCTCGTCCTCGGTCAGCCAGGTCAGCCGCTCGTCCGACTCCTCCGCGTCGGACTCGCCGCGCCCGCCGAGCACGCCGTTGCGGCTGGCACCGGCCATGGCGGACAGCCCGGTGGCGCCGCGGCCTCCGCCGGCGCGGCCCTCCGCGTCGATCGCGCCCGCCCGGCCGGACGCCAGTCGACCGGTGCCCGCCGCCGAACGGCTCTCCGGGCCCGCCGGGGCGGCAACCGCCCGGCTCGGCGTGCTCTTGCCCGACCCGGCCAGCGATCCCGTGCCGACCACGCCCCCGGCCGGCGTGCCGCCGGGGACCCCGAAGAGCAGGCCGGCCCCGCCGGTCGAGGTCGTCGCGGCCGCGCCGGCCGTCGCGCCACCGGCCAGCAGCCCCCCGCCGAGCAGCGGACCGGCGCCCGCCAGCGAGGTGCCCGCATCCGGGTCGACCGCCCCGGGCGCGCCGCCGGCGCCGACGGCGCCGCCCGGGCCGGCACCGACCGGTTGGCTGCCGTGGCCGCTCGTGCCCTCCGCGGAACCGCTGGTCGGCGCCGAGTGGTGCACGCCGGAGGTGGTCGCGGTGGCCCCGGAAGCACGGGTGAACGTGCCGGAGTGCGGCGCGGCCGACGGGGTGCCCACGGACGGCCCGCCGCTCGTCGTCGCGCCCGAGCGGTCGGTGTGGCCCGGCAGGTCCGGATCCGGCGCCGGGGCGGTGACCACCCGCCCGTACGCGGAGAAGTCGTACCCCTCGGCCAGTGCGGCCACCACCTGCACCATCCGCTGGTGCGCCTTCTCCTGCTCGGCCTTGTCCTGCTCGTGGCCGATGAACCCGCCGATCACGGCGCCGGGGACACCGCCGAGGAGGAGGCCCTTGCCGGCGCCGGAGAGCGCCTTGTCGTTGTCGTCGGTGGCCTCCGGGCTCTCCGCCTGCTGCTGGGCGGTACGCAGCTCGTCGGCCATCATGGTGAGCGCCCGGCGGACGTCGGTCATCCCCTGGGCGAGGTCCCCCGAGTAGCCGACCACCAGGTCCAGCCGGCGCTGGAACTCCCGGGCGGCGTCGCCCGTCCACGACCGGCCCAGCGCGTCCAGGTCGCCGCTGAGATCCCGGCCGAGGCCCTCCAGCGTGTCCTTCAGCGAACTCCACTGCGCGCTCAGGCCGTCCACCTGCTTGGGGTCGCCGGACTTCACGCCGTCGTACAGCTCCTGGTGGCTGACGTGCTGATAGCGCTGGGTGTACTCAGACACGCGGGTCCCCCTCCGCCGGCTTCAGCGCCTCGTCGACGCCGGCGAGGGCGGCGAGGATGTCCGCCGCGCTCGCCGCGTTGCGCGCCTCGGCGGTCCGGTAGTTCGCCATGATCGTGCTGGTCGCCGTCTGCGCCGCGACGATCGCCTTGCGCAGCCGCTCGACCTGCGCCACGTAGCTGGCGTGGGTCTCGCTGTAGCGGCGCTCGTTCTCGGTGGCGTGGGCGAACGAGCCGAGCGCCGGCGGCCGGCACTGCAGGTCGGTGTTGAGCTTCCGCAGCACCGACTCGACCTCGGTCAGCCGACCCGCCAACCGCTGGTGGAAGTCCTCCAAGGACAGTACGTCGACTGTCGTGCGCCCGGTCATGGCTGCATCCCCGTAGTCATCGTCGATAACCGTTGGCCATGCCCAGGTTAGTCGACCGGGGCCGGCCGGGGCGACCCGTCGAGCCGGGGGTTCGACTCCACATCGGAGCGACGGCCGCTCAGCCGCCCTCGACCGGCGCCGCGTCCGGGCTCTCCGCCGCCGGTCCCGCCGTGGCTGGGGCCGAGCCGTCGGCCGCCGGCTCGAAGAAGGCCAACGCGTCCGCCCGCTCCAGCGCCGGACCGGTCGGGATCAGCGCCAGCAGCGACGCGGGCACCGCCAGCGGGGTCACACCGCCGTACCCGAGCGCGGTCAGCGCGTCGCCGGAGCGGGTGCCCAACGGGTAGCGGACGCCCTGGGCGCTGACCAGGTAGACGGTCGAGCCGGCCGCGGCGGCGCCCCCCTCGCCCGACCCGGCCGCGGCCTGGACCAGGACACCCTTCCCGCCGGGCAGCAGCACGCTCTCCGCGGTGCGGACCGCGTCCCGGGCGCCCTGGCGTACGGCGACCGCGGCGTCCCCGGTCAACTCGGCCGGCGCCCGGTCGAAGACCTCGAGGGTGGTGGTCGGCGGCCCGCCGGCGGCGCCGGCCCGGTAGCTGGCGCAGAGCACGGTCTGGCCGGCGCGGACCTCGCGCAGGGCGGGCAGCCGCTGCGGCGTGCCCTCGGCCTCCAGCCGCTGGTCGGTGAGGAGCTGACCGGCCTGGTCCGGGGTGATGTCGGTGATCTGCCCGCCGTCGCCGAGCAGCAGCAGGGCGGTGACCTCGCCGATCGCCGCAAGCCCCTGCCGGGTCAGCACGTAGTGCTGGCCGGCGGCCCGGAACACCTGGCCGATCTTCGCCGGCCGGTCCGCCACCGTCAGGCCGCTGGGGCTCCCGTCGCCGTCGATGGTCGGCTTGCGCAGCGGCGGCCCGGCCGGCACCGCGTTGAGCAGCTGCTGCCCCACGGTCAGGGTGGCCGCACCGGCCATCTTCAGCGCCACCAGCGCCTGCTCGCCCCCGGTGAGGCGCAGCTGCGACCCGGCGGTGAGCAGGTACCGGGCGTCGTCGGCGCGGACCAGCACGGCCTGGTCGGCGAGCGGGGTGCCGCCGGGCAGCGGATGGTCGATCACCACCCGGGTGCGCGACCGCCGCGGGTCCGCCGGGTCCGGCACGTCGCAGACCGACCAGGGGAGACCCACCAGCGACTTGCGGTCCGGCAGGTCGTCCGGGGCGCCGACGATGCCGACGGTACGACCGCGCGGCCGGTCCTTGATGGACGCCTGCGACATGGTCCGCACCGGCGGGTCCCCCTCGTTGAGGATGAGCCGGGCGGAGGCGTAGTTGAGCGTCGGGTGCAGCAACCCGTCGGCGAAGACGTAGGTGGCGCCGGTCTCCCGCTCGATCACCAGGGTGTTCGCCTCCAGCGGCGCGGCGTTGCCGGTGAGCTGGCCGTACGCGCCGGCGCCGCCGAGCACGATGGCCGCCACCAGCACGCTGCCGAAGACCGCCATGCCGAGCCGCCGCATCGGCAGGTCGTTGGTCTCCGGATCGCCGGAGAGCAACGCGGAGACGATGCGGCGGGTGACGAAGCGGTACGCCTGCACCTGGTCGCGGCGGGTCCGCATGACTAACCTCCGGCGGGGTGGATCCGCGACGATCAGGTCAGAGCTCCGCCGCGGGCTTCCCTACGATAAGGGGCCGTCGGCGGTCCACCGGGACCCCGCCCGTCCTCCGGCGGCGCTCCCAGCCGGCGGATGCCAGGATGTCCAGAAGGGACGCTCACCGATGACGCAGGTCCAGGCGCCACCCGGTCGTACCGCCGCCGTTCCCGCCATGCCGGCGGACCGACCGGTCACCCCGGTCGACCGGCGGCGTCGCGGCCGGCTCGGGCCAGTGGTCGTCGGCCAGTTGGTGGTGCTGGAGTGCGCCGCTCTCGCCGTCTGGCTGGCCACGGGCGGCCCCGGCTGGCTGCTCGGGCTCGTCGGCGTGCTCGCCCTGCTGGCCGTCGGCGCCGCCTTCGCCCGGCGCGGTGGTCGCTGGTGGTACGAGGACCTGATGCTTCGCCGCCGGCTACGGCGTCGCCGGGAGCGGTCCCGTGGGGCGGCGCCGGCCGGCGATCCCCGGTTGGCCGCGCTCGCCCCGGAGCTGACCGTGGTCGAGCTGACCGAGCGGAACACCCGGCTCGGCATCGGCCAGGACGACCGGGGCTGGTTCGCCGCGGTCGTGCTGACCGGCCGGTCCGGCGCCCCGGCCGGTTCCGTCGAGGCGGCCGTGGTGGACCGGGCGCTCGCGGCGCTCGCCGACTTCACCGGCCCGGTCACCCAGGCCCAGGTCGTCTCGCACACCCTGGTCTGGTACCCGGCGCCGGGCGCGCCGCCGGCCGCGCACCGGACCGTCTGGGTGGCGCTGCGGCTCTCGGTGTCCGACGCCCGCGCCGAGACGGTCAGCCGGGGCGGTGGGATGCGCGGCGTGCACCGTACGGTCGCGGCCGGAATCGGCCGGTTCGGCAAGGCGCTGAACGCGGCCGGTCTCAGCCACCGGGTCCTCGGCCGGGACGAGCTGCACGCGGCGGTGGTCTCCGCGGCCGGGCTGGACCTGGCGCCGGAGTCTCCCGCGGAGAGCTGGACCAGCCTGCGCGGGGGCGGCTGGACCCAGCGCTGCCTGGCCCTGCGGCTGCGGCCGAACGGCTCGCTCGGCGCGCTGGTCGACGCGGTGACCGCGACCTCCGCCCCGTCGCACACGGTGGCCGCGGTGGTGCTGCCCGGCGGGCGCCGGGTGCCCCCGCTGCTGCGGGTGGCGGCGATGGACGGCCACGCGGCGGCCCTGGTGAAGGCCGTCCGGGACGTGGCGAAGCGCTGCGGCGTGCCCGCCCGCCCGCTGGACGGCCAGCACGGTCCCGGCGTCTATGCCACTGCCCCGGTCGGCACCGCGATGGGCACGGTCACGGTCGAAGGTTGACGATCCAGCCGTAGAGGCCGCACACCCAGGCGGCCAGCGGCACCAGGGCGACGATCAGCAGGACCTCGACGATGTCGAGGGTCCGACCCCACACCGGCGAGATCCGCTTGCCGGCCACGGTCAACCCGTAGATCAGGCTGATCACGGCGACCAGCAGCAGCCCGCCCAGGATCAGGCCGAGCCGGACCGGCAGCGTTGCGGCGCCGAAGGTGGCCGCGGCTGCCAGCCCGAGGCCGACCGTGCCCGCGAACAGCACCGGGGCGCGCTGGGCCCGGCCGATGAACGGCCGCGCCCGCAGCAGCGACAGCAGCGCCAGCCCGAGGCAGAGCAGCACCGCCGGCAGCCGGCCGTTGGCGGCGAGGAGGACCTGCCCGCCGAGGACGAGCAGGGCGACCGTCCACAGCAGCCCGGTGAGGAACTGGTCGGCCCGCTCGCTGTCCCGCAGCACCTGCCGACCGTCGACGCTCTCCGCGTCGGTCTTCAGGTCCTCCGGGCCGGTGGGG
The DNA here is from genome assembly GCF_042650725.1 of Micromonospora sp. GCM10011541. NCBI lineage: Bacteria > Bacillati > Actinomycetota > Actinomycetes > Micromonosporales > Micromonosporaceae > Micromonospora > Micromonospora sp. GCM10011541. The sequence continues at coordinate 60,341 of NZ_JBHSBP010000105.1, forward strand.
ATCGACGGCACGGGCAGCCGGGCCAGCCGGTAGGCGATCATCGGCAGGGCCGGCAGGACGGCGAACGCCACGGTCGCGACCACCGCGGCGGCGGCCGCCGCGCCGACGCCGAAGACCAGGCAGAGCACGGCGCCCAGACCGACGGCCGCGCCGACCGCGGTCGCGCCGAAGAAGAGCGGCAGCCGGTCGCCGACGGCCAGCGCCGCGATCGCCCCGAAGAGCACCACCGCGGTCGCGGCCAGTAACACGTGCGGGCTGGCCAGCTCCGTCAGCTTCCGGTCGCCGGCCAGGACCAGCAACCCGCCGACCGCCGCGTAACCGAGGGCGCCCACGGCCAGCACCGCACCGGTCCGGCTGTCGCCGCCCGCCCGGGACACCACCGCGGCGCTCACCAGCAGGGCGACCGCGACCACCAGCGCGGCCAGCGCGCCGGGCAGCTGGGGCGAGCCGGCGAAGAGCGCGGCCAGCGCGCCGGCCGACAGGGCCGCTCCGGCGAAGAGCACCGCGAAGGACCGGGTGGTGCCGACCTGCCAGGTGCCGGGCCGCTGGTTGGTGGCGGTCGCCACCGCGTCCACCACGTCGTCGAAGACGATCTCCGGGGCGGCGGAGGCGCGCGGGTTGAAGTAGAGCACCTCGCCGTCGCGGACGCCGAGCTGCGCCGCGGTACGACCACCGTCCAGCGGCTGCCCGCCGAGCCGGGACAGGCTCCACCCGCCGTGCCGGACCCCCTCGTCGGCGAGGTCCTCGCCGGCGTACCGCAGCAGGGTGGGCAGCAGGTCGGCCAGGGGTACGTCGGACGGCAGGGCGAGATCCATCCTGGTCCGCGGCGCCACGATGGTGATCCGGCTCAGCCCGCCGGTCGCCGCCTTCGTCGCCACTGTGGCCTCCTCGTGCTCGCCTACGATCCACCTCGGCCGGTGGCACCGCCCGCAGTGGGTCCACGGCGCCCACGGGAGATTACCTACGATGGCGGGCGCATAGGATGCCCACCCGACGACTCCGGTCGGTCGCGAACCGCATCAGGGCCGCTCTTGGGGAGGAGACAGCCAGCCGTGAGCACCGTGGTGTTCCGCCGGCTTCCGCGTCAACCGGGGCCCGCGCTGCCGCGGGGCGAGGTGCTGCTGGAGTCCCCGCCGGAGCTGCCCGAGCCGCAGCCGCGCGGGATGGGTCAGCTGCTGATGATCCTGCCGATGATCTGTGGCGTCGGCGCGATGGCGTTTCTCTACGCGGGCCGCGGCGGCGGCATGATGACGTACGTCGCGGGCGGCCTCTTCGGGGTGTCCATGTTGGGCATGGCCATCGGCACGATGTCCAACGGCGGCAACGACAAGGCTGAGCTGAACGCCGAGCGGCGCGACTACATGCGCTACCTGGCCCAGATGCGCAAGCGCACCCGGCGGGCCGCCGAGCAGCAGCGCGCCGCGATGTCCTGGCGGCACCCCGAACCGGACGCGCTCTGGTCGATCGCCTCGTCCCGGCGGCTCTGGGAGCGGCGGATCACCGAGGACGACTTCGGCGAGGCCCGGATCGCGCTGGGCCCGCAGCGGCTGGCGGTGGAGATCGTGCCGCCGGAGACCAAGCCGGTGGAGGACCTGGAGCCGATGAGCGCGATCGCGCTGCGGCGCTTCGTCCGCGCCCACTCCACGGTGCCGGAGTTGCCCACCGCGCTGTCGCTGCGCGCGTTCAGCCGGATCGTGCTGCGCGGCGACCGGGAGCCGGTGCTCGACCTGACCCGGGCCGCGCTGGGCCAGCTGGTCACCTTCCACGCCCCGGACGACCTGATCGTCGCGGTGGTGGCCGCGCCCGACCGGCAGCCGGTGTGGGACTGGGTCAAGTGGCTGCCGCACGCCCAGCACCCGGGCCGTACCGACGCGGCGGGCCCGCGCCGGCTGGTCTTCGCCAGCCTCGCCGAGGCCGAGTCGGCCCTCGCCAACGAGCTGGCCGGCCGGCCCCGGTTCGCTCCGGAGGCGAAGCCGCTCACCACCGCATCGCACGTCGTGGTGGTGATCGACGGCGGGGAGATCTCGCCGACCTGTCACCTGATGGGGGCGGGCCTCCTCGGCGCCACGGTCATCGACCTCTCCGGGACGGTGCCCCGGGACGCGGGCCGCTGGCTGCTCTGCCTCGACGCCGGCGACGGCAGCGGGCTGGACCTGGTCCGCGGCTCCTCGACGTCCCGGCTGGGCGCGCCGGACCGGTTGAGCGAGGCGGCCGCCGAGGGGCTGGCCCGGCTGATCGCTCCCTACCGGCTCTCCCAGCAGCAGGCCAGCAGCGACGAGCCGCTGGCCCGGAGCATGGAGCTGCCCGACCTGCTCGGCGTCGGCGACGCCGCCGCGGTGGACGTGCGGCAGAGCTGGCGGCCGCGCAGCCACCGGGACCGGCTGCGCATCCCGCTCGGCGTCGGCCCGGACGGCAACGTGGTGGAGCTGGACTTCAAGGAGTCCGCGCACGAGGGCATGGGCCCGCACGGCCTGGTCATCGGTGCGACCGGTTCCGGCAAGAGCGAGCTGCTGCGTACGGTGGTCGCCGCGCTGGCGGTGACGCACTCGTCGGAGGAGCTCAACTTCGTCCTGGTCGACTTCAAGGGCGGCGCCACCTTCGCCTCGCTGGACGCGCTGCCGCACACCAGTGCGGTGATCACCAACCTCTCCGACGAGCTGCCGCTGGTCGACCGGATGCGGGACGCCCTGGCCGGTGAGATGAACCGCCGGCAGGAGGTGCTGCGGGCCGCCGGCAACTACGTCTCCCGGTACGACTACGAGCAGGCCCGGGCCGCCGGCGAGCAGTTGGAACCGATGCCCAGCCTGCTCATCATCTGCGACGAGTTCAGCGAGCTGCTCGCCGCGAAGCCGGACTTCATCGACCTCTTCGTGATGATCGGCCGGCTCGGCCGGTCGCTCGGCGTACACCTGCTGCTGGCCTCGCAACGGCTGGAGGAGGGGAAGCTGCGCGGCCTCGACACGCACCTGTCGTACCGGATCGGTCTGCGCACCTTCTCCGCCGTGGAGAGCCGGATCGTGCTGGGCGTGCCAGACGCGTACGAGCTGCCGAGCGCCCCCGGCCACGGGTATCTGAAGACCGACACCAGCACCATGCTGCGGTTCCGGGCGGCGTACGTGTCCGGGCCGTACCGGCCGCCGGGGCAGGTGCAGCGGTCGACCCGGGCGCAGGTGCAGCGCCGCATCGTGCCGTACGGGGTGGACTTCGTGTCGGCGCCGGTCGCCCAGACCGCGGTGGAGACGGCGCCGGAGCCGGAGCAGCCGACGGACGGCAAGGCGGTCGCCATGCTGGACGTGCTGATCGACCGGCTCAAGGGTCAGGGCCGGCCGGCGCACCAGGTCTGGCTGCCGCCGCTGGCCGAGCCGCCGAGCCTGGGCGAGCTGCTGCCGCCGCTGGGCGTGCACCCGACCTTCGGGCTGTGCACCGCGAACTGGCCCGGCCGGGGCCGGCTCGCGGTGCCGGTCGGCGTGGTCGACCGCCCGTACGAGCAGCGGCGCGACCCGATGATGGTGGACCTGGCCGGCGCGGGCGGCAACGTCGTGATCGTGGGCGCCTCGCTGAGCGGCAAGAGCACCATGCTGCGCTCGATGATCGCGTCCCTGGGGCTCACCCACACCCCGCGCGAGGTGCAGTTCTTCTGCCTCGACTTCGGCGGTGGGGCGTTGCGCAGCCTGGAGGGGCTGCCGCACGTGTCCGGGGTGGCCGGCCGGCGGGACACCGAGGCGGTCCGCCGGACGGTGGCCGAGGTGGTCGCCGTGCTCGACGACCGGGAGACCCGGTTCGCCCAGCACGGCATCGACTCGGTGGCCGGCTACCGGCGGCGGCGGGCGGCCGGCGAGTTCGCCGACGACCCGTTCGGTGACGTGTTCCTGGTGGTCGACGGCTGGAACACGCTGCGCCAGGAGTACGAGGAGCTGGAGCAGACCATCACCAACCTGGCCAACCGGGGGCTGGGTTTCGGCGTACACGTGGTGATCACGGCCGTGCGCTGGGCGGAGATCCGGATCAACATGCGGGACCTGCTGGGCACGAAGCTGGAGCTGCGGCTCGGCGACGCGGCCGAGTCGGAGATCGACCGCCGGGCGGCGCAGAACGTCCCGGTCGGCTCGCCCGGCCGCGGCCTGACCCGCGACAAGCTGCACTTCCTGACCGCCGTCTCGCGGATCGACGGCAAGCGGGACGTGGACGACCTGACCGAGGCGTCGGTCGCCCTGGCCGGGCACGTGGCGGCGAACTGGCCGGGCCGTCCGGCCCCGAAGGTACGGCTGCTGCCGCGCCGGCTGCCGGTGGCCGAGCTGGCGAAGGTGGTCGACCGGTCGGCGCCGGGCCTGCCGATCGGGGTCAACGAGTCGGCGCTCGCCCCGGTCTACCTGGACCTGGCGAACGAGCCGCACCTGACCGTCTTCGGCGACGCCGAGTGCGGCAAGACCAACGTGCTGCGGCTGATCGCCCGGGGCATCGTCGAGCGGTACACCCCGGCCCAGGCCCGGCTGGTGATCGCCGACTACCGGCGCGGCCTGCTCGGTGCGGTGGAGGGCGACCACCTGCTCGACTACGCGCCGTCCAACCAGGCGTTCAGCCAGGGGCTCGGGTCGATCCGCAGCGCGCTGCAGAACCGGCTGCCGGGTCCGGACGTGACCACCGCGCAGCTGCGTGACCGGAGCTGGTGGAAGGGGCCGGACCTCTACATCCTGGTCGACGACTACGACCTGGTCGCCTCCGGCGGCAGCAACCCGCTCAGCGCGCTGCACGAGCTGCTGCCGCAGGCCCGGGACATCGGCCTGCACCTGATCGTCACGCGCCGGGTCGGCGGCGTGGCCCGGGCGCTCTACGAGCCGGTGCTGCAGCGGCTGCGCGAGCTGGACTCGCCGGGCCTGCTGATGTCGGGCAACCGGGAGGAGGGCGCCGTCTTCGGCACCCTGCGGCCGAGCCCGCAGCCACCGGGCCGGGGCACGCTGGTGCGCCGGCGCGACGGTCAGCAGCTCATCCAGACCGCCTGGTCGGAGCCGGCCTGATCCGGGCCGCTCCGAAGACTCCCTTGTGGACTGCCGAGGGCCTTTCGGTGTCGCCAATTCCACTGCGGACTCGCGCCATTTGCGGCTCTGGCGGGCTGCGACCGCTTGCCGCCGTGGGTTACCGTCTCATCGAGGATGTCCGTCGGTGGGGTTGGTTGCCTTGCCGCGGGGGAGGGGCGCGGCAGATCCGCCGCCACGAAGATGACGGAAGGGTGTGAAGCATGGCGTTCGAGGTCGAAGCTGCGACTCTCCATACCGCCGCGAGTGACGTGCGGTCCACGCGCAGCGAGGTCGACGGCGAGCTGAAGAAGCTCTGGAACGTGGTCGACGACCTGGCCATCGCCTGGAAGGGGCAGGCGTCCACGGGCTTCCAGCAGCTCATGAATCGCTGGAACGAGGACACCGTCAAGCTGCTGACGGCGATGGACAGCATCGCCGACCTGCTCGACAAGTCGGGTACGACGCACCAGGTCAACGACGAAGAGCAGCAGCAGATGCTGGACAAGTTCCACTCTGCTCTCAACCCGTGATCCGCGCAGGCGAGCAGAGGAGGAACTCATGAGCATCAAGGTTGACTACGCAGTCCTCGAGAGCAGCAACCAGCAGATGCAGGCCATCTCGCGGACCATCGACGAGAAGCTCGACACGCTGCGCTCGATGCTGACCAAGCTCGAGTGGGACGGTCAGGACCGCGCCGCGTACCAGCAGCACCAGGCCCAGTGGGACGCCGCCGTGCGGGACATCAACAAGGTCCTGAACGACATCGGCGCGGCCGTGGGCATCGCGCGCGAGAACTACGTCTCCACCGAGATGAGCAACGCCAAGGTCTGGCAGTGAGATAATCGACCGCTGCGGCTCCGGTCCGGCTCGACCGGACCGGAGCCGCAGTGCGTCACGTGTCGACCGAGGTCCTGGGAGTGCCATGGGTACGGGCAAGCGCCGACCACTGCTGAGTTCCGCCGCCGCCATGCTGACGCTGGTCGCCACGGCCGGCGCCGGCCCGCTGGTCGGGCCCGCCCCGGCGCGCGCCGCCGACACCGTACGCGGTCTCCAGTGGTACCTCGACCCGCTGAAGATTCCCCAGGCGCACCGGCTCGCCAAGGGCCGGGGTGTGGTGGTCGCGGTGGTCGACTCCGGCGTCTACGCCGCCCACCCCGACCTGAAGGGCCAGGTGCTGCCGGGCAAGGGGCTCAGCGCCGACGTGGCCGCCGACGGCCGGAGCGATCCGGACGGGCAGAAGGGCCACGGCACGGGCATGGCCGGCGTCATCGCCGGCCGCGGCGGTGGCGTGATGCACGAGCTGGGCATCGCCCCGGAGGCGAAGATCCTGCCGGTCGGCCTCGGCGCGGACGACCGCAACGCCGACATCGCCGCGGGCATCCGGTGGGCCGCGGACCACGGCGCGGACGTGATCAACGTGTCGCTGGTGAACGACTCCCGCAAGCGGGAGCTCTCCGACGCGGTCCGGTACGCGCTGGGCAAGGACGCGGTCGTGGTGGCCGGAGCCGGCAACGTCGAGCAGGGCATGGTCGGCGTTCAGGCGCCGGCCAGCATCCCGGGCGTCGTCGCGGCCGGCGGCACCGGCCGCTCCGGTGGCCTGTGGAGCGGTTCGGCGACCGGCCCCGAGCTGGTGCTGGCGGCGCCCGGGGAGCGGATCATCGCCCCGGCCCCGCCGACGGTCTCGCCGAACGGATACGTCGTCAACGACGGCACCAGCCTCTCCACCGCGATCATCTCCGGGGTGGCCGCCCTGGTCCGGTCCCGCTATCCGGACCTGGACGCGGCCAATGTGGTCAACCGCCTGATCCGCACCGCGCGGGACGCGGGGCCGTCGGGACGGGACCCGCGATTCGGGTTCGGCGTGGTCGACCCGCTCGCGGCGCTGACCCGTTCGGTGCCGCCGGTCTCCGCCAACCCGCTGCTCGAGGCCGCGCCGCCGGCGCCGTCCGCCAGCAGCAGCCGGGACGGCCGCGACGACGAGCCGATGGTCACCTTCGGGCTGGCCAAGGGCGCTGGTCCCGCGCTCGCGACCGGGTTCTGCCTGCTGGTCGTGGCGGGCCTGGTCGTGCTGCTGGTGTGGCTCACCCGGCGCGGCGTGCGCGGCCGGGCGGCGTCCGGCCCGCAGCCGCCGCTCGGTCCGCCGCCAGGTCACCGTCCGCCGGGCTTCGGCCCGCCGCCCGGGTACGCCCCGCTGCCCGGCCCGGGTCAGCCGCCCGGCTACCCACCCGCGGGCAACGGCCAGCCGGCGGGCTTCGGCCCACGGCCCGGGCCGGGGTCGCCGCACCCGTACCAGCCCCGGCCGGTGAGCCAGCCGACGGCGCCGCACCCGTACCCGCCGGACGCCGGGCCGGTTCCACCGCCCACCGGCCCTGAGCAGGGCTGACGCCGGGCACCACGAGCACCGCCAGGGGGAGGACAGGTATGAGCTGGGACATCAGCCACAACGTCAGCAAGGATCCGGACCGGGTCGAGCAGCGGTTCGACGTCCCGATGCCGCTCAATCCCGGCATGCCGTTGGTCGGTGACCTGCGGGGCGTCAACTTCGACCGGGTCGGGGTCGACCAGGCGCAGACGCCGAGCAAGCTGGTCGCCGGCGACGGCGAGCGGGGCGTGGAGACCGAGTGGGACGCCGGCAGCCTCGACTCGGCCGTGACCTGGCTGGAGAGCCACGCCAGCTACGTGCACCGGCTCTCCTACGACATGTCCGCGATCAAGGACGAGCTCGCCCCGAACGAGTGGGCGGAGCCGGGCCAGGGCGCGCTGGGCGGGTTCCCGAACGCCCAGGAGCTCACCCGGAACCACGACGCCCTCTTCTCGTCCACCCAGCAGGGCCTGCGCACGCTGTCCGACGGGCTCTGGGCCGCCGCCGAGGCGTTGCGCGAGGTCAAGCGGAAGTACGAGGACGCCGAGCACGCCAACGCCATGTCGGCGCAGGAGATGCAGCAGGCGTTCAACGATGCCGCCAGCGGCGGCAACGGCTAGACGGGGAGCGGGAGATGGCCGACTGGGAGCAGATGGCCCGCGAGGTGCTCGTGGCGGGCCGGCCGGACAAGGTGGAGAGCGCGGCGCTCGGCTGGAAGGAGCTGCTCAAGAACATCGGGCAGGTCCAGGAGAGCCTCCAGCAGAACGTCAAGGACCTCGGCGTGGTCTGGAAGGGGCCGGCCTACGAGGCGTTCAAGTCGCACGTCGAGGCGCTGGCCAAGCAGGCCGGCGGCCTGGTCGACGCGGCCGAGAAGCCGGGCCGGGACCGGGTCAGCATCGTCACCAACCTGGAGACCGCCGCCCGGCAGCTCCAGGCGGCCCAGGACAGCATGCCCATCCCGTCCGCCTGCGTCGGAGACGTGCTGGCGGCCCGCAACGGCGAGGTCGTGCTCGGCGCGGGGCTCTTCGAGACCCGGGTCAAGGCGGACCTGATGGGCAGCTGGCCGATGGAGAAGATCGGTGAGCTGGGCGACTGGGTGTCCGGCTGGTTCTCCGATCAGGAGGGCGACGCCCGCAAGGTCTACAACGAGGTCAACGGCAACTACCAGGATCGCGTCATGGAGTCGCCGAGCGGCGGTCCGAGCGGCAGCGTCACCAATCCGCGCCCGGACATCCCGAACCTGGGCAACGGCCCCGGCACCGGCGGTGGCGGCGGCGTGCCGGGGATCGGCGGGGCGCCCTCGGCGGGTGGCCTGGGCGGCGGCCCGTCGGCTTCCGCGGGCAAGATGCCCGACCTGGGCTCGGGCGGCCCGAACATCGGGTCGAGCGCGCACCCCGACCTCTCCTCCGGCGGCGGCTACACCCCGTCGACCGGCACCGGCTACACCCCCTCCACCGGATACCCGTCCGCGGGCACCGGCGACTACGGCACCGGGCTGGCCGGCGCGGGCACCGCGACCGCACCGGGGCTCGGCTCGGGCGGCGGGCTGCCCGGCAGCACCGGGCTCGGCGGCAGCGGCGGTGGGCTGGGCGGTGGTGGGCTGGGCGGCGGCGGTATCGGCCGGGCGGTGAGCCCCGGCCTGCCGCCGATGATGGGCGGCGGCGGCATGGCCGGCGCCGGCGGTCGCGGCGCCGGTGGCCGGGCGGGCGCCGGGAAGCTGGGGGCGGGCGGCAAGCTCGGCGCGGGCGGCATGGCACCCGGTGTGGGCGGCGGCATGGCCGGGGCCGGCGGTCGCGGCGCGGGTCGGGGCGGCGCGGCCGGTGCGGCCGGCGGTGCGCGGGGCGCCGGCGCCCGGGGCGGCGTGGCCGGCATGGGCCACGGTGGCGGCGCCGGGTACGGCGAGGAGGACACCGCCCGCAACACCTGGCTGGAGGAGGACGAGGACATCTGGGGTGCCGACACCGGCGGCACGCCGGGGATCCTGCGCTGATCGCCGACCGGTGCCGGCCACGGAGACGTGGCCAGGCGCCGGTCGCGGGCGGTTCCGTCCAGTGTCGACCGTCCGGTGTCGACCGCCAGGTGTGGCAGCCTCATGGCGTCCGCCCGCGCCCCGGAGGCCCTCGCGCACGCCCTGGACAAGGGGACGGTCAGGCGTCGAGCGGCGTCGAGCGGCGTCCGGGGCGCCAGCCCCGCCGGCGGCCGAGGGTCAGGACGGGCCGGACCGCCAGCAGGACGCCCGCCAGCAGCGCGCCGACCGCGGCCGCCCAGACCGCCACGGTCCGCTGCCAGCCCAGCGGGTCGGCCGGCGGGACGGGTTCCGCCATCGCGCCGGGCGGCGGGTCCGTCCGGGTGCCGAGCAGGCTGGTCACCGCCCGGTACGGGTTCACCACCCCGTACCCGACCTCGGCGTTGTGCCCGTCGGGCGGGTTGTCGGCCGTCCGGGTGAGCCGGAGGGCGACGTAGGTGGGGGTGAGCTCCGGGTGGGCGGCGCGGACCAGCGCGGCCACCCCGGAGACGTACGCGGCGGCGAAGCTGGTGCCGCCCTGCGGCTCGGCGAGGTAGCCCGCCCCCTGTGGCGCCGGGCCGACGATGTCCAGCCCGGGTGCGGCGATGTCGACGTAGTCGCCCGCGACCGAGGTGCCGACGTGGCCGCCCTGCGCGTCGACTCCCGCCACGGCGATCACCCCGGGGTACGCGGCCGGGTACGCCGGCTGGTCCTGCTGGTTCTCCTGCCGGTTGCCGGCGGCGGCCACCACGACGACCCGCTTGCCGAGCGCGTAGGCGATCGCGTCCTGCAACTCCGGCCGGTCCAGCGTCACGAGGGAGAGGTTGACCACGTCGGCGCCCTGGTCGACCGCCCACCGGATCGCCTTGGCGATCTCGCCGGGGAGCGCCTCATCGGTGGTGCGCTCGGTGGAGGCCAGCACCCGTACCGGCAGGATCCGCGCCTCGGGCGCGATGCCGCTGTACGGCGTGCCGGTGCCTTCCTGGCCCGCGATGATGCCCGCCACGATGGTGCCGTGGCCGGCCAGGTCGCACTGCCCCCGGAGCCGGGCCAGGCCGTTGAAGTCGTCACCCCCGAGCACCCGGCCCTTGAGCAGGGGATGGGTGGGTGAGACGCCGGAGTCCACCACGGCCACTGTCACGCCCTCGCCCCGGGTGATCCGCCACGCCGACGAGGGGTCGAGCCGGCGCAGCGCCCACGGGGCCTCGGTCGGGCCGGGGCCGCCGGGCCGGCCGCACTTCGGCGTCGCCGCCGACGCCGGTGGCGGGGCCACCAGCAGGGTGCCGAGCAGCACCGCCGCCGCTCCACAGAGGACCGCCCGGGACCGGTGTCCGGTACGGGCGCGCAAAGTCGTTCCGTCCGGCCGCAAGCTGTCGCGCACGCGGTGAGATTACCGTCGTCGTGCCCGTCGCGCGGTGACGGGCGGGCCCGCCCGACCGCGGCCCGCCGCCGTGTCGCCGCGCGGCCGGCTCAGGAGCCGGTGGCGGGTTCGGCGGTGAAGAGGGCGAGCAGGGCGCCGACCTGCTGGTCGGCCTCGGCGGGGTGGCGGAAGTGGCCGCTCGGGTTGATCGTGTACTCGTTGCGCCGGCCCACCCGGGTGCGGCGCAGGTAGCCGCCCGCCTCCAGGTCGGCGACGATGGCCTGGGCGGCCCGTTCGGTCACCCCCACCTCGTCGGCGACGTCGCGCAGCCGGGCGGTGGGGTTTCGCGCGATGGCCAGCAGCACGTGCCCGTGGTTGGTGAGGAATGTCCAGTTCCGGCTGCTCCCGTTCTGGCCTGCTGTCGTCGCCATGCGCGTCATCGTATGGCCCTTCGTTCGCGTTTCCGGCCCTGCCCTCGCCCCGGCGAGGCGGGGCCGTCCCGGCCGTGGTGGCCGCACTCGTCCCGCGGTCAAGTCCCAGTCAACGTATGAAATCCGTATCACGTAAATCTTGACGTGCCTTCGGCTGCGTGTGACGGTTGGGGCCGAGGCCGCCTGCGCCGCCGGCCCGGCTGACCAGGTCGTTTCGCGCGAGGACGAGGTGAGGGAATTGACCCCGACCACTCCGGAGCAGGCACTCGCCGAGTTGCACGCCGGGAACCGGCGGTTCGTCACCGGCGTTCCGCGCCACCCCAATCAGGATGCCGGCCACCGGGCAGCGGTCGCCGACGGCCAGCACCCCTTCGCGGTGATCGTCGGCTGCTCCGACTCCCGCCTCGCCGCCGAGATCATCTTCGACCGCGGCCTGGGCGACCTCTTCGTGGTCCGGACCGCCGGCCACACGACGGGTCCCGAGGTGCTCGGCAGCGTCGAGTACGCCCTGACGGTGCTCGGCACCCCGCTGGTGCTGGTGCTCGGGCACGACTCCTGCGGCGCGGTGCAGGCCGCCAAGGAGGCGGTCACCACCGGCAGGACCCCCGCCGGGCACCTCGGCGCGGTGGTCGATGCCGTGGTGCCCAGCCTGCGCCGGGCGGCGGCGGAGGGCGTCGAGGACATCGACGGCATCGTCGACATCCACATCGCGCAGACCGTCGAGGCGCTGCTGGCCAGCTCCCCCGTCCTGGCCGGTGCGGTGGCCGCCGGGCGGTGCGCGGTGGTCGGCATGTCGTACCAGCTCGGCGCGGGCGAGGTGCGGACTGTGGCCACCGTGCCGGCGGGTGCGCCGACCAGGCCGCCCGCCCAGGTCGAGCACCCCACGCCCACCGCCGTCGGCTGACGCCGCGCCACCGGCACACGACGACCGAGGGGCCGTCCCGCGCGGTTCGGCGGGACGGCCCCTCGGCCGTGGTACGTCGTCGGTCAGAGCAGCGACATGTGCACGTGGTCGGTGTGGTTGGACGGCCCGCTGTAGGACTTCCAACCGGTCGCCGGGAACCAGATCTGCCGGTTCCAGATCACGTAGTAGATGCCGAGCCGGTCCGCGTTGCGGATCAGGAAGGCGGCGACGTTGTTGCCGTACATCCGGGTGTCGTTGTTGTGCCAGGGGGCGAACCCGCTGTTCTGCAGCGACCAGTCGCAGGCCCGGCCCTTCGGGTGCTCCCACGGCCCGCCGGACCGGTAGCAGCCGGCGAAGCGGTTGAAGCCGGCCCGCCTCACCTCCTTGTACGCGTGCAGCGTGCGCGGCGTGATGCAGCCGGAGGTGGTGGGGTCGTTCTCGCTGCACGACTCCGGCTTCCAGTCCCCGTCGGCGGTGCGGCCGGGGCCGATCCGGGCGACCGGCGAGGTGGCCGAGACCAGGCCGCCGGTGAAGCCCTTCCCGCCGACCAGGGCGAGCGCCTTCTCCGTCTCGACTTTCTCCCGGGCCATCGCGTTCGTCAGCGTCTGCTGGGCGCGCACCTCGGCGTCGAGCGCCAGCTTGGCCTGTTCGGCGCGGTTCTTCGCCGCGTTGACCTCGGCCAGCTTCTGCGCGTTGACCATGTTCAGCTCGTCCAGGGCGGCGGCCCGCCGGACGAACGAGTCCGGGGCGTTGCTCTCCAGCAGCATGGCCACCGCGCCGATCCGGCCGGTCCGGTACGACTGTGCCGCGATCTGGGACACCTGCGGGCGCAGGGCGTCCAGCTGGTGCTGCGCCGCGCGTACCTCCAAGGCAAGCTGGAGCTGGCGCTGCCTCGACTTCGCCAGCTTGGTCTTCGCCTGCACGTAGTTGCGGTTGGCGGCCTCGATGGCGTCGGTGATGAGCTTCGGCTCGGCGTCCTCCTCGTGCCCCGAGGGGGTGGGGGGCGTCGTCGGCGCCGCGATCGCCGGCGCGGGGCCGGCGACGATGGTGAACGCGGTGAGCACGGCCACCACGGGGGTCAGCCAGCGGCGCAGGGGTGCCGTCACAGTGTTCCCTTCCGTCGACCGCCGACCGGGTTAGCTGACGGGTTCGGGGCGGAAGTGGCCCCTACCGCTGGCGCGGATTCACCCCATGTACCTGGTTCCCCGGTTCGCCGTACGGCGATTGGGCGGCGGTACCGCAGGCGCCGCTGCGCGCCTTCGGCGGTGACCGGCAGCGAGGTTACCCGAGAGTCCTCCCGAGGATCTACGTCCGGAAGCCGACTAAAAGCGGTAATTCGACGGCCGACCCCGTGACCAGCATCGCTTTTGGCGCGGGCGGTCACGCTGCGGAGTTTCACCATGCGGTGTCCGTGCTCCTCTCCGGTCCGGTCCGACCGCCGTGGGCGTCCGCGGCCGCACCGCTGCGTGGTGCGCTGAGCGCCGCCAGCGCGGCGTCCGGCTCCGCGGGGGGACGGGACGCCGGCGCGGCGGGCTGCCCCGCGCCGCCCCGACCGGCGGTGGTCACCACGGCCGCCAGGCCGGTGGTGAGGGGTACGGCGGCGATCAGGCCGATCGTGGCCACCGCGCTGCGAACGATCTCCTGCGCCATGAACTCGCTGGTGAGGATCTCGCTCACCGGCCGCGAGTCAGCGACGAGCAGGAGCAGGAGCGGCAGCGAGGCGCCCGCGTACGCCAGCACGATGGTGTTGACCGTGGAGGCGATGTGGGCGCGGCCGACGCGGGTGGCCGCCCGGTAGAGCTGCAACCGGGACAGCCCCGGATTGGCGTGCGCCAGCTCGGTGACGGTGGCCGCCTGGGTGACCGTCACGTCGTCCAGCACGCCCAGCGAGCCGATGACGATGCCGGCCAGCAGCAGCCCGTGCAGGTCGACGTCCCGCTGGAACATCGACAGCGTGGTGGCGTCCTCGCTGCCGAATCCGGTCAGGTGGGTGGCGGCGGTGGCGAGCGTGCCGAGGACACCGGTCAGCACCAGGCTGCCGAGGGTGCCGAGAACCGCCACCGAGGTCTGCGCGGTGATCCCGTGGGTCAGGTACAGCACCACGAACATGATCAGCGCCGAGCCGACGATCGCCACCAGCAGCGGTGGCTGGCCGGCGCCGATTCCCGGCAGCACGAAGCCGAGCAGGATGGCGAAGCTCGCGACCAGGCCGCCGAGCGCGGCCAGCCCCCGCCAGCGGCCGAACGCGACGATGGCGACGGCGAACAGTGCCGCCAGCCACACCAGCGGCTTGCCCCGCTGGTGCTCGGCGATGTTGTAGCTCTTCGTCGCGGGGTCGGCCGGGTCCACCAGTTCCACCAGGACGATCCGGTCGCCGACCTCGACGGTGGGCGCGCCGGGGCCGACGGGGATCGGGGTCTCCACCTGGCGGCCGGCGTCCGGGCCCTGCTCGACCGCCACGCGGACGGTGCCGCAGGGCCCGGCGGAGCCACCCGGGGTGCCCTCCGGCACCTCCGCCGCCGGCGGGCACGGCTCGGTGACCACCCGGGTCACCGTGCCGTGGTAGCGCGGCACGTCGGCCGCACGCTCCGGGGCCGGGGTGTCCCGGGGCCAGAGCACCAGGGCGGCGAGCACGCTGAGGACGAACAGCGGGACCACCGTGGCGACGAGGATCCGTCGTACGCCCGGCGGGGCGGCCGGAGCTGGACCGGTGTGGTCGGCGCCCATGGTGAGTCTCCCAACGGTTCTCAGGCGAGGTACGTGTCACCGGGCCGGTCGGTTCACCGGGCCGGGACAGGCGTCCGCCGGTGCGGCGGTCGCCGGGGCCGTCGCAGGGAATGCTAGTCAGGCCGACCGGCGGTCCCGCCGGGCGGCGCTCCGCGGCGCGGAGCGGGCCGTTCCTCCCGACCGGTACGACCCGGCAGGTTAGCGTGGTCTCCGTGCGTACGGAGGCGGCGGTGACGCCCGGACGGTGGGTCCGGCTCCTGCTGCTGCTCAGCACGCTGGTCGGGCTCGCCGCCATGCACACCCTCGGCCACGGCGCGCACGCCTCCGGTGGGCACCGGGCGGGTCACGAGACGCAGCGCGCCGGGCACCACCTCGATCTTCCGGCGGTCCTCGCCGAGGCGGTCGCGACCGTCGCCGCGGCGGTGGCCGACTGCCCGGGTGACGGCTGCCACGCCCGCGCGCTCCCGCCGACCGGTCCCAAGGACGACCGGTCGGGGTGGAGCGTCTGCCTGGCCGTCCTCGGCGCGTTCGCCGTGGCGCTGCTGGTCGCCGTGCTGCTGCGGGCCGGTTCGCGGCCCGTCGGACGGGCCGCCCGCGGATCGCCGCGACCCGCCTGCGGACCGCGGGCCCCGCCGCCCCAGCCCTTCGCACTGCGTCTGGTGACGGCGTCGGTGCTGCGCAGATAGGACGCCCGACGCGGGTGACCGTCCGGTGACCCGCGTCCCGTGTCCGCTGCGTACGTTCCGACACCGAAAGGTCTTTCCTGTGTTCACTCGTACCATCGCGCGTCGTGCCGCCCTGGTCGGCGCGACCGCTCTCGCCACGCTCGCCCTGGCGGCCTGCGGCGATGCCGACCACTCGACGTCCGGCTCCGGCCACAACATGCCGGGCATGGGCGGCGCCGGCACGCCCACCGTGGGCGCCTCGGCATCGTTCGCCGAGGCCGACGTGATGTTCGCCCGGATGATGATCCCGCATCACCAGCAGGCCGTGGAGATGGCCGAGCTGGCCGACAGTCGGGCCGCCGACCCGGAGGTGAAGAAGCTGGCGGGGCAGATCAAGGCTGCCCAGGCGCCGGAGATCGCCGCCATGAACGGCTGGCTCACTGCCTGGGGCGCGCCGGCGCCGTCGGCGAGCGCGGGTCACGGCACGCCGGGGATGACTCACGGCATGCCCGGCATGATGTCCGACGCCGACCTGGCGAAGCTCGAGGCGGCGTCCGGGGTCGACTTCGACCGGCAGTTCCTGACCATGATGATCGCCCACCACGAGGGCGCCATCACCATGGCGCAGGAGGAGATCGCGAGCGGCGCCAAGCCGGACGCCCGGGCGCTCGCTGAGCGGATCGTCACCGCCCAGCGGGGCGAGATCGACCTCATGAACAAGATCCTCGACCGGCTCTGAGTCCCACCTGCCGGGTGTCCGGTCCGCCCCTGCGGGCCGGGCGCCCGGCGGGGCCGGCCGGAGCGCGCTCGTCAGGGGTGGGCCGGGCGGTTCACGTCAGGCCGGCGCGACGACGGCGGTACTCCTCCTCGTCGATCTCGCCGCGGGCGTACCGCTCGTCGAGGATGCGCCGGGCCGGGGAGGGCGCGGTCCCGCCGAGTTGACCGCCGGTCAGCCGCGCTTCATCAGCCGGCCGACGGCGGCCATCATCTCGCCGGCCATCTCGTCGGCCCGTCCCTCGGCGGCGCCCTCGTGCATGCAGTGTCGGGCGTGTCCGTCGAGCAGGCCGAGCGCCACCTTGTCGAGGGCGGCCTGGATGGCGGAGATCTGGGTGAGCACGTCGATGCAGTACCGGTCGTCGTCGACCATCTTCTCGATGCCGCGGACCTGGCCCTCGATGCGGCGGAGCCGCGCGAGCAGTTGGTCCTTGCTGGCGGTGTAGCCCCGGGTCGGGGTCGTCGGTGCGGTCATGACGTCCAGGATAGCGTACCCCTCGGGGGTATGGTACGGTCCTGATCAAGTCCGGATACCCCAAGGGGGTACCGGTAACGTGAGAATAGCATGGGAACGGCGGAAGGGGAGTTGCGATGGTCACCACCACCTACCAGGTCCAGGGCATGACCTG
Organism: Micromonospora sp. GCM10011541; assembly: GCF_042650725.1. Lineage (NCBI taxonomy): Bacteria > Bacillati > Actinomycetota > Actinomycetes > Micromonosporales > Micromonosporaceae > Micromonospora > Micromonospora sp. GCM10011541. The sequence continues at coordinate 77,213 of NZ_JBHSBP010000105.1, forward strand.
CGGGCACTGCGTCAGCTCGGTCAGCGCCGAGGTCGGCGCGATCCCGGGCGTCAGCGACGTCCAGGTCGACCTGGCCTCCGGCCAGGTCACCGTCACCAGCGAGAGCCCGTTGGACCCGGACACCGTCCGCGCCGCCGTGGACGAGGCCGGCTACGACCTCGTCGGGGCGTGACGGGTCCGCGGACCCGAAGGAACCGAGGTATCACGATGAACACGGCGACGAAACTGAGCGGCTTCGCCCTCGGCCTCGCGGCGGTGTTCGGCGCGACGTACGGGGTCGGCCAGCTGGCCGACCCCGGCGCCCCCGCCGCCGCCACCCGCCACGACGCCACCGACGCCGGTCACACCGACGGTGACCACGCGACCGGCACCGCCACCACCAGCCACCTGCCCGGCGGACTGCTCGTCTCCGACCGCGGCTACACCATGCGGCCGGTGACCGCACCGGCCGGCGTGTTCGCCTTCCGGATCACCGGCCCGGACGGCGCGCCGGTCACCCGCTACGACGTGGCGCACGACAAGCGGATGCACCTGATCGTGGCCCGCCGCGACCTCTCCGGCTTCCGGCACGTCCACCCGGAGTTGGCCGCCGACGGCACCTGGCGGGTCGCCTCGCCGCTCGCCGGCCCCGGGGTCTGGCGGGCGTTCGCCGACTTCACGCCGACCGGCGGGGAGGCATTGACCCTCGGCGTCGACGTCACCGTCCCCGGCGCGCTGGAGCCCCGGCCGCTGCCGGCCCCCGCCACCAGCACCACCGTCGACGGCTACACGGTCACCCTCGCCGGCGCCCCGCAGCCCGGCCGCACCGCCGAGCTGACCCTGACCGTCAGCCGGGACGGGAAGCCGGTCACCGACCTGCAGCCCTACCTCTGGGCGTACGGGCACCTGGTGGCGCTGCGGCAGGGCGACCTGGCGTACCTGCACGTCCACCCGGACGGCGCCCCCGGTGACGGGCGCACCCCGGCCGGGCCGGAGATCCGATTCGCGGCCGAGATCCCCTCGGCCGGCAGCTACCGCCTCTACCTGGACTTCCGGCACGGCGACGCGGTGCACACCGCCGAGTTCACCGTCGTGGCCGGCGAACCCGGCGCACCGGCGACCAGCGCGCCGGCCGCCACCACCGCACCGACCGTGGACGCCGGGCACGGCGCCCCCGGTCACGGGCACAATTGACAGGAGGTGCCGCGATGACATCGACCGCCAAGTCCCTGCCGGTCGCCCCGAACCTGATCGAACTCGCGATCGGCGGCATGACCTGCGCGTCCTGCGCCGCCCGGATCGAGAAGAAGCTCAACCGGATGGACGGCGTCGAGGCCACCGTCAACTACGCCACCGAGAAGGCCACCGTCCGATACGCCGACGAGGTCAGCCCGGCCGACCTGATCGCCACCGTGGAGAAGACCGGCTACACCGCCGTCGTACCGCCGCCGCCGCGGCCCGCCGGGGCGGCGGCCGCCGCCGAGCCGGTGGACGAGCTGCGCGGGCTGCGTACCCGACTGTGGGCGTCGGTTGCCCTGGCCGTGCCGGTGGTCCTGCTGGCCATGGTGCCGGCCTGGCAGTTCGACTACTGGCAGTGGCTGTCGCTGACCCTGGCCGCCCCGGTCGTGGTGTACGGCGGACTGCCGTTCCGCCGGGCCGCCTGGATCAACCTGCGGCACGGCGCGGCGACCATGGACACCCTGGTGTCGCTGGGCACGCTGGCCGCGTTCGGCTGGTCGCTCTGGGCGCTCTTCCTCGGCGACGCCGGCATGCCCGGGATGACCCACCCGTTCCGCCTCGACATCACCCGCACCGACGGCGCCGGCAACATCTACCTGGAGGCGGCGGCCGGGGTCACCGTGTTCATCCTCGCCGGCCGCTACTTCGAGGCCCGCTCCAAGCGGACCGCCGGCGCCGCCCTGCGCGCCCTGCTGGAGTTGGGCGCCAAGGACGTGGCGGTGCTCCGCGGCGGCCAGGAGGTCCGCGTCCCGGTCGACCAGCTCGCGGTGGGGGACCGGTTCGTGGTCCGGCCCGGCGAGAAGGTCGCCACCGACGGCGTCGTCGAGGAGGGCGCCTCCGCGGTCGACGCCAGCATGCTCACCGGCGAGTCGGTGCCGGTCGAGGTGCGGCCGGGCGACACCGTGGTCGGCGCGACCGTCAACGCGGGTGGTCGGCTGGTCGTCCGGGCCACCCGGATCGGCGGGGACACCCAGCTCGCCCAGATGGCGAAGCTGGTCGAGGCGGCGCAGACCGGCAAGGCGGCCGTGCAGCGGCTCGCCGACCGGATCTCCGGGGTCTTCGTGCCCATCGTGATCGCCCTGGCCGTGGGCACGCTGGGCTGGTGGCTCGGCACCGGCGCCGGGACGACGGCCGCCTTCACCGCGGCGGTGGCCGTGCTGATCATCGCCTGCCCGTGCGCCCTCGGCCTGGCCACGCCGACCGCGCTGCTGGTCGGCACCGGGCGGGGCGCCCAGCTCGGCATCCTGATCAAGGGCCCGGAGGTGCTGGAGTCCACCCGGCAGGTGGACACCGTGGTGCTGGACAAGACCGGCACCGTCACCACGGGGAAGATGACCCTGGTCGACGTGCTCCCCGCCGCCGGTCAGGACGCCGCCGAGCTGCTCCGGCTGGCCGGGGCGCTGGAGGCCGCCAGCGAGCACCCGATCGCCCGGGCCGTCGCCGCCGGCGCGGCCGAGGCGGGAGCGCTGCCCACCGTGACCGGGTTCGGCAACGTCGAGGGGCTCGGCGTGACCGGGTCGGTCGACGGCCGCGAGGTGCTGGTCGGGCGGCTCCGGCTGCTGCGGGAGCGGGGTGTGCACGTACCGGAGGAGGTCGTACGGACGGTGACCGACGCGGAGGCCGCCGGACGGACGGCGGTCCTGGCCGGCTGGGACGGTCGGGCCCGCGGGGTCCTCGCGGTGGCCGACGTGGTCAAGCCGACCAGTCGGGCGGCGGTCGCCCAGCTCCGCGGGCTCGGCCTGGCCCCGGTGCTGCTGACCGGCGACAACGCCACGGTCGCGAAGGCGGTGGCCGCCGAGGTGGGCGTCGATGAGGTGATCGCCGAGGTGCTGCCGGCCGACAAGGTGGACGTGGTGCGGCGGCTCCAGGCCGAGGGGCGGACGGTGGCGATGGTCGGTGACGGGGTCAACGATGCCGCCGCGCTCGCCCAGGCCGACCTGGGGCTGGCCATGGGGACCGGCACCGACGTGGCGATCGAGGCGTCCGACCTGACCCTGGTCCGCGGTGACCTGACGGCCGCGGTGGACGCGATCCGGCTCTCCCGGCGGACCCTCGGCATCATCAAGGGCAACCTGTTCTGGGCCTTCGCCTACAACGTGGCCGCCCTGCCGCTCGCCGCCGGCGGCCTGCTCAACCCGATGATCGCCGGGGCCGCGATGGCCTTCTCGTCGGTCTTCGTGGTGGCCAACAGCCTCCGGCTGCGCCGCTTCCGCCCGGTCGGCTGAGCGTCCGCTCCGGCGCTCACGTCCGCACCGTGGGTGATCGCCCATCGGTCACGGAGGGTTGGGCAACCGGACGTGGGGGTACTTCGGGGGCGAGGCGAAAACCGCAGAGTGGAGGTTCGCATGGGCATCGACGATAAGATCGACAACGCGTCCGAGAACACCGCGGGCAAGGTCAAGGAAGGCGTCGGCCGGGCCACCGACGACGAGCGCCTCGAGGCCGAGGGTCGCAACGAGCAGGCCAGCGCCAACCTCAAGCAGGCCGGCGAGAAGATCAAGGACGCCTTCAAGAGCTGACGTACGGCTCTTCGCAACGCCGGGCCGGCCATCGCCGGCCCGGCGTGCTGCGCGCCCGGGTCGGCGCCCCGGCCGGGGCGCGTCCTGCCGAGGTGCCGCCCTGGCAGGATGGACTGTCGCCGTTCGATCTGTTCGGGGCGCGCCCTGGTTGACCTAGGACCGTCCGTGGGGCGGCCACCGACCGCACGGGAGAACGATGTCCGGTAACACCGCGATCCGTACCGCCGCCCTGGTGACGCTGACCGCGCTCACCGGGGCCTGCCAGTCCACCGGGGAGGAGACCGCGGCGCCGGCCGGCACCACGGCCCCCGCGCCCAGCGCCTCCGCCGCGGCCATCGGGACCACCGCCGCGCCGTCCCCGGTGACGGCGGCGAACACCGCGGCGGTGTGCGCCAGCGTCGACAAGCTGATCATCGCCGGCAGCCGGGAGATCGCCGACGACTCCGCGGCGGCCACCCGCCAGGAGTTCACCCCGGAGCAGGTCAACGCGCAGCTCAAGGCCAACCTCACCGAGCTGGCCGACGACGTACGCGGGCAGGCCGCCCGGGCGCAGGACCCCGAGATCAAGGCGCTGATCACCGACACGGCCGACCGGATCGACGCCGGCGCCAGGTCGGCCGCGCCGGTGAAGTGGCTCACCTCGACCTTCGTCGGCATCCCGCGGCGCCTCACCGACGAGTGCCACGCCTGACCATCCGTCCAAGCTGGTCAGGCCGCCATCCGCCGGAGCCCTGACGCCGGTGCCGTCCGCGCTCGCGGCCGTGACCCCGCTGGGTCAGCGCGGTATCCGGTACCTCATCGGTCGGCGGCCAGCCGGGCGGCGCGTACCTCCAGATAACGCCGCTCCGGCAGGCTGGTGGTGCCCCGGGCGGCGGCCAGGTACGCCGCCCGCGCCGCCGTCGCCTCGCTGGCCAGCTCCAGCAGGTGGGCGCGGACGGCGGCGAGCCGGTGGTGCCCGGCCGTCCGCTCGTCGGCGTCCAGCGGCGCCAGCAGGGCGAGCCCGGCCCGCGGGCCGTCCACCATGGCCACCGCGGCGGCCTGATTGAGGGTGACCATCGGGTTCGGCGCGATCCGCGCGAGCAGCCGGTAGAGCGCGACGATCTGCCGCCAGTCGGTCTCCGCCGCGGACGGCGCCTCGGCGTGCACCGCGGCGATCGCCGCCTGCACCTGGTACGGCCCGGGCGGCGACCAGGTCAGCGCCTCGGTCACCAGGGCGACCCCCTCCGCGATCGCGGCCCGGTCCCAGCGGCTGCGATCCTGCTCGGCCAGCGGCACCAGCTCGCCCCCCGGCCCGGTCCGGGCGGCCCGGTGCGCGTCGGTGAGCAGCATCAGCGCCAGCAGCCCGGTGACCTCGCCGTCGTCGGAGAGCAGCCGGCGCAGCTCCCGGGTCAGCCGGATCGCCTCCCCGGTCAGCTCCGCCCGGTGCAGGTCGGGCCCGCTGGAGGCGGTGTACCCCTCGTTGAAGACCAGGTAGAGCACGTGCAACACGGCGCCGAGCCGCGCGTCGCGATCGGCGGCCGAGGGCAGGACGAAACGGGCTCCGGTCGCCTCGATCCGCTGCTTGGCCCGGCGGATCCGCTGGCTCATGGTCGCCTCCGGCACCAGGTACGCCCGGGCGATCTGCGCGGTGCTCAGGCCGCCGACCGCGCGCAGCGTCAACGCCACCTGCGCCGGGACGGTGAGCGCCGGATGGCAGCAGAGGAAGAGCAGCTTCAGCGTGTCGTCCCCGGCCGGCGGCTCCTCGTCGGCGGGCGGCGCGACCGCCGCGTACCCGGGCTCGCGGAGCGCCACCGCGACCTCGCGGTCCCGGCGGGCCCGCTCGCTGCGCCACTCGTCGGTGAGCCGGCGGCTCGCCACGGTGACCAGCCAGGAGCAGGGGTGCTCGGGCACGCCCTGCTCGGGCCACTGCACGGCGGCGGCGAGCAGGGCCTCCTGCACGGCGTCCTCGCAGGCGTAGAACTGGCCGTGCCGCCCGACGAGGACGGCGAGGACCTGCGGCGCCAGACTGCGCAGCAGGTCCTCGACGGTGTGGTCGGCAGCCGTCACATCTCCGTCCCGGCCTCGTCCATGACCGGCCGCACCTCCAGCACCCCGACGCCCCGCCGGACGTCCGGCCAGCTCGCGGCGATCTCGGCGGCGCGCTCCGGGCTGTCGCAGTCGACCATCAGGTAGCCGGCGAACTGCTCCTTGCTCTCCATGAACGGGCCGTCGGTGATCTCGGCGCGGCCGCCGACGGACCGGACCGTCCGGGTCTGCGACGGGTCGGCGAGCGCCTGGCCGCCGACCAGCTCACCGGACTCGGTCAGCTCCTTCATGATCTCGTCGACCTCGCCGAAGATGGCGTTCCGCTCCTGCTCGGCGAGCTCCTCGACGAAGCCGGGACGGTTCCAGATCAGCAGCATGTACTTCACGGTGCACTCCTCGGGTACGGGCCACAGGTGTGGGCGCCTCTCGGTGAGGGGTCGGAGCCGAGGCGCCGTACCCGACATCCTCACCCGAAGAATCCGGGAAGTTCGTCAGCGGCGGCCGTGGACCGACCGGCGAGGCGGCGCGCCGGCGTCGAGCGAGGCACGGTCGGCGGCGGAGGTGCCGGAGGACCAGCCTTCCGGGTCCCGCACCTGGAGGCGGTACCTGGTGACCCCGGGGAAGAGCGTGTCGAGCCGTTCCCGGACGGCGTCCGAGCGCGCGGCGAGCACCGGCAGCAGCCGGTCGTCGCCGCGTTCCTCGGCCACCTCCCGGTTCGCCGCCTCGGTGGCCGCCCGGAGCCGTTCGCCGATCCGCAGCGCGAAGGCGTTGAGGAACGACTCGTCGTAGCCCTTGGTGCGCCGGCTGCCGCTCTTCGCCCGCCGCTCGTCCCGGCCGCGCAGCATCGCGGCGGTGGCCTGCACCAGCAGCGAGGTGTGCAGCAGTTCGACCGCCGCCAGGTCCGCCGGGAAGCCGAGCACGGTGGCGAAGCCGAGGTCGTCGGACCAGACCGACTCGCACCGGTTGGCCGCCGCCACCTCCTGCACCAGCAGCGCCTTCGCGGCCGCGTACGGGGCGTCGGTGCTCAGCCGCACGCCACCCGGCTGGTCCGGCCGTTCGGCGGTCGCGTCGAGCAGGGCGGCGTCGATGCTGTGCCGGGCCATCAGCTCCTGGGCCTTGCCGGTCAGCGCCTCCGCCTCGGCCGGGAAGGTGGTCGACTCGGCCTTGGCCAGCAGCGCGCGTACCCGGTCCAGCATCCGTGACCCGGTCACCGGGGCGGACACTCGGGGGGCCGCGGCCGCCTTACCCGGCGGTGGGCGGAGCAGCGCGATCGGGGGCAGCCCCTCGACCAGGCCGAGGGCGTCGACGGCGTCGCGCAGCGCGGTGATCCGGTCGACGCCCGCCCGGGCCGCCCACCGGTTCAGCCAGTCGACCTCGGTGTCCCAGCCGGCGCCCAGCTCGGCCACCTGCTCGTCGAACCACTGCGGGACGGGCTCGGGCAGGGCGGCGCGCTGGGCCGCGACCGCCTCCCCGACCAGTCGGGCGGTGCGCGGGTCGAGCCGCCGGGCGGCGATCCGATCCAGGTCGACCGGCTGCCAGCCGCGCGGCCAGAGCCGGCCGACGCCGCGGCGCAGCCGCGCCAGGAGGGCGGCGTCCACCGCCGGAGCATCGCCGACGACCAGCCGATCCAGGGCGCGTTCCGCCGCGCGTACGTCGGTGCCGCGCGCCGCCACGAGGGCGTCGGCGACCAGGTTGTCGGCTTCCGGCACGGGTTGACCCCTTCTCCACGGTCGTTCCGGTGCGGCCGACCCCGGGTGGCGAGGTGCACACCCGCCCCGAACGGTACCGGCGGCCCGGGCGCCGCGACCCGTGAGCGACCTCACCATCGACCCTCCGCGGCGGATTCTCCCGCTACGGGTCAACTGACCGGCCCCGTCGTCCGTACTCCTCGGCGGACCCGGGGCGGCGACGGACGGAGATCGATGTGGGCGGGCGTACCAGGCGGGACATCGGCCTGCACCGCCGACGCCGGGCGTCCCGCGCCGGCTCGGTGACCCTGCTGGCGCTGGCCGTGGCGGTCGGGCTGGCCGCCGGTGGCGCGTACGCCGCGCGGCGCGGCGGCCCCGACCTGCTGGTCAGGGCCGGCGTCCGGTCCGCCGGCCCGGCCCCGGCGACGTCGACGCCCGCACCGGCCGTGCCCGCGGCGGGCCGGGTCGTCCGGCCGTCCGAGCCGACCCTCAGCTACCCGGCCCGGGGCACGGGGAACTTCCGCACCGCCAGCGCCCGTGGCGCCGCGGCGGGCCGCAGTGGCCCGCTGCTCCGCTACCGGGTCGCGGTCGAGGAGGGCATCGACGAGGTGGACGTGGAGCGCTTCGGCCGGGAGGTCGCGGTGATCCTCGCCGATCCGCGGGGCTGGACCGGCGGCGGCGAGTGGCGGCTCCAGCGGGTCGGCCCGGACGAGCCGGACGACTTCACCGTGCTGCTGGCCACCCCGGTGACCCGGGGGGAACTCTGTGCGGACCCGTCCGACCACTACACCTCCTGCCGCAACGGGGACCGGGTGGTGATCAACGTCGCCCGGTGGGCCCGCGGCGTGCCGCAGTTCGACGATCTGGGCAGCTATCGGCCGTACCTGCTCAACCACGAGGTCGGTCACCGCCTGGGCCGGGGCCACGAGCTGTGTCCCCGGGTCGGCGGGCCGGCGCCGGTGATGGAGCAGCAGACCCTCGGCCTGCACGGCTGCCTGCCGAACGCCTGGCCCCGGGTGGACGGCGCCCTGCACACCGGTCCGTCCGGCCAGTACGACGACCCGATCCCGGCGGAGGACTGACCCGTCCCGCACTGCACATGACGCCCGGCGGGTGGTGAGATGGACCGCGGACACGTGGCGCGGCGGGCAGGGGCGTGGGGCCCCGGGAGAGGGGACGGCGGATGAGTCGGGTCGTGGTCACCGGAGGCAGCGGGAAGCTCGGCCGCGCGGTCGTGGAGGAGCTGCTCGCCCACTCGTACGACGTGGTGAACCTGGACCTGGTCGCGCCGGCCGAGCCGCGCTGCCCGTTCACCCGGATCGACCTGACCGACCAGGGTCAGGTGCTGGAGGCGTTCACCGGCATCGACGAGCGCTACTCGGGGGTGGACGCGGTGGTGCACCTGGCCGCCATCCCGGGGCCGGGTGTGGCCGGGAACGCGGTGACCTTCCGCAACAACATCACCGCCAGCTACCACGTCTTCTCCGCCGCCCGGGCGGTCGGCATCACCAACGTGGTCTGGGCGTCCAGCGAGACGCTGCTCGGCCTGCCGTTCGGGACCCCGCCGCCGTACCTGCCGGTGGACGAGGAGTACCCGGCCCGGCCGGAGACGTCGTACGCGCTGGCGAAGCATCTCGAGGAGCAGATGGTCGCCCAGTTCTGCCGCTGGGAGCCCCGGCTCAAGGCGATCGGGCTGCGCTTCTCCAACGTGATGGAGCCGGCCGACTACGCCGCCTTTCCCGGGTACGACGCCGATCCGTCGCTGCGCTCGTGGAACCTGTGGGGCTACATCGACGCCCGGGACGGGGCGCAGGCGGTCCGCCGGGCGCTGGAGCACGACGCGACCGGCATGGCCGTCTTCATCATCGCCAACGCCGACACCGTGATGAGCCGCCCCACCGCCGAGCTGGCCGCGGAGGTCTTCCCCGGGGTTCCGGTGCGCCGGGAGCTGACCGGTAACGAGACGCTGCTCTCCATCGACAAGGCCCGCCGGGTGCTCGGCTACGAGCCGAAGCACGGCTGGCGCTGAGGAGGCCCACCGCATGCGGTACGTGAAGTTCGGGTCCACCGGTCTGGAGGTGTCCCGGCTCTGCCTGGGCTGCATGAGCTACGGCGACCCGGCGCGCGGCGCGCACCCGTGGTCGCTGCCGGAGGACCAGAGCCGGCCGTTCATCCGGCAGGCGGTGGAGCTGGGGGTCAACTTCTTCGACACCGCCAACGTCTACTCCGACGGCACCAGCGAGGAGATCGTCGGCCGGGCGCTGAAGGACTTCGCCCGCCGCGACGAGGTGGTCATCGCGACCAAGGTGCACGGCCGGATGGGTCCGGGGCCGAACCGGGGCGGGTTGTCCCGCAAGCACATCATGAGCGAGATCGACGCCAGCCTGCGCCGGCTCGGCACCGACTACGTGGACCTCTACCAGATCCACCGGCTGGACCCGGGTACGCCGATCGAGGAGACCCTGGAGGCGCTGCACGACCTGGTCCGCGCCGGCAAGGTCCGCTATCTCGGCGCCTCCTCGATGTACGCCTGGCAGTTCGCCAAGGCGCTCTGGACCGCGGAACGGCACGGCTGGACCCGGTTCGTCTCCATGCAGAACCACTACAACCTGCTCTACCGCGAGGAGGAGCGGGAGATGCTGCCGCTCTGCGCGGACCAGGGGATCGCGGTGATCCCGTGGAGCCCGCTGGCCCGGGGCCGGCTGACCCGGGACTGGGGGGAGCGGACCGCGCGGGCGGAGACCGACGAGTTCGGCCGGGGGCTCTACGCGCGGACCGAGGAGCCGGACCGGGCGGTGGTCGAGGCGGTCGCCCGGGTGGCGGCGGCGCGGGGCGTACCCCGGGCGCAGGTGGCGCTGGCCTGGGTGGCGCGCGATCCGACGGTGACCGCGCCGATTGTCGGCGCGACCAAGCCGCACCATCTGACCGACGCGGTGGCCGGGCTGGAGCTGGAGCTGACCGACGAGGAGGTGGCGGCGCTGGAGGGGCCGTACGTCCCGCACCCGGTGGCTGGCTTCTAGCCGGCGGTTGCCTCCGTTGCCGTCGTGGCAGTCCGCCCTCAGGCATACCCCGTACCTCGGCCCGGCAAGGGCCGACAGCGCGGCGGGTCAGCGGGGGAAGGACGCCCAGATGTTCTTGGTGTCCTCCGTCGCGTACCAGCCGACGGCCAGGGAGACCGACTGCGACAGCAGCAGCCCGCGGCCGCCCGAGTCGAGCGGGTGGGTGTCGGCCAGCTCGGGCACCGTCGTCAGGTCGTGGTCGGCGACGTCGAGCATGAAGCAGTCATCGGTGGCCAGCAGCGTGACGATGGTCGGCGGGATACCGTGCCGCAGCGCGTTGCTCGCCAGCTCGGTGGCGACCAGCACGACCAGGCCGGGCACCTCGTCGAGTTCCTCCCCCTGGGTCAGGCCGTAGCGGGTCAACGCCGCGCGCAGCGACGCCCGCAGCTTGCGCAGTTCCGCGGGGGTGCCGAGGTTCCACTTCTCGAGTTCGATGGCCCGTGGCGGCGGCGGCGACGTGCGCAGCTGTCCCAGATGGCGGGGAGCAGGGCTTGACGCACCCGACCACCGTAGGTCGAGCCCCGGCCTGGCGCAGGAAGAGGCTCCGGGTCGCCGGCCGCTCGTGGCATGATGTCCGGCGTGTCCGCCCCCCATGACTCGCGCGGCGCCGACGTGGCCCTGCCCACGAGCGTGTTGCCGTTGGTCCGCCCGGCCGGCAGTCGCCACCGGTCCCCGGACGACGCAAGCCGGCTGATGTGGCTGGCGGTGGGGGGAGCGGCCGTCGTGCTGGTGGTCGCCACGCTCATGCTGGCCTTCGGCGGTGATGAGGACGCTGGCCCCACCACCGGTCCCACCGTGGCGATCGACACGTCCGCGCCCGTCGATCCCACCGAACCCGTGATCGACGAGGTTTCGCCCACCCCCGTCAGTTCCCCTTCCCCTTCCCCTTCCCCTTCGTCCCCGCGGCGGGCGGCCAACCCGGCGGAACTGGTTGCGGGGTTGCGGGCCACGGTGGACGGTCTCGTGCAGCAGCGGCAGCTACGCCCAGGCGACGGCAAAGAGCTGCGGAAACGGTTGCGCGAGGCGGAGGAGCGGATTGCCGACGGTGAGCCGGACAAGGCGCGGGAGAACCTGCGGGAGTTCGCCGAGGAGCTGACCGACCTGCGCCGCGAAGGCAAGATCGGCGCCAACGGATACGACATCCTCATCGCCGGGGCGACGCAGCTCGCCCAGGCGCTGCCCGGCCGCTGACGCCCGTCACCCGACCCCGGGGGCCCCACCGTCCGGTGTTTTCCGGAACGCCGGCCGGGGCACTTTCCGACCGTGGACGTCGAGTCGATGCTGGATGGTCGTTACCGGTTGCTCGAGCGGCTGGGTGCGGGCGGCATGTCGGTGGTCTGGCGTGCCCACGACGAGGTGCTCGGCCGGGACGTGGCGGTGAAGTTGCTCTCCCCGGAGCTGGCGGCCGATCCCCAACTGCTGCACCGGATCCGGGCCGAGGCCCGCTCCGCGGCCCGGCTCCGCCACCCGAACATCGTCGAGGTGTACGACTACGGCGAGGCCACCGCCTCCGGCGGACCGCCGGTGCCGTACGTGGTCATGGAGGTCGTCGAGGGCCGCTCGCTGTCCCAGCTGCTCACCGGCGGCCCGCTGCCCTGGCGGGTGGCCGTGCTGATCTGCGCCCAGGTCGCCGAGGCACTGGCCGCCGCCCACCGGCGCGGGGTCGTGCACCGGGACGTCAAGCCCGGCAACGTGATGGTGGCCGGCGGTGGGGTCAAGCTGGTGGACTTCGGCATCTCGGCTACTTCCGGCGATCCCGAAGGGCTGCCCGAAGGGCTGCTGGGTACCCCGGCATACCTGGCCCCCGAGCGGCTGGAACAAGGTGCGGTACACCCGGCCACCGATGTGTACGCGCTGGGGTTGCTCCTCTACCGCGCCCTGGCCGGCCGGTTGCCGTGGCGGGCCTCCACCACCACCCAGATGGTCGCCGCCCATCGCTACCACGAACCGGCCGCGCTGCCGGACATCGCAGACCTGCCTCCGGAGATCGGTGAGCTGTGCCGCCGCTGCCTTGCGAAGGAACCGGTCGACCGTCCGCCGGCCGCCGAGGCGGCTTCGGTCCTCGGCGCCGTCGCCGGCCTATCCCCGGCCACGCTGCTGCTCGCTGGCACCCTCAACGACGGCGCCGGAATCACCCCGGAGCCGGCACCCACCCGTAGCTGGTCTCCGGCGCGCGGCCTGGTCGTAGCCGCCGTCCCGGCGTCGCGGCTCGTCGCGGTGCCCCTGGACCGATGGCGGCGGCTCCCTCCGTCGCGGCGGGCGGCCGTCGCTGGGGCCGCCGCCGCAGCGATGTTGGCCTCCGGGGCGGTGGCCGTCGCCCTGTCCGCCGAGGGCTCGTCCGGCGGTGATCCGACCGAGGCCCGCACCCCGACCGCCGTCGAGGGCATCGGCCAACGCCAGCCGGAGTGCAGTGTCCGGTACTCCCTCAGCGGCGCCGTCGACGGCCGGTCCTCCACTCGGGTCAGCATCACCAACACCGGCCCGGTGCCCATCGACGACGCGCGGCTGGCGTTCAGCCTCCCCAGCCACCAGCGCCTCGTCCAGGGCTCTCCGGGCAGTTGGCGGCAGAGCGGCGACACGATCCAGGCCAGCATCGGTAACCTTCCGCCCACGCGGACCGTCACCGCCACCGTGGCAGTGACCTACCGGGGGACCACCTCCCTGCCCGACCAGTTCCGCCTGAACGGAACGTCCTGTCGCAGCACACTCACCGTCGCCGGACAGACCAGTCGGCCCGCTCCCGGGCAGAACGGTGAAAAGAAGGACGACCGCAAGGGCAAGGAAGACAAGAATGGCGAGGAGGAGAAGGGCGACGGTTGACGTCCCGGCGGCTGGTCCACCGGGCAGGCATACGCGGTCCGCCCACCCAACTGCCAGTTCCGCACCCGGCTGCCGGACCCCCCGGCAACGCGCGGACGGCGTGCCCGGCCTGCGGGGCGGAAACGGCGGTCGGGTGGAAGCCCCACACTCCCGCGACCGCCGAGGTGTCGGCCGTGCGGATATCTGCTGTGGCCGATATCACGTTAGCGTCCTCGCGCGCCGGTCGTCCCGCCGGCGCTCGGACGGGAGAACGCCATGAAGTCACCGTGGAAAGCCGTCACCACCCTCGCCGCCGTCCTCCTCCTGGTCCTGCCCGGCGGCGTCGCCGCCCGGGCGGCGAGCACGCCGTACACCAAGCCCCCGGTCGCCGGCTCGCTCGGCACGTACCCCGTCTCCGCCGTCTACGTCGCCGGGGTCTCCTCCGGCGGGTACATGGCCACCCAGCTCCAGGTCGCCTACTCGGCGCGGATCCGCGGCGCCGCCGTCTTCGCGGCCGGGCCCTACTACTGCGCGCAGAACAACGTCTCGCAGGCGCTCTACGGCTGCGGCGACAACATCTACCCGACGTACGTCTCCACGTTGGAGAGCTACACCCGCAGCTGGGCGTCCTACGGCTGGATCGACGGCACCGGTAACCTCGCCGGCCAGCCCGTGTACGTCTACCACGGCGGCAACGACAACACGGTGAAGAAGTCCGTCACCGACGACCTGGTCCGCTACTACCAGGACTTCGGGGCCAGCGTGCGGTACGACGCCGGCAGCGCCGCCGGGCATGCCTGGGTCACCCCGTACGGCACGGTGGGCTGCACGGCGACCGCCTCGCCGTACCTCAACGACTGCGGCACCGACCCGCAGGGGGCCTTCCTCGGCAAGCTCCTCGGCTCGGTGGCGGCGCCGAACACCGGCCCGCTCGGTGGCACGCTGATCCGGTTCAGCCAGGACGCCTTCGCGGTCAACGGCTGGGCCAACGGCCTGAGCATGGACGCCAACGGCTTCGCGTACATCCCGAGCGCCTGTGCCGGCGGGCAGACCTGTCGGCTGCTGGTCGCCCTGCACGGCTGCGTGCAGGGCTACTCCAAGGTCGGCACCGCCTTCGTCGACCGGGCCAACCTCAACCAGTACGCCGACACCAACCGGCTGATCGTCCTCTACCCGCAGGCGACATCGTCCGGGGTGAACCCGAACGGATGCTGGGACTGGTGGGGTTACCTCGGCGGCAGCAACTACCCGATCAAGGGCGGGGCCCAGGTGGAAAGCATCATGAACATGGTCCGCCGCCTGGACGGTTGACCCGCCGTTCCGGAGGCGTGAAACCGTGGTGATCCCCGCCGTCGGCACGCTGACCGGCATGACGACGACAACCACCCCACGGCCGGCCGTCGAGGCGACCTGCCCGCGCAGGGCGTACTCGCGAAGAACCTCAGGCTCATGGCGGACCTGCGCCACCTCGGTCGGGCGGAGGGCGGCGGGTGGTGGCCGACCTGCCGGCCCGGTTCGACCTCACGACACCAACTACCTGCGCCAGTACATGGCCCGGCGCAAGCTGGAGGACGACCCCGCCCGGCCCCGGCAGCTGATCACCGAGTCGGGATTGGGCTACCGACAGTAGCGACTCGTTGACGATTGGCACCTTCGTCGGGGAGGCGTTCGCCGCCCCGATGGCCGCCACCGCGGCTTCTGTCCGGTACGACGCCCGGAGCCCGGCGGCGGTCCGGTCCCGATCCGGCTGCCGGGCGGTGCGGTCCGGCCACCAGTTGAGATACCGTCGCGAGGTGATCGTCGAGGAGCACTGGTGGAATGGGGACGCGACGGCACGTGGGCGTCGCGATGTGTACATCCGCACGGATGGGCAGCGGTGGGAGGTCCAGGCGCAGATCGGCGGCGCCCTCGGACGGTCGAAGGTGCAGGAGTGCCCCAGCCGTGGCTCGGCCAGCATTCTCGCCGGCGCCTGGCGCGGGGGCGACCCGGCCTGGCGCGAACTGCGGCGCTGACCACGCCGGCGCGGGCCTGACGTCGGCTCGGGGCCGCCGCTGTCGGCGGCCCGGTCAGCCGGCCGGCCGACCGGGCGTGCCCACGTGCGGAAAGTGCAACCGTACGCTGGTGCTGCTCTCCCCGCAGTGCATGGTCACCACGTCGGCGAGTTGTCGGGCCAGCCAGAGACCTCGCCCGCCGACCCGGTCCGCGCTGCCGGGCCCGCGGAAGCCGGCCGTCGGGGGGATCGGGCGGTCGCCCGAGTCGTCGATCTGGACGATGAGCGTGTCCCCGTGGTGCCAGCACCGCAGGCGTACCGGGAGCGCGCCGTGGACCAGGCCGTTCGTGGCCACCTCGGTGACCGCGACGACGACGTCACCCGTCGCGTCCGCGTCGAACGATCTCGCCTCGGCCCAGCCGCGCAGCGCGCTGCGGAGCGGGGTGAGCTGATCGAGGGCCACCAGGCCGACGTCGAGGTCCACCATCGTCGGCACGGCGGCAAGCGGGATCTCGCTGATCCGCCGCAGGTAGTCGGCTGACCCGACGTGCCCCGAGTTGGGCAGGCAACCGCTGTCGGTGAGTTCGTGGTTGTGCAGGGTCCGGACGCTCTCGATGAGGGGCGTGGGGTGGCGCCGACTGTCCCAGAGGCAGGTGACCGCGCAGCCGTAGTCGGCGTAGGCGTCGCCGCACGCGGACTCGTACGACAGGTGGGCGGTGGCGCGGTCAACCGGGGCGTCCCGCCCTGGGGCCGACACGTCGGCCTCGGTGATCACGTGGACGCTGCTGCCGGCGGCGTGCTGAGCGGCCAGATACCGGCGGAGCCGCTCGTACGCGAAGCCCAGCCGCAGGTGGAAGGTGGCGCGTTCGCCCCATTCGAGCCGGTCGGCCACGGTGCCCAGGGCGTCGCGGAGGACCCGTTCGACGTGCGCGCCGACCAGCAGGTGGACCCGTTCGTGCGCCGCGACCGACCGCCGCAGCGCGGGGACGAGCCGGGCGCGCAGGGCGTCTTCCGAGTCGACGATCAGGGCGGCGTGCACGAAGTCCCACGCGACGGGCGAGGCCGGATCCGTCATGGCGACCCCTCGGCCGCCGTGCCGCGGACACCGGTGCCGGTGCCGACCCACCCCGTGCCGTCGGGAACGCCGACGAGGATCGGAGGCCCGTCCGCCATGTGACACCACGCCTTCCGGGAAGGAGGGGCAAAGCCGGGGCGGTACGGCGTCGGCGTAGCTGTCGAAGTCGGTGATGCCCGACGGGGTAGGGCCCGTGGGGCGAGCCTAGCGCGGTCCCCCGACCCCCGCTCAGCGCGACGTTGCACCGGTCCGGCCGGCCACCGGCGACTCGCCGCACGGCACGAGGGCCCTCCGGGGTTTGGCCGCGCGGCCGCCGGATACGGTAGTCAGCGGTGTGCCGGGAAGTCTGGTCGGCGATGAACGACGCGACCCCTGTCGACGAGGAGATCCCGTGACCGACGCCGCCCGGCGCCGAGCCAGCCTCTTCGCCCGCCGCTCGTGGGGCGAGACCAGTCGCATCTCCGCCATCCTCCGCAAGGAGACGGTCGGCGGAGCGCTGCTGCTCGTCGGCG
Organism: Micromonospora sp. GCM10011541; assembly: GCF_042650725.1. Lineage (NCBI taxonomy): Bacteria > Bacillati > Actinomycetota > Actinomycetes > Micromonosporales > Micromonosporaceae > Micromonospora > Micromonospora sp. GCM10011541. The sequence goes on from NZ_JBHSBP010000105.1 coordinate 94,098, forward strand.
CGCTGCTCGCCCTGGCCTGGTCGAATTCCCCCTGGTCGGACGGCTACCACACGTTGCGCGACCTCCGCTTCGGCCCGGCGTCGCTACACCTGGACCTCAGCGTGGCCACCTGGGCCGCCGACGGCCTGCTGGCGATCTTCTTCTTCGTCGCGGGGCTGGAACTGAAGCGCGAATTCGTCGCCGGCGACCTGCGGGACCCACGCCGGGCGGCGGTGCCGGTCGCGGCGGCGGCGGGCGGCGTGCTCGTACCGGCCGTGCTCTACGCCCTGATCGCGGGCGGTGACGGCGCGAAGGGGTGGGCGATCCCGACCGCCACCGACATCGCCTTCGCCCTCGCCGTGCTGGCCGTGGCCGGGCGCTTCCTGCCGTCGGCGCTGCGCACCTTCCTGCTCACCCTGGCGGTCGTCGACGACCTGCTGGCGATCGTGATCATCGCCGTCTTCTACACGGCGCACCTGTCGGTCCTCCCGCTGCTCGGCGCGCTGGTCCCGCTCGCGATCTTCACCGTACTGGTGCAGCGGCGGGTCCGCTCCTGGTGGCTGCTCCTGCCACTGGCGGTCGTGACCTGGGCGTTGGTGCACGCGTCCGGGGTGCACGCCACCGTGGCCGGCGTCCTGCTGGCCTTCACCGTCCCGGTGATCCGCAGTCAGGCCGCGGGGGGGCCGGATGCCGGCCCGGGTCTGGCCGAGCACTTCGAGCACCGGTTCCGGCCGATCTCCGCCGGCATCGCGGTGCCGGTCTTCGCCTTCGTCTCCGCCGGGGTCACCGTCGGCGGTGCCGCCGGCCTGGCCACCGCGCTGACCGACCGCGTCGCGCTCGGCATCGTCGTCGGCCTGGTCGTCGGCAAACCGGTCGGCATCATGGCCGCCACCTGGCTGGTCTCCCGCTTCACCCGCGCGGATCTGGACGAGGGTCTCAACTGGCTCGACGTGCTCGGCCTGGCCCTCCTCGGCGGCATCGGGTTCACCGTGTCGCTGCTCATCGGCGAGTTGGCCTTCGGTCTGGGCAGTGAACGCGACGGTCACGCCAAGGTCGCTGTGCTCACCGGGTCGCTGCTCGCCGCGATGGTGGCCACGATCATTCTGCGCGCCCGGGGGCGGCTCTACCGCCGGGTGTACGAGGCGGAGACCGCCGACCGCGACCGGGACGGCGTGCCGGACATCTACCAGCCGGAGTCCGACCGGCCGTCGGGCTGACGCGATCGTCCCGCTCCGACCGCTCAGTCGGCCCGGTGGTGGTGACCGAGGTCCGCCCAGAGTCGCTTCTCCACCCGCGACATCGGCACATGGGCCGCGAGCCGCTCCGGATGCCCCGATGCCGGGGCGGTGACCGTCGCGGTTGTTCCGTCCGGTTCCGGCGCCGCGGCGGGTGGCGGCAGGATCAGGCCGGTGTAGCCGGCCCCGCAGTGTTGCAGGCCCCGCCACAGTGTCCGCGACACCGCCCGGAGCCACCGCACATACCCTGCCGGCACCGACCTCACCACCCTCGCCGACTTCTGGCCGCATCGCCCCGACGCCCGCCGGCGCCGGTGAGTCCATGGTCGGTGGATCGGCTCGAGAAACGCTCGACGTGGGGGCGTGTCCCGGCCGGTAACGGCCCGACGTGCGTGTCGGAGAGTGCCTGGAGGCTCACCGGAGGCAAAATCGGAGCCTGGCGTGGGAAAGCGGAGTTCCGCTCGGAGGTCCCGTGGTGCGATGTCGCGGCCGACTCGCTCGGACGACAATGCGTGGCCTCCTCCTGCTCGGTGGAGTCCTCGGCGTATGGGGCGGGTACGACGCGATCGCCGACGACGCCGCACACGCTGCCGGGCCCGCCCGACCTTGCCTGTTGCGTGACGTGCTCAACGGAGCCGGCCGGCTGCTCGGCGCTCCGCTGCCCTGCGGTCCCTACTCGCTCACCGGGCCGGCTGTCGACGAGCCAGCAGCCCGCATCGACGGCGATACCGCTGCGGCCCCACCGAGGTCGACGGGCGCGACGCGCCGGCCGGCGGGCACGGAGCCGGGGACCACGGTCGGCGGGCCCGCGGCTGAGCGGTCGGAGGTGTCGGCACCGGTACGGACGGTGGTGGACGTATCGGCAGTTGCCGACGTGGAAAGGGTCGTCGAGGCGACCGAGCCGGTGACGCGTCCGGTCGTGGGCCTCGCGTCGCCGATTGTGCGGCAGACCGCCGGGGCGGGGCTGCTCGAACCGGTCGGCGCGGTCGTCCGCCCGGTGACCCAGCCGATCGTCGAGGTCCTGGGTCCCGTCGTCGGTCCGGTGCTCGACCTGGTCCAGCCGATCATCGGCGGACCCGCAGCGCCCCCGACTTTTCCCGGCGATCCGGTCGAGTTCACCCCGACGCCAGCCGGCCGGCCGCCGACGATCACCAGCCCCGCTGCGGTGGCCCGTCCCGCCCTGCCGATCGTCGCGATCCACCCGAAAGCCCTGCCACCCCCACCGACCTGGGAGCCAGCAGCGAGCGGCCGGCCGTCAGCGGGCACGGCCAGGGAGACCGCGCTGCGGTTGCCCGCCGAACCGACTCGCTCCGATGGCTTGACCCCTGCCAGCCCTGGCAGCACGGCCGGTAACGGCCCCGCCGGTGGCGGAACCGGGGCTGCCGACGCCTCGCTCCGCTCGTGGACGCCAGAACTCGAACCGCAGGGCTGTGCCGTGGCCCGGGGCGCCACGCTCGCGGACCGATCGCGTCAGCCGGACACCAGACCCGCCTGAGCGAAGCCGCCAGCATCGCTGCCGCCTGAATGCCCATGCACGGGCAGGGCTGGCCCTGCCCGTGCCGCTGCTCGCCGACGCTCGAGTTCCGCGGAAGGTTCTGCCCGCCCTCCGGGCGCGTCAGGTGCCGCCTGGAGCTGGCCTACCGAGCCCGCATCGCGCTTCGGCAAACGCCGTCTGCCAACCGCCGTACCTACCAGGAGTACCTGTGAACAATTCGCTGCCGGTCGAACGTGCCCGATGGTGCGACATCGCCGACATCGCCGAGCTTGTCGCCGAATCCCTCGCCCGCGATCCCATCGGCGCGTGGCTCGTGCCCGACGAACGCCGTCGACGGGACGTGCTCACCACCGTCGCCCGGATCTGGACCGAGCACGCGCTCCTCTTCGGCGAGGCCTACCTCCTCAACGACCGCTCGGCCGCCGCCGTCTGGTTCCACCGGTACGGCCCCATCCCACCCCCGACCGGCTACGGGGAACGGCTCGCCGTCGCCTGCGGCGACCACCTCGACCGCTTCATCCAACTGAACGACGTCCTGGGCACCCATCGGCCCGCCGGTCCCCACAACCACCTGGCGTTCTTCGCGGTGACACCGAGCCCGCGGCCGATCAGTCGCGCCGCGACGCTGCTCGCCAGCAGCAACGCCTGGATGGACCGCGGCCTGTTGCCCGCATACACCGAGGCCACCACCACCGCCGACCGAGACCTCTACGTCCGGCACGGCTACGTTTCCCACGAGCCCTTCACGCTTCCCGACGGCACCACCGCCTACCCGATGTGGCGCAACCCGGGACGGCGCAGGCCCCGCTACCGCTCAGCCTCGTCGGACACCGCGCCAGCCTGTCAATGAAGAGCGCGCCGTGGACACCGGGCGCCGGTCGGGGGTGGAATCCTCGCTCGCTCGACCGGCGGCCAGTCGAATGGGTCGATCAGACAGGCGGCGGCCCGATGGGCAGCCGTGCACCGATCCGATTGGTGGAGCGGGTGTGGATCCGAAGGTGACGGGGCCCGCCGGTGGGGCCGGAATTGATGTCGAGCGGTCCGTTTCCGGCGGCCGCCGTACCGCGAGGGGCCACTGACTCCTACGGTGACTCCGGCACGCCGGCGAGTGGACGCTGCCGGGGGCCGACCCGGTAGCGCGATTCGGGCGTTACAGGGGGTTGTCTCGATGCACGTTCGGAGCCGCACCGTTGCGGGTCTGGTCGCCGGGGCTGTCGTGTTGACGGGCCTGCCGGCGGCTGCGAGCACGGCGGCGGGCAAGCTCGCCGACAATGCCGCGAGCACCACCACGCGCACCGTCCTGAAGACGGTGGGCGGCGACGCCACGCGCACCGCCGTCCGTACCGCCACGATCGCGGCCCTACCGGTGCCGGGGCACACCGGGCTGGTGCCGAGTGCGCCGCGCACCGACACGCCGAGGATCACCAACGGCGAGATCACCGACATCGCGTTGATCGGAAACCGGGTCTTCATCGCCGGCTCGTTCACGTCGATCGCGAACGTCGGCGCGACGCCGATCGCCCAGCGGTCGCTGGCGGCGTACAACATCGACACGGGGAAGATCGATACCGGCTTCCGGCCGACGTTCGACGGCTCCGTCGAGGCCGTCGAAGCCGCACCGGACGGCTCGTCGCTGTATGTCGCCGGATCGTTCAACACGGTCGGTGGGGTCGCGAAGCGCAAGATCGTACGGCTGAACCCGGTCACCGGTGCTCCGATCGCGGCGTTCACCGCAACCGCGGACGCACGCGCGACCGCTCTGGCCGTGAGCAAGACCGCGGTGTACGTCGGCGGCCAGTTCACGAAGGTGAACGGCGTGAGTCGCAGCGGCCTGGTCGCGCTCAACCCGACCACCGGCGCGGTGGACAGCGGATTCAACCTGCCCCTGTCCGGCGGCATCGGCGTCGGCGGCCTGCTCACCGTGCAGCAGCTCAAGCTGACGCACGACGACAGCAAGCTGCTGGTCGTCCACACTGGTCGGCAGATCGCCGGCCAGGACCGCTACGGCGTCGGTCTCATCAACACCGCCACCAAGGCCCTGCTGCCGTGGCGCACCCGCCTGTGGGAGGACAACCTCTCCTTCGTCGGCGGCATCCAACGGGTCTTCGCCGGTGACATCGCGCCGAACGACTCCTACTTCGTCGTCACCAGCGGCTCGGGCGGCGACCGCCCGCCGATCAACGACACCGCGATCGCGTTCCCGGTGACCGGCAACGACAACGTCCAGCCGATCTGGGTGTCCCGGCACTTCGACAGCGTCTACTCGGTCGCCATCACCGAAACGGCCGTGTACGTCGGCGGCCACTTCAGTTGGCAGGAATCGCCGACCTCCAACGTCCCCTGGCCTGGGCTGGACAACGTCGGCTACGGCACCGGGCAGGGCTTGAGCGGTTACGGTCTCGGCGACCAGGTGGTCCGCCGTGACCACCTCGGCGCGCTCGACCCGAAGACCGGCACGGCGCTCGAATGGAACCCGGGCTCCAACTCGTACGAGGGCGAGAAGGCCATGTTGGCCACCCCGCGAGGTCTGTTCGTCGGCGGCGACGGCAACATCAAGGGTGCCAAGACGGTCGGGCGGGTCGGATTCTTCGACCTCAGCCGGGCGCCGGCGGCCTCGTCGGTCGACACGACGATCGCCACGCCCATCGAGGGAGCGGTCAAGCCCGCCAACGCGGCGTTCGTGATCGACGGCAAGGCGACCGCTCCGGCCGGTGTCACCCGGGTCCAGGTGGAGATCCAGAACCGGAACTCGAAGCAGTACCTGCAGGACGACCTCGTGACGTGGGGTGCGGCGAACAGCATCAACGCGACCGTGGCAGCGGTGAACAGTCCCTCGACCTCGTGGTCGGTGTCGGTGTCGCTGCCCACCGGCGAATACCAGCTCCAGGCGAAGACGGTCGCTCGCGACGGCGCGAGCGATGCTACGAAGGCCGTCAAGAAGATCGAGACCTTCCGGTTCGACGACCTGCCACCGTCGACGAGGATCACCGCGCCGACCGGCGGCCTGCTCACCACCAAGACCTTCATCGCCACCGGCACCGCCAGTGACGACAAGGGCGTCAGCGCGCTGACGTACTCGTTCCGCACCCCGAACAACCAGTACCTGCAGGACGACGGGAGCGTCGCCCCGGTCTACAACACGTTCCGCGGCGAGCCGGACGTCATCGGCGCGCTGTCGGCCACCTGGCAGGTCGAGGTGACCCTCCCCGTCGAGGGCGACTGGAAGATGACCGCCACCGCCATCGACACCGCCGGTCAGAGCGACCTGCGCGGCGACACCCGGGACTGGATCATCTCGGCGACTGGTGTCCCGCCGACGGTGGCCATCAGCAACCCCGTGCCGATGACACCGCCCACCGCTGCCGCACCGATCACCGTCGCGCCCGGCGGTTCGATCACCTTCTCCGGGACCGCCGGCGACGACGACGCCCTGAAGTCGGTCGAGATCTACCTGCGCAACAACACCACGCGCGAGGCGCTGGCCGCCGACGGCACGTGGGGCGCCGACTCGATCGCGGCCTACTACCGGATCTCGCCGACGAACCTCAACGCCGCGTCGTACAACTGGTCCTACACCACCGCGCCGCTCACGCCCGGCGTGTACGACTTCCGGGTACGGGCCACCGACAACCTGGGCCTGACCACGGCGAGCGCCAACATGGGCCGGCTCAGCGTCACCGCCCAGGTACCCGGTGACGCCTTCCCGAACGGTCTGTTGAGCTTCACCGGTGTCGACCAGAACGTCGAGCAGCTGCACCTCGACCTGGCCGGCACGGCGACCGACGACAAGGGCGTGCAGGGCGTGCGGGTGGCGCTGCGCGACCTGGACACCGGCCGGTACGTGCAGCCGAACGGCACCATGGCGGCCAGCTTCGCCACGGTGAACGCCACCCTCGCCTCGCCCGGGGCGACCAGCACCACGTTCGGCCTGCCGATCGACCTGCCGACCAAGGGTGAGTACAGCGTCGAGGCGTGGGCCGTCGACACGGCGGGCCAGCAGGATGGTTCGACCTCCGGCGCCACCGCTCGATACCTCGTGTACCCGGGCGACCTCGATCCCCGGCTGGAACCGAGCCTGACCCCGCAGGACGGCCAGGTCTACACCGACTCGAGGATCGTGGTCACCGGACGTGCCGTGGACGACGTCGGGATGGCCCGGGTGGAGGTCCAGATCCTCAACAGCGCCGGTCAGGGGATGAACTCCGCCGGTGTGTTCGGCGGCTCACCCTGGATCTCGGCCTTCCTCACCAGTCAGGGTTCCCCGGGGTCCAACTTCGCGTACACGTCGCCGGTGGTCCCGGCAGGTGCCTACACCGTCTCGATCAGAGCGGTGGACAACTACGGGCAACTGCAACAGCCGCCGAAGACCATCCCGGTGACCGTCAACTGAGCTGATCGGCCGCGGACCGGTCCGCGTGGGGGAAGCACTCCGGCCCCGACGCGGACCGGTCTGCGGGCACTCCTGGGTACCTGTGGATATCCGTCGGCGGGGGCCGCCATCGTCCATGGCGGAACGGCCAGGTGGCTTCCAGCTACATGGCGGGCGCTGGTGGCTCGGGTGGGTTCCCGTGGGCACGGATGCCATCCGCGACCGCAACCCCGCCCAGGACGAGCGCGGCGGTGACGCCGGCCACCAGGGAGGGTGCGAGCACCAGGGCGGGTGCCGCGACTGCCAGCACGAGCAGTGCGACCAGCCGAGACGGCGACACCCGGCTGAACACCTCGTATTCGAACCGGGCTCGTCCGGCCATGAACAACGCAGGTCCACCGAGAATGACACCGGCCAGCCAGGGCGTGGTGCGCTCGGTGGGATGGGCGATGACGTTTTCGAAACCGGCGGCGGCGGCGACCACGCCGGCCACCATGAGCAGGTGAGTGTTGGGCGCGGACCGCACGAATCCGCCCGGATCCCGGGAGGACTGGATGGCGGCTTGTAGCAGGGCCCCTGCGCGGTGGACGTAGATCTGCCACAGCAGCACGGTGGCCGCGAACGAGACGAGGAGCGCCGCTGTGCGCTCGGCCGTCACCTCGGCGTCGGCGTAGGTCAGGGTGGTGACGAGGATGAGATCACCGAGGGCGAGAGTGAAGAACTGCTGGTAGCGCTCCGCCAGGTGGTCGGCTGCCACCTTGTACTGAAACGTAGGTACCTGACCGAGCTGGGGCGTGGGGTAGCGGAGCCAGGCTGACCCGTAATCAATGGCGAGCGCAGCGGCCCACAGCAGGTTCCGCGCCATGCCTGCCATGAGGCCGCCGGCGAGTCACGGTACGGCGGACACGACGAACCAGAAGATGAACCGGCTGGCGTGTAGCCGCGCCGTGCGGCCGTGAAGCGTAAAGGCGAGAAAGAGGCCACGTCCCACGTGGATCGCCACGTAAGCGCCAGCGAAGACCAGGGCGTGGTCGGAGAAGGCTCCGGGCAGCGAGCCAGCCATCAGGATGGTCCCGAGCATGACCCAGAGCGTCATGGCGAAGATGGGCGGCCGCTGCGCGTGGTAAAGGTCGGTTGCCAGCGCGGTGACGGACCACACCCACCAGACCGCCATCAGTAGCACCACGGTCTGGAGAACGCCGACCCAGTCGAGCCTCTGCGCCAAGCTTCGTGAAGTTAGCGCGAGTGCGGCGACGAACACCAGATCGAGAAACAGCTCCAGCAGGGTTGCCCGCTGGGGCCCCTCACCTTCGCGTGTCAGGCCTACTGCTTGGTCTGTCGTCATCGGCTTCCCCCGATGGACATTAGTGGAGTTTCGGAGTTGATGCGGCAAAGATGCGGTCTGTCCAAGGGGGTGACCCCCCGCGGATCGACTCGCCGTCTCCACGCTCGGCCGGTACCTGCCCCTCGCGACTCGGGCTCGCCGGGGCACTGGCGCGTTGACGCCAGCGGCGACCGGAGCGTGCTGGCGCTGGCCGGTGAGATCGACATGTGGGGCGCGGATCGGCTCGATGACCTGCTGCGAGAGCCGATCGCCCGGGCAGGTCCGCCGGGTTCTCGACATGGCCAGCCTCATTCAGCTGTCCGGCGGTGCCGCAGGATCGCCACCCGTCGCGACCTGACGGCGGGGACAGCGAACTCGCGCACCCAGCAGGCAGAGAACGGTCAGTCTCTGTGCGGCCAGGTGGCCTGGACCGTCGACGGCCCAAGGAAACGGACCATGAGTACGGTGGCGTCGTCCTGGAGCCGATCGTCCTGGTAGGCGAGGATCGCGTGCACCAGCCGCCGGGCGGTCTCGGGCAGCGGAAGTTCGTCAGCCAGGGCCCGGACGGTGAAGTCGACCAACCGCTCTGTGCCGAACCGCTCCCCGTCGGCCGACCGGGCCTCGATGATGCCGTCGGTATAGAAGAGCAGGTCGTCGCCGGGTTCGAGGGCTTCCTCGGCCACCACGGGTGGCCGCCTGTCGCCGAGGGTGACCGGCAGGGCGGTGGGAGTGGGCAGGACGGTGGTGACCTTGCCTCGGCGGATCACCAGCCCACTCGGGTGCCCGGCGGAAATGACCCGCAGCCGGCCGGTCCGCTGGTCTAGCTCGGCCAGCACGCCGGTGATCAGGCCACGCCGGTCATGGTCCCGTACGGCGGTGTCGATGTGATGGTACGTCGCGATCAGGTCGAAACCGTCTCGGCGGGCGTTGCGATACGCGGCCAGAGCCAGGCTGGCGAGCATCACCGCGCGCATACCGCCGCCGGAGCCGTGCCCGACTGCGTCGAACAGAGCGAGATGGGCGATGTCGCCGTTGACCGCGTAGTCGAAGGCGTCACCACCCACGTCGTAGCAGGGCTCCAGGATCCCGCTGATGATCATGTGCCCGGTGGAGAAGGTCAGCGGTGGAAGTTGGGCGCGCAGCATCTCGGCGGCCAGGCGCATCGGTGCCCGCCGGCGGATCCGCTCGATCGTGTCGCTGTACTGCGACCGGGTGATCACCAGCTCGGCGAGCAGGGACGCGACCGCCTCGAACGCGGCCACCGAGAAGTCGGGCACGGGGGCGGCGGTGACCACCTCCGCGACGCCCATGCGTTCCAGGCCGTTGAGCAGCGGCAGCCACAGCCGGGCCCCGCCGCCGTCCGTGGCCCCGCCGAAGGGGCCCAGCATGCTGAATGCCCGGCCGGCCAGGGTCCCCTCGATGGCCAGCGACTCACGCGGTGGTGCGCCCGGGCCTGGCATGGGAAGCAGCTGACGCTGCTCGTGGTCGACCAGGTAGAGGACCATGTCGTCGGCGCCGAGCTGCTGAGCGGCCTGCCGGGCCATCCCGGGGTCGGTCAGACCTGGTTCGCGCCACCGTCGACGAAGATCTCGCCGCCGGTCATGAAGCTGCTCTCGTCGGAGGCCAGGAACAGGGCGGCGTTGCCGATCTCCTGGGGCTGGCCCATCCGGCCCAGCGGCACGGTGGAGGCGAGCATCTGCAGCAGCCCGGCGGCCTCGTCCGGGCTGGCAGCCAGCCCGGTGACACCGGGGGTCTCGGTCGGGCCCGGGATGAGGGTGTTGACCCTGATCCCGCGGCCGGTCAACTCGGCGGCCCAGGTACGGCCGAATGAGCGGATGGCGGCCTTGGAAGCGGCGTAGACCCCGAAGGCGGGGGTGCCGCTGGTGGCGGCGGTCGAGCCGGACAGGATGACCGACGCGCCGTCGTTGACCACCGGCAGGGCCTTCTGGCAGCCATCCACCGCTCTAGACCAACCGCTGGAAGGCTCGTCAGGGCTGCCGACATGTGCACCGCAGGCATGCCGCGGCCCACTCGCCGTGACGAGCTGACGCAGGCTGCCTCAGGAACAACGACCACGCCGGCTCTGGCCCCTTACCCTGGCGGGTCACGCCCGCACGGCGTCCATCGCCTTCTTCAGCGCGCGCGGCGCCGTCGGCTTCCGGGGCGCCTTCTTCTTCAGTTCCGCCAGCCGGGCACCGAGGTCCTGCAGCTGTTCAGGCGCAACACCCGCGCGGACCTTCGGGAACCACTCCTGTTCCTCTTCCTGGATGTGATGGGTGACGGCCTCGATAAGGACCATCGTCTTGGCCTCGAAATGCTCATCACTTGGGCTCATCATGGCCAGTTCAAAGCCCAGCACGTCCGCGACGTGGTGCTCTTCGTAGGACTCCAGTACCGCTTCATCGAGGTCCGGCAGCAGCCTGCGGGTCTCCGGGTACATACACTCGTTCTCGATGTAGGTGTGCATGGTCAGCGCTTCGAGGATCTGGCTTACCAGCTGACCCTTTCTGTTGGCGTCCGACCCCGCGTCTTGGAACTCCTTGAACAGCCCGCGAATCTTGCGGTGGTCCTCAATGAGGAGATCGATAGCATCAGTGGACATGGTGTTCCCTCCTATGTAGGTGGGACGCCGCCCCACCACTGCTCGGCCCGATGCTCGCTTCAGGCCAGGTCATCCCCGACGGCCGGCTCGCGGCCAGCCCCAGCAACCACGGCATGCGGCTACAGGACCGGGGATTCCCCGGGTAACGGTGAGACGCGGGCGTGGCGAGGCAGTGCCCGACGCTGGCCGCCGGGGCACCCTTGACTCCTGCTGATCATCAATCGAGGTGACGGGAGCTGGAGCCTGAGTTGGCTGATTTCACTCCAAAGGGCGTGCTCAGTTCACCCCGGAGCCCGAGCTCCTTCGCCGGTTTCGTCTGACGGGGGACGCCGCAGGCTCAGCCTTCCACTCCAGTGGCAGCGTGCGCGGCGCCGACCGGCTTGGATTGGGATGATCCCCGCTGCCGCAGGTAGATCGACAGGACCACCATCGACGTCACGGCCAGCAGCTCCGACTGCCAGTTCTGCAGGGTGCGGTTCCAGAAATCGGGCTGGAGCAGGTATTGGCCCCAGGACACCGGGTCTTGCAGGTTACGGAGTTGCCGCTCGTTGTACGCGGCGACCCCGGTGATGGACTGGGCCAGCCACGACAGCAGGAAGATCGCGCCCATGACCAAGCCCAACGAGTGGGAGAACAGCGCCTGCCGCAGTCCGCCGGTACGCGCCCACGCCGGCGAGGTGTCGGTGGCGTATGCGCCGACCATCTGGTCCTTGTCGGATTCACGGCCGGCCTTGTGGAGTTCCTTGGACTCCGGTGAGCTTTTCTGCAGTAGCCACGCGCCCAGGTAGATGTAGAGGAAGAACTGCAGGTACTCCGACTGCCAGTTCTCGGTGACGTCGACGGCGAAGCTCGCGGACGTGACGTACCGGTCGAACGAGATCGGTTGCAGGCCCTCGCTGAGCTGCTGCTGGTTGAAGTCGGCGTGCCCGGCGACCGCCTCACCAGCCAGCACGACCAGAAACAACAGACCGAAAACCAGGCCCAGGGAGTTCTCGTGTAGGAACTTCTTCACCGGTGCAGCACCCCCAGCATGGAGAAGTAGACGAGGCCGGCGGCGACCACGAGCAGCAGCAGAATGAACTGGACTCGCATGAGTCAGCCTCCCTGGAGCACCCAGTCGTAGGGCCTGTCCCGGCGAGCGGTGCAGCCGGCGGCGACTACGCGCCAGCCCGCGGGGAAGACGCCGAGGAAGACGATGTCGCCGCTGAGCCGAACCTGTGCCCACTGGCCGTACACGTGGCTGGCCGACACCGAGCCGGGTTCGGGCAGGTTCTCGTCGAGGATCGCCTCCGCACATGGCTTGTCGGCGGACTGCTCGAGCTCAACGGCGGTGTCGGGTGCCAGCGCGGCGCAGGCAGCGGCCCCGTCCTTCTCGGTGATGGCGGTCAGCATTCGCACGGCGACGGCAGCCGCCGCGTCACCGCGGTCGGTCACCGACGTGCACCCTGCCACGGTCAATACAGCCAGGGCTGCGCCTACTGCCACAAATGCGACCCTCACGCACGGCTACATCCCCCGCTTGGTGCCCTTCAATCCGGACCTTGATCACCAGCTTGGACAAACCGGTGGCCGAACGGGGCAGATCGACCATGACCGCCTCAACGCGACCGCGGAGCGGTGGAAAGCGCGGCCGGGGTGGCTGTGTGCTCAACCACCCCGGCCCTGGGATCTACGTCAAGTTCTGCCCTACCTGCCTGATGCTGCGGTTCCGTCAGCCGCCGGGAGGCGCGGATGCGGTGAGAGGTCACCGTTCCGATGGCCCGCATTACTGCTCAGGACTGAGGTGGCCGTGGTCTCGTCCAGGTTCATCGGGGTGCCGGTTACCGCCAGCAGGTAGGTGATGCACGGGGCGGCATCGCGCAGGGCCAGCTCGACGTGAGCGTGAGCGTGAGCGTGAGCGTGAGCGTGAGCGTGAGCGGCGGCGCGCTGCGTTCGCAGCAGGGCGCTGATGCCGTGGGCGCTGAAGAAGGTCACCCCGGAGAGGACGAGCACGAGCCGTGCGGGTCGCCGGTCGATCGCGTGTTCGGCCAGCTCGGTGATGAGGTGCGCGGTGCTCATGTCGACCTCGCCGCGGACGGTGATCAGCGTTGCGGGCCCTTCGACGTCCAGGGACAAGGTCATGATCGGTTTGGTGGGCTCGGTGTGGTGCCCAGTGGGCCGTTCGATGGTGGACATGCCGCCTCCCGATGATCCATCGGTCAGTCGGGTCCTCCCGCCGGCGTCGAGGCGCGGTGGCAGACCCTGGGCGCATGTCTTGACCCGCGGACCACCCTACCCATGGGCCTGGCCGCTGACACCCCGCTGTGCGGCAGCTCGGGGTGAGTGGCGAATTCGGCTCCGTTCTGCGCGCTGCCGCCAGGTGAAGTCGAGCGGTGAATTCGGTGAGAGCGGTCATGGGCGCGCATTTCGGCGACCTGGGGCATGTGACGGCGGGAGTGCGTGGCACCCGGCGCTTCGACGACCCGCAGTGACGGCGCGTCCGGAACGGCACCGGGACAGGTCGCCACCTCCTGGTGCATCTTCCTCTCGGCTGGGCGATCAGCGGCCGCTGGTCATCGCAGCGCCTTCAGGGCGATGGCGGTGACCGTGCCGTAGGCAAGGTGCGGGAAGAGGTCGGTGAGCCAGTCGGCGGCCGACCAGGCGCGCGGGTCGGTGACCTTCAGCGCGGTCATCGGGGCGTTGGAGGCGATCATCGCCAGTCCGGTCAACGCCAGTGCCGACACCGCGGTCGGCAGCCGGCGGCCTCCTGCCGCGCTGTACACCGCGGCGGCGGCCACCGAGGTGGCGTAGCCGAGCAGCGGCCCGAGCCCGGACTTCCGGTTCTCGCTGGTCTTCTGGTCACCGAGGTCGACGTGGGCCAGGTCGGCCACGCGGGCGGCGCTGTCCTCCCCGGCGCTGCTGGCGGGTCTGGCCCTGACCGCCATGTCCAGGTAGGTGACGGCGTTCAGGGCGGACGCGCCGGCCGCGCCGGCGATGAGGGCTCTGCTGCTCGGCGTCATCCCCGTCTGCTACCCCCTTCCACGGCGGTGACACCCGGCGCGCCCGTGGATCGGGTGGTCGAAGCAGTCGTGGGATCAGGCATGGCTGTGGCGGGGACGGGTAGCGCGGTCAGGACGAACCCCACCCGCGAGGAGCCGACCATGACGATCACCATCTCCATGCTGGAGACCTACCCGAAGTCGATCAACCTGGACCGGGCGAAGCTGGCCACGACCATCGACGCGCTGAACGCGTGCGCGCAGGCGTGCACGGCGTGCGCGGACGCCTGCCTGAGCGAGGACCGCATCGCCGAGTTGACCAAGTGTGTGCGCACCGACCTGGACTGCGCCGACATCTGCGCCACCACCGCCCGGGTGCTGTCCCGGCACACCGGCTACGACGCCAACATCAGCCGCACCCTGCTGGCGGCCTGCGCCACCGCCTGCAAGTCCTGCGGTGACGAGTGCGCCAGGCACGCGCAGATGCACGAACACTGCCGGGTCTGCGCCGACGCGTGCCGGGCCTGCGAGCGGGCCTGCCGCGACTTGCTGGCCACCGTCAGCTGAGCCGGGAGCGACGATGCCGGCACACGCGGGGGAGAAGGCACGTAAGACCGGGGTGTTCCACTGCGCGACCTGTGGCGAGAAGGTCAGCGTGCAGGTGGGTGGCACCATCCCGAAGTGCCCGAACGGCCACACCGAATTCGACAGCCGCACCCAGGAACCGGGCAACAGGTCCTGACTTGCGGGGACCGCCGGCTAGTTCACCACCTCGGCGTGTTGGGCCCGCCCGGCAGAACGAGACCTGGCCGCGTGTCGCCGGGTGCCGAGGTGACGGGGCCAGGGTCAGTCCGGCAGCAGGCGGCGCACGACGCCCTTGGCGGTGGTGCCGGTGCCGTAGGACTGCACCAGGTAGGACCCGAGGACGATGTTGGCGCCGGCCAGGGCGGGGACGGCGTACTGGGAGATGCGTTGACGTCGCTGCCAGGTCGCGAGGTCGGGCGGGGTGTGCGCCGTGGATATGGTGGCGTCCTTGACGTCGACTTGGTCGCCGCGCTGGTGGGCCTGTTCGGCGAGTCGGCCGATGCGGGTGCCGCAGTAGGCGGCGTAGGCGGTTGCGGCCGCGCCGAGTACAACAGTGGCGGCCTTGGCGGCGCCGACCGAGCCGTAGCCCCTCTGCAGCGCGAAGCGGCGCCGGCTGGTGCGGGTGAGTTGGAGGCCGGCGAGGATGGTCGCGCCGATGCCGAGCCACTGGGCGGGGCTGAAGCGGGTCCAGGCGGACTCGGCGACACGGATGCGGTCGATGCCCTGGGTGAGGTCGCTGCCGGACTTGTTCACTCCGGCCACACCCATGACACTGCCGCCGAACCACAACGCCGATCCGACGTCGTGGACGGCTTGGGCGACGGCATGGTTGTCGGTCGCGGTCACGTGCATCTCTCCTGCTCCTTGTCCTGGTGAAGGTGGTGGCGTGTCCCCTGCTGGCTGTCGCGTTGGCGGGCGCGCGCGTCGTGACGGCGGTGGGTCTCGCTCGGACGCCAGTCGCGCTCGTCGCGCCAGCCAGGCTGCACGACGTCATGCAGATCGGCGCAGTCCAGGCAATTGACGTGCGTGGCGGTTCGCAGCAGGCCGACGACGCCTATGGTCCTCATCGTCGGTGCCGGATCTTGTCGATGCCGTCCCGCCGGTCAGGCGCGACAGCGGCGCCAGCACCCAGGTCCGGGTGCTGGCGCCGACAACGAACCTCAGCCCTTGGCTTCCCGCTTCGCCATCTGCGGCTCAGCGCCCTTGCTGACCTTCCGCAGCGCCTGCCGGAGCTGGTCCTCGGTCATCTTCGAGTTGCCCTCGATGCCCGCGTCGTGGGCCCGCTGGCGCAGTTCGTGGAGCTGCTCCCGATCGGCCATGTCACCCTCCCCCTCAACGAGCGGCACGAGGTCCGTCTCGCACCGTCAGGACCACCGGCTTCCCGGGCCCAACCGAGGCAAACCCGCCGCCGGCCCATCACCGCCCCGCCCGCCCGCTCCAGATATGTTCGGCTCCGGCCCGCTCTGCGACCGCTGCATGAATCGTGCCGTCAGCCCGACCGGGTGGCCCGCTCACGGGGCGCGGCCGCGGACAGCGCCAGCGACCCGGCCGCGACGACGGGCTTGCGCCGTCCCGGCTGCCGTCGGTGTCGTGCGTCGCGGCAGGCACGTCGACTTCCTGTCCGGCCGTGCTGCTTTGTGTTGTTTCGCGCGCTGCGCCGGCGCTGCACTCAGCGACAACGGGGAGTGCATTGGCTGTGCTGTAGCCCGCGTCCGAGGTGTCGGGTGCGGCGGCGTCAATGGACTGACGTGGGTCCCGGCTCTGCCCTGGGTGGGTCCGTGCAGCGGCCCGCCAACGCGAGCTGCCATTCGCGCGTCCACCCCGGTTCCGGTTCGGCGGCGGGCGCGCCGGTCGTGAGGACCCGGTGCCGTGACCCGCCCGCCGACAGACCCCGCCGACGCCTTCGCCGAGCTCGGCCGCATCAAGCTCGGCGACGTCGGTCTCGACGATGTTCTGCAGCGCGTCGCCGAGCTCGCCAAACGTGTCCTGCCCACACCGGTGGAGGTGTCGGTCACGCTGGTGCGAGACGGGACCGGGTACACGGCGGCGTTCACCCACGACCTCGCCCTTGAGATGGACGAGCGGCAGTACGCGCAGGAGAGTGGCCCGTGCCTGGACGCCTCCGCCACCGGCGGAGTCCTGTCCGTACCCGACATCGCGGCCGAGGACCGCTGGCCCGACTGGGCCGAACGCGGCCGTGAGGCCGGAGTGGGAAGTTCCGTGTCGATCGGCCTGCCCATCCAGGAGGCGGTCGTCGGAGCCCTCAACGTCTACGCCCGCACACCGCACTCCTTCGACGAGGACTCCGTCTCGGTTCTGGAGACGTTCGCCGCCTACGCCGCGGTCGCCCTGGCCAACGCGCAGCTCTACGACAGCACCGCCACCCTCGCCCGCCAGATGCAGGAGGCGATGGCGAGCCGGGCGGTCATCGAACAGGCCAAGGGCATCATCATGGCCGAGCGCCGCTGCACCCCGGCGGAGGCGTTCGCGATCTTGGCGAAGGTTTCCCCAGGACCCAACCGCAAGGTCCGGGACGTGGCCCAAGCCCTGGTCGACCGGACGGTCGGGGCATCCGGGGCGTGACCGGCTCCGCCTACCTGCGGACGTACGGACGCCGGAACAGTGCCGGCCAGCAAAGCGCCGGCACGGGCGACGGCGCCAGCACCGGCGTGGAGTACAGGGCCACGCGTTAGCTGCCGGACGACTTGCGGACCCTGTCGCGGACCCGGTCGATGACCGCCAGCGCGGGGCCGACTGCCAGGTTGGCCTTCGCTGACCGGGCGATCGGGTGTGGGCGGGTCGGGGCCGTGTTCTGCGCGGCGCGTACGGCGGCGGCAAGGCTGCGCAGCCTCGCCGCCGGTACGTGCTGGCGCAGCAGGGGAAACTCGTAACGCTCCTCGTAGCGGGCGTGGGTGAGCACGGCGTCGCGCAGCAGGATGATGGCGGTGTCGAAGCTGTCGGCGTCGACGCCGCCCTCGACGAGTGTCTTGAGCGTCTCGTTGGCTCGGCGTTCCTCGTCCAGCCGGTCCTCGACCATCGGGTCACCGCCGCCGCCTGGTAGGTCGCGGGCCAGGGGGTGGATGATCTCCTCCTCGGCGGTCTCGTGGACGGCGAGCAGGCGGACCAGATCGTCGAACGCGTCGCGCCGGTCCTGCCCGGTGCGACCGATGACGAGCAGGAAAAGCTCCTCGATCTGAGCGTGCTGGGCGAGCAGCAGGTCGACCACGTCCTCGTCCGGGCCAGGGGTGGCCGGGGTGTCGGTGTCAGGCACGGCGGACCCCCTCCTCAGCGCGCAGCCCCGCCACCGGGTGCGGTCCTTCGGTCTCGATGCGGTACTCGTCGCCGAAGCGCTCCCGGTGCATGTCGATGACCTGCTCGCTCGGGGGCTTCTGGCCGTCGCGCACCTGCTGCTGCATCCACTCGAAGCGTTCGTGCGCTTCCGTGACGTAGCCCTCGCCGAGTTGGGTGAGGTCGATCTGCGTGGCCAGCAGGTGGCGCAGGTAGTCCTTGTTGGGTTCGAAGGTCAGCGGCTCGGGCAGGCCGGCGCTGCCGACGATCTCCTCAGGCTCCCGGCCGTCGTGGCGGCGTAGCAGGTCGGCGGCCTGTTGGAGGTGGGCCAGCTCCATCTGCAGGTGCAGCTCCCACACGGCCTTGACCCGCGGGTCGCTCTCCTGTTGGAGGAAGGAGTAGTAGAGCCAGCATTCGTTGTATTCGTGGGTCAGCAGCCGCTCCCACCAGTTCTCGCCCGGGTCCAGCAGCGATTCGTAGTGGGTGACGTGCTCCTGCTCGATCAGGCTGATCTCCTGGTAGAGCTGCCGGGCGATCGGCTCCATGTACTGCGGCCCGACGTTCATGTAGTAGAACATCACCTGCTGCTCGGCGGAGAGGACCGTCAGCGCGTTCAGCTTGGAGCACGGATCGACCGAGTTGCGGTCGTAGGGGGTGCGGACCTCGTCGAAGGGGTGCCGGTGCTCCTGGACGGTCGGCCGGCCCGGCATGACTTCCGTGAGCCCGTCGACGATCTTCTCGGCCTTGCGCCGCTCGACCATCTCGTAGAGGTTGGCGTAGCGGTACAGGTGGTCGAAGTCCTCCAGGACGCCGAACTCGTACGCCTGCTTCAAGTAGGTGTCCGGCTCGTGCCGGGCCACCCACGCGGTCAGGTCCACGGCCACCTGCTCGTAGCCCAGCGTCGTCTCGAGGACGCTGGCCACGCCGGGCAGCAGCCAGTTCACCACCCGCTGCTGCTGGCTCTCCACGTACCGCACGTACGCCAGTTGCCGGCGTACCTCCTGGTCCGGGCAGTTGCGGGCGAACTGGTGCTGGAAGTTGATGGCCTCGATCTCGATGCCGTTCATCGTGATGATCCGGCACCGGGTGTACGGGTCGACCGCCTCCGGGTCGATCGGCTCCACGTTGAGCTCGCGCCAGTTGCGGATCTGGCCCTCCAGGGGAATCCCCCTGTGATCCAACGGATTGAACACGATCTCCCCATCTGTGAGGACGCCACATCTGCCTACTCACCCTGACCGACCGACAACCGGCACAAGGGGCATCCCGCCCAGGTATGCCCTTTCGGGTCAAGAGCTGAGCAGGGAGTCGTCACGATCAGGTCCGTAGGGAACAGCGGGCGATGCCGGTCCCGGCGGGGAGGACGAGACCGGGGTGTTCACCGCACAACGTGGGGCGAGCAGGTGACCGTGGCCAAACCCGCCGGTCGGACGGGGTTGTGCAGGAGAAGATTGGTCCCGTGCATGGGATGCTCACCGTTACCTCCGACCACTCCCCAGCGCGAGGTAGGGCCCACGCCTGGTGGTCTCCACCGGCGGCGGTCGCGGCCTGCGGCGGCGCGATCCATTCGAGAAGCACTCGGTCGCGCCGACCTCACTTCGTGCACCGTCCAAGCCGCTGCGTTCAGTCCGACAGCCTGAAAACGAGTGGGCGTTGAAGGCGCCGCCGCCACCGCGGGTGTCCTGCCCGGTCATGTACCACCAGTGGAACTGGCTCTCCTTCATCCACTGGCGCTACCCGCCGGCCGTGGTGAAGCCGATCCTGCCCGCTGGGCTCAAGCTCGAAACCTTCGACGGCTCGGCCTGGATCGGGCTGACGCCCTTTCTCATGGAAGGGCTGCGCGCGCCCCTGGTCCCTGCCATGCCGTGGGTATCGCGGTTCCCCGAGACAAACGTGCGCACCTATGTCCGGGACGACCGAGGCCGCAGCGGTATCTGGTTCCTCTCCCTGGACGCCGCACGGCTATCCGCCGTCCTCGCCGCCCGCGTCGGCTATCGGCTGCCGTACTTCTGGTCGGACATGGCCGTGCGCGTCACCGCCAGCCGCATCGACTACCGCTGCCGTCGCCGCCTGCCGTCACGTGGCGGTGGGCGATGCGACGCTGAGGTGGCGCTGGGCGCACCGCTGGAGGAGTCGGAACGCGACGAACGGGTCCACTTCCTGACCGCTCGCTTCCGCCTGTTTACGGTCATCGCCAGCAGGCTCGCCGCCGCCGAGGCCGAACACGGGGACTGGCCGCTGCACCATGCAGAACTGCGTCGCCTGGACCAAGACCTGGTCCAGCGTGCAGGACTACCGCCGCCGACCGGCGACCCACTGGTTCACGCGTCACCCGGAGTCGCGGTCAGGGTTGGAATGTGGCGCTGGTGACGGCGGCGGTGGTAACGCCGACCGTCGGTGGAACCGATGCATCGGCATCCGCCAAGGCCCCCGCTCGTTCCATCGACGCCGACCTGGCTGGCTCGAACCCCTGGGAACTCCGCGCCGGCCGCATGATCGTCCTGGCCAGTCCGGGCCGCGCCGCCGCCTCACGGCCGCGACGGTCCGCTGCCGCCGCGCCGTGCAGGTGAACACGCACGGCGGCGGGGCCGCAGTGGAGTCAGCGACCCCAACCCCTTACTGCCGGTGCTGACCCTCCCCAATTTCGAAGCCAGGGCCGGCTGGTTTACAGGCTCCCAGGGTCGAGATTGCGGTCCCGCAGCAGTGCGTCGAGCTTGGCCTCCATGCGCTCGTCGGACTCGCGAGACTGGGAGGAACCCCAGTAGTAGAAGATGGCTAGGCCGGCTGCCTGCCAGACAAGTTGCAGGAACTCCGACTGCCAGTTCTCGAAGGTGGAGGAGAGGAACTGCGGCAGGAATTCGCTCCAGGAGAAGGACTGTCCGTGCTCCTGCGCCTCGTTACTGGTGGAGATCATCTGGAAGACGAACTGGCCCAGCCAAGAGAGCAGGAACAGCGCTCCGGTCACCAGGGCGAGTAGGCCTTGACCCACCGGGGCTTGCGGAATGGTGGTCGATCGGCCGGCTGGCGCGTCGAGGCGGCCGAGGTCGACGCATCCGAACGGGATCCGATGGTGTCGGGCATGAATGCTCCTTCCTTGCCGCACCCCTGCGGTGCGGTGCGGGCGCCCTTACCTGCTTCCCTCCAGTGGAAGACGGCAAACTGGTCGATGCTCTGGGTACGAGATGATCGGCGCGGGCGCTGTAGCGGCACACCGGCTACGACGCCAACATCACGGCGCGATGCGACTTTCCCGCAATGGGATGATTGGTCACCGACCCGCCGGGCACATGAACCGGGTGAGCGAGGTACGACACGGGGCGCGGATGCCGGTCATCGAGGACCTGGACCAGCTCGCCGCTCTGATCGAGAAGGCAGGTCCGGACGAGCAACTGTACGTACGGTGGTCCCGGGGGCCCGACGCGGACCTCACCCCGAGCGGGCAGTCCGCGCAGTCCAGCCGGGACGCGCTCACCGGAATCGAGTTGCCCGGCCTCTCCGCGAATCCGCTCGGTGTAGAGGACTGGTGGGGTGAGCGGTCGGTACGGCTCTGGGTCGCCCGTCGGCTCTACGACTACTGCCACCCGCGCCAGCTGCGTGGGCCCGACGTACGCCCCTGGGTGCTGGTCGGCGACCAGTGCGGCCGAGGGCCGGACAACGAGCCGCTGGTGATCTGCCAGCGGCCGATAGCGTGGGTGTCGGAGCGGGCGCTGCACCAGGCGGACGAGGCGGTCGAGGAGCAGTCCTCCGAGGAGTGGGGACCGCTGCACCGCGCCGACGAGTGACCGCACCTTCCCACCGACTCGCTGCTGGTCGACTGTGACTCACCGCCGGCGCACCGAGAGCCGGTCGACGACCACCCGTTCCAGCCGGATGCGGCCGATCAGGAAAAGCGCCGGTCCGCCAAGGATCACGGCGAGTCACGCCGGCCGGGAGTGTCCGCCCGGATGTTTCTGCCCGATCGTCGAATGGGCGCTACACGGCCGATGGACCTATCGCGGCCCTCAGGCGAGCAGGACAATGACCCAAAGGCATCAGCCTTTCGGCTGGGGTTTGAGGGCCATATGGGTGTACGGTGCTGCTGCGGCCAACTCGACCGCCTCGACTTTGTTCAGGCAGACTTGGAGGATCCGCATGACCACCACCCAGCCGGCCCCCACTTCACACGGCATAGTTGCGGCAGCGGAGTCCACTGCTAATGACCTGATCCAGGCCATGGCCGCGCTGCCCGCCAACCACCCGTCGCGTGCCGCGCTGCGCGACGAGGCGATCGAGGCTTGGGTGCCGCTCGCCAACCACCTCGCCCGGCGTTACAGCGGCCGGGGCGAGCCCACCGACGACCTGGCGCAGACCGCCGCCGTCGGCCTGATC
>NZ_JBHSBP010000106.1:0-710 GCF_042650725.1 Micromonospora sp. GCM10011541
TCCACCGTCACCGACAACGACCCGACCAACTGCGCCGGCACCGTCGAGGACTGCTTCAACTGAACCACCACATAACCGAGGGGGTCCCTTTCCGCCGCACCACGGCGGAAAGGGACTCCCCTGCCCCCCACGTGGCCACCGGGTGGTTCGTCGTGGTCCTCCACCACAACAAGCCGTCCGGAGGCGACCGGCAGCTTTCCGCCCTCCGCGACACCCTTCGCCAACCGTGACACCGCCGCTGCCCTGCGGTTCCCCGTGCGGCCAGCGACCCCACCCGCCCCTTATGCGGGTTTTTCTCGTATATGGGCACGAGGTGAAGAAGGTTCTCATACGGTGGTCTTCAGCAGCTACAACCGATTTGTAGCGGAGGCCGCCTCGCCGTGGCGAAGCGACCTTGTCGGGTACAAGGAGAGGGCAGAGAGCTCCGATGTCCAACTACCTTCGCAATAACAGTGACGCCACCCGTGAGACGGTCTCCCCGATCCGGCGTCGCCGGGTCTGGCTCGCCACCGGCGTCGTGGGCCTGACGGGAGCGGTCAGTCTCGCCGGTGTGGCGTACGCGACCACCGGGGTCACCGGTCCCCACCGGCTCGCCGACGTGAAGTGGTCGACCGCTCAGCAACTCACCAAGGACGACGGCCAGGGCGAGGAGGAGGCCCGTGACGAGAAGGGTCACGAGGGTGAGGACCGTGGTGACTGGGACGATCACG
>NZ_JBHSBP010000107.1:0-9566 GCF_042650725.1 Micromonospora sp. GCM10011541
TCCACCGTCACCGACAACGACCCGACCAACTGCGCCGGCACCGTCGAGGACTGCTTCAACTGATCGACGGTCAGCGAACGGATCCGCGCAGCCGTCCGGCCCCCTGCCACCTCGGTGGCAGGGGGCCGGACCGTCGTCAGGTCAGCTCTGGACGAAGACGGCCACGCTGCGCGCCGGCACGGTGAAGGTGCCGCTCGCCGGGTCGAACGAGGCGGTCCGCAGTACCGGGTCGACCGAGTTCCGCAACACCGGGTGCAGGGCCACGCTCGCCCCGCGCAGGCCGGTCACCGTCTGCTCCGCCGCCGCCGGCGTGCCGTTGAAGACCACCGTCACCGACTTCCACTCACCGTCCAGTCCACGGCCGTCCAGGGTCATGGTGAGCACGCCCGGGGTCTCCTGCTCGCCGGAGAGCGGGAAGGCGACCCGCTTCTGCACCTGGTCGGCGGTGGCCAGCCCGAAGACCGGCGACGACCGCCGAACCTCCAGCAGCTCCGCGTACCGGGCGTCGGCCAGGTTGATCGCCGCGCAGTCCGGCACCAGCTTCGGATCGGCCAGCAGCGGCTTCGCGTACGACCACTTGCTCTCGTTGTCCTGTGCCGGGGGGAGACCGGCGCCGAAGCCGTTGCCCTGGGCGCAGTCCCAGCGGATCTGGTTGAACCAGTCACCGGAGTTGAACGAGTTGCGGTCCAGCGACTTGGAGCGCAGCCGCTCCGAGCCGGCCGTCACGAAGCCCGTGCCCTGCCCGAAGGCGGTGGTCGCCAGGGCGAGCACCTGCATCCGGGCCCGGTCATGCGCTGAGGTGCCCTGCGGCAGCTTGTACGCCAGCGCGTCGTACAGGATCTCGTTGTCGTGCGCGTCGACGTAGGTGACCGCCTCGCCCGGCGCGGCGGTGTAGCCGGCCGGCGCGCCGTTGTAGTCCACCTGCGCGCCGGTGACCGTCCTCCCGGAGGAGTCGGTGAACCGGTAGCCGCGCAGGTTGCCGGTCAGCCCGACCTTGATCAGGTCCTGGGAGTGCAGCAGCCGCGCCTTCTGCTCGGCCGCCGACCCGTTGACCGGATCGCCGTTCGGGTCGGTGTACAGCCCGGAGGCGAAGCCCTGGATCCGCGGGTTGCCGTCGAACGGTCCGCCGCCACGGACCGCGTCGCGGAGCCGGTCGTTGAAGGTGCCGATCCCGGTGCCGGCCATGTTGGCCTGGGTGGCCTGCACGAACCGGGCGTCGTCGGCGACCTCGCCGAAGTTCCAGCCCTCGCCGTACAGCAGGATCTTCTTCCCGTCCACGCCGTCGCGCGCCACGGTGAGCTTGTCCAGCGCGGCTCGGACGGCCAGGATGTTCGCCTTCGGGTGGTGGCCCATCAGGTCGAACCGGAAGCCGTCCACCTTGTACTGGCTGGCCCAGGTGACCAGGGAGTCCACCACCAGCTTGCCCATCATGGCGTGCTCGGGCGCGGTGTTGGCGCAGCAGGTCGAGTTGGCGACGCTGCCGTCGGACAGCAGCCGGTGGTAGTAGCCCGGCACCACCTGGTCGAGCACCGACTTGGGGTCGGTGCCGGCGGCGGAGGTGTGGTTGTAGACGACGTCCATCACCACGCGCAGGCCGGCCTGGTTCACCCCGGCGACCATCTGCCGGAACTCCGTGGTCCGCTGCGCCCCGGCCGGGTCGACGGCGTAGCCGCCCTCCGGCACGGTGTAGTGCAGCGGGTCGTATCCCCAGTTGAAGCCGTCCTTCTCGGCCACCGCGGCGACGCACTTCTGCTGCTTGTCGGAGTCCGGCGGCAGCGCGGCCAGGTCGCAGGCGGGCTGCTGCTGGTCGGCTCGCTTCTCGGGGATGGTGGCGAAGTCGAACGCCGGCAGCAGGTGCAGGTAGTTGACCCCCGCGTCGCCGAGCGACTTCAGGTGCTTCATGCCGACCGTGTTCGGGTCGGTGAAGGCGAGGTAGGTGCCCCGCCGCTCGGCCGGCACGCTCGCGTCCGCGACGGAGAAGTCCCGGACCGACAGCTCCTGGATCTGCGCCTTCGACGACGGCACGGCCGCCGGCTTGCGCAGCTTCGCCCAGCCGGCCGGCGCGAGGCCCGGGTCGTTCAGGTCGACGATCTGGCTGTGCGTCGAGTCCGGTGCCAGTGCCACCGAGTACGGGTCGGTCACCGCGGCGGTGACCATCTTCTGCACCGCCGGCTGCCAGGCTTCCACCTGGTACCGGTAGTACTTGCCGTGCCACGCCTTGGTGCCGCGCACCGACCAGACGCCGGTGCGGTCGTTGCGGCTCATCGACACCGTCTTCGGTTCGGCGGCCGGCGAGTCGAACAGCTGCAACGCCACGGTGCGGGCGGTGGGCGCCCAGACCGACAGGGTGGGCACGTTGCCGGCGAACGTCGGGCCCAGATTCGCCGTGGTGGCGGCCCGGTAGACGTCGTCGAGCACGCCGGGGATCTGCACCCCGGTCGCGCCGAGCAGCGTGCCCTCGGCGTCCCGCTCGGTCACCGCGAGCTGCCCGCGCAGCGCCGCCGGCACCTTCGCCAGGTCCGCCTGGTCGAGGCTGAAGGCGTGGTAGGCCCACAGGTGCGGGTAGGCCGTCCGCTGGGCCTCGGTGAGCCCGTTGCGCTGCGCCCGCAACGGCAGCGTGACGTACGTCCCGGCCAGCTCACCGTCGGCGATGCTCAGCCCGCCGGTCGGGGCGGCGACCAGGGCGTACCGCTTGCCGTCGGTCGGCCCGGTCTCCCAGGCGACGGTGGACCGGTCGATCCACTGCGCCCTCTGCTTGGTGATGTCGACGTCCTTGGCGAACCCGGAGGAGGTGGCGGGCAGCAGCCGCCCCTTGACCCCGGCGAGCAGCCAGACCTCGTGCCCGGCGGTGGCGAAGTCCAGCCGCTGGTCGTCGGGCTGATCCTTGGTGTCGCCGTTGTGGATGATGTAGCTCAGCCCGGTCGCCCCGGCAGCCAGCGGCACCCGGAAGACCGCGCCGAAGGAGTCGACCTTCTCCGGCTTGAGCGGGCTGCCCCAGTCGGTCGGGTTGGCGGCGCCGTCCCACAGGTGCAGGCCCCAGCCGTCGTAGTTGTTGTCGGCCTTGCGCCAGTGGATCACCGCGGTGCTCTGGTCCACCGCCGGATCGGGCTCGCCGGTGGCGGCCTGCCGGGTCGGGTAGAGCGCGCCGTCGCCCTGCTTGACCCAGACCTCGCCGGTCTGCGTCACGTCGATGGTGCGGTCGTTGCCGACGTCCTTGTTGCCGTTGGAGTCGACCACGAGGAAGCCGACGGACTTGGCGCCGGGCTTCAGCTTGACCCAGGCGAACCGGCCGAACGAGTCCTCACCGGCGAACGGCTGCCCCTTGGGCCACTCGGTGGCGTACGCCGGGTCGATGTCGCCCCAGGTGTAGAGGCCCCAGTCGTCGTACCCGCCGGCCGGGCGCTGGTAGTGCACCACCGCCCAGTCCCGCGAGGCGCTCTGCGCCGGGGTGCCGACCACGCCGGTGGCGCGGGCGCTGGCCACCCGGCCCTTGCCGTCGCGGACCACGGCCTTGTACTCGACCTTCGTCCCCCCGGCCAGTCCGGCCAGGTCGTGGTGGACGGTGTACGGGGCCTTGTGCGCGCTGCCCAGCAGCGTCCACTTGCCGCCGGGGACCCGGGCGGCGAAGGTGACGGTGGCCAGCGGGTCGCCGGTGACCTGGGCGGTGACGGCGGCCTTGGTGGCGACCGGGGCGTCGCCCGGCGCGGTGATGGTGATGCCCGGCGCGGCGCCGGCCTGCGGGATGGCGCGGTCGGCCTCGAGCACCACGGCGGACATCGCCGGCACGGTCAGGCTCAGCTTGCCGTCGGCGGCGGCCGTCGAGGTGGCCGAACCGCCGTAGACGCCGGCGAAGGTGGCGCCGGCCGACCAGGTGTCCACGGAGACAGTCTGCGCGGTGGCGGCGTTGTTGACCGCCACGACGTACTCGGTGCGGTCGGACGGCAGGATCCGGGAGAAGGCGAAGACGCCCGGCCCGTCGGCCGCGTACCGGGTGACCTGGACGCCGTCCCGCAGCGCCGGGTGGGCCTGCCGCAGCTCGCCCAGCTCCGCGATGGTGCGGTACAGCGGGTGGCTCTTGTCGTACTGGTCGCTGGCGTGGGTGCGGGTGGTGCCGATCAGGTCGTCGTCGAGGTAGTCCGCCGTCTCGCTGGCGAACATGTCCTGCCGGGCGTCCTTGTCCCCGCCCGGGCCGGTGAAGCCCTGCTCATCGCCGGAGTAGACGACCGGCTGGCCGCGGGTGAGGAACATCAGCTGGTGGGCGAGCTGGTCGCGGCGCAGCTGGCTGGCGTCGTCGCCGCCGGTCGCGGCGATGAACGAGCCGATCCGGCCCATGTCGTGGTTGCCGAGGAAGGTGGTCAGCCGGTTGGCGTCGGTGTCCCGGGCGGCGTAGAGGTCGTCCCGGGCGTACATGTCGGCGAGCGCCTTGGCGGAGCCGTCGGCGGCGGTGTAGCCGCGGGCGGCCTCCTGGAAGGAGAAGTCGAGGGTGGCGGGCAGACCGCCCTTCCGGACGTACGTCGACTCGATCTCCTGGTCGGCGCTGTAGACCTCGCCGAACATGAAGAAGTCCTTCTTGCCCGCCTGCTCGGCGGCCCGCTCGATGCCCTGGCTGAACTGCGGCCAGAAGTCGAGGTTGGCGTGCTTGACGGTGTCCAGCCGGAAGCCGTCGACGCCGGTGCTGCCGATCCAGTCGCCGTAGACCTTGGTCAGCCCGCGCACCACCTCGGGACGCTCGGTCCACAGGTCGTCCAGGCCGAAGAAGTCGCCGTACTCGCTGTTCTCGCCCGCGAAGGTCGAGTCACCGCGGTTGTGGTACATGGTCGGGTCGTTCAGCCAGGCCGGGACCTTGACGTTCGCGTCCGCCGCGCTGGCGAACGTCGGCGTGTACGGGAACGACGTCAGGTCGACCTTCGGGAAGTCCCGGGTGCCGTCGGCGTAGTTGCGGTCCTCGAAGGCCCGCCCCTGCGCATCCTGGTAGGGCGCTGTCTTCTTGTCGACGTACGCGTACCTGTCCTCGGCGTACCTGATGACGTCGGCGGTGTGGTTGACGATGACGTCGAGGTAGACCTTGATGCCCCGCTGGTGGGCGAGCGTGACCAGCCGCTTCAGCTCCTCGTTGGTGCCGAAGTGCGGGTCGACCTGGGTGAAGTCGGTGATCCAGTAGCCGTGGTACCCGGCGGAGACGTCCGCGCCGGTGCCCTGCACCGGCCGGTTCTTGAAGATCGGGGCGAGCCAGATCGCCGTGGTGCCGAGCCCATCGATGTAGTCGAGCTTGTTGATGACGCCCTTGAGGTCGCCGCCGTGGTAGAAGCCCTTGTCCTTCGGGTCGAGCCCGGTGCTCAGCCGGTCACCGGTGAGGCCGCCGGTGTCGTTGCGCTGGTCGCCGTTGGCGAAGCGGTCCGGCAGGACAAAGTAGAACTGGTCGGCCTGCGCGCTGTTGGCACCGGCCTTGAGCAGGGCCTCGGCGGACGGTTCCTCGCGCCACTGCGCCGCGCCGGCGGCCGCGAGGAGGTCGGCGCGGGAGGAGCCGTCGGTGGCGTCGGCGCCCAGTTGGTGAACGGCGACCGGCACGCCGACGAGGGCGAGGGTGAGGGTGGAGACCAAGGCGAGCAGGGCCTTGCGGGATATCGGCGGGGGTTTCATCGACGGCCTTCCTCTGGTCGCTGATTCGCCCGCACGCTAGCCCTTGCCGAAACATTCTGCAATACCTTGCAAACCAAGTCGCAACAAAGCAGTCACCTTGCGAAACAGAGCATCGACCGTGCCGCTCGGGACCATTGCGGACGGTGATCAGGATGCGGCCACCATCGGCCGGCGACGTGGACCGCGCGCCGGGTCAGAAGCCGGAGCAGCGCGAGTCGTTGACGGTGCAGAGTTCCGGGCGGGTCGTGCGGGTGTTCTCGACCTGGAACTGCAGCGGCACCGACCTTCCGGGCGCCAGGTCAGCCCCACTCCGGTACGTCAGGACGCCGTCGGACACGCGGCCACTTCCCCCCTCCGCACCGGCCACCCAGAACGCGACTATCCGTCCCTCGGGGAACGCCAGCCGCACCGTCCAGCCGCGGGGCGTCGAGTCGGCGTTGACGATCAGCACCTCACCCAGGAAACCGCCGTCCCAGGTGTTGGCCACCCCGTATCGCCCGGTCACCGACGGGCGCACCGGGGGTGGGGTCGGCCGTTCGGTGCCCCCACCACCACCCGCGCGCGCCGACGCGCTCGACGTCGGCCGGCCGGTGCTCGGCAGGACGGTCGACCGTGGCGACAGTCCGGGCACCGCCGGCGGGGTCCTGGTCGACGCCGCGCGGGACGGTGTGCCGGGTGGCAGGCCGGGCAGCGGGATGGTGGCGACCGGCGGACCCGGCCGGGCATCGATGTACGGCCGCCGCCCGCGGGTCGAGGCCAGCGCGAGGACCAGCAACACCACCATCACGATCACGCCGATCGACACCACGATCCAGGGCGAGGAGGCGATCGCGGTACTGGCGCCGGGCAATGGCCGGGTGCGACGCGTGCCGGACATGGCCCCTCCCCTGTCGGTCCCGTCGGGTGAGCGTAGCGATCGGGACCAATGCCGGAAAGTGCCCGGTCCCGGGCAGGCGTGCGGTCAGCCGATGGTGCACGCGTTGCCGTTGACGGTGCACTGACCTGGCCGATCACCGCTGCCCGTACGACTGAACCGCATCTGCACCACGGCGCTCTGCCCGGCGCCGAGCGGATCGGTGCCGCGCAGCACGAACCAACCGTTGCCCTGCGAGGTCACCGACAGCCCCGAGCCGGAGGACGCCTGGATGCCCTTCACATTGCCGGTGAAGAGCAGCTCCACCCGCCAGTCCTGACCCCGGGCGGACCCGTTGCTGACCGTCAGCCGGGCCTCGAAGTAGTCCCGCCCACTCGCCGTGGCCTGGTAGCGCGCGGCCAGCGCGCCGGTCCGTGGGGCGGCCGCCGTGGCGGGCGCCGACGCCGAGGCGGACGGCCGGGCGGAACTGGCCCGCCGCGACGGGGTGCTGCTGGCGGAGACGGTCGGCGAGGCGGTGGTGTCGACGGCGATCAGCGGGGCGTCGGTCGGCGCGGGGGACGTCGTCGTCTCCGCCACGGTGGGCAGGTAGATCGGCGGGGCCGGCGCCGGCGACGCCGACTGTCGCTCCGGCCCGCGCAGGGAGAGCAGGGCCACGAGCAGCAGGACGGTCAGCAGGCTGACGCCCAGCAACACCACGACCCAGGGCACCGACGTCAGCACCCTCGGTACGGACGACGACCCCGACCGTTCGTCGCGCCGCATGCTCATCAGGTCCCCCCTCGCCGGAGCCGACGCGCCAGCGTAGCCAGCGCGATCGGGCGGGGACAGCGGGCCCACCCCGATCCGGCCGTGCGGCGGGCGGGAGGCGGAAAACGGCTGGCGACAGGCGGCGGTTTGGGTCTACTCACGACCGTGCCCGCGCTGATCCCCGCCGAACGGGTGCCCGCCGGCCTCCTCGCCGCCACGACCCCTTCCTGTCCGGGGGCGGCACCCGTCAGGCGGTGCGGATGACGGTGCAGATGGCCGGGCCGTCCTCGGTGGCCCGCAGCAGGTAGCGGTAGCGCTCGCCCGGCACCGCCCCGCCCTGGCTGTCCAGGAACTCCCACCGCACCGCCACCTCGGTGAGCAGCGCGGAGATCTGCTGCACGTCCTCGAACTGCGCGTTCGCCGCGACGAGTTGGCGCTCCTGATAGTCCGGGGCCGCGCCGACGAAGGAGAGCGCCACCGCGGCCGGCGAGGTGAACGAGAAGCTGTAGGTGTCCGCGACCACCAGCCCGGGCAGGGCGTAGCAGCCGGCGATGGCGGGCACGTCGCCGGCGGTCAACGCCACGCCGTACCGGTCGAAGAAGTCGGTGAGCGTGTCGAGATCCGTCGAGGCCTTCACGTCGCTCTCAATTGCCGCGCACGCGCCACGGCAAACCTGGTCAGCGCGGCGGAATGCGTACCTCGATCTCGGCGCCGAGTTGCGCGCCACCGGTGAGGTCGAGGTCGTCGCCGCTCCAGAACCGCCCCGGGTCGTACCAGTTGGGACGGCGGCCGGCGGGCAGCAGCCCCATCGCCTCGTACGTCACCGCCACCACCTCGGCGCAGTACGCCGTCTCCAGCGCCCGGTCGCGCACCGGCACCCCGCCACCGTCCGGCGTGGAGGGTGTCCGGCGGCGCAGGTTGGGCACCCGCCCCCGGGCCCAGCGCCAGGCGAGCTGCGCGGTGGACGGGAAGGGCGTGCCGTCGAGGCGGGCGACGGTCCGCAGCACCGCCTCCTCCATCGCGGCGTCGGCCGGCGGTTCGAGCTGGCGCAGCCAGGCGCGCTGCCCGTACCGGTTCGCCCAGACGCAGACCGCGTCCCGCAGGTCGTGCAGCTGGACGCCGCGCTGATGGCTGCCGGTCCACATGTCCGGCAGGGAGCGGCCCAGCTCGGCATGCCACATCAGCGGCGGCATGTCGTCGAGCACCACGGCCATCCCGACGTGGTTCACCGGGCTGTTGGTGGTGAACTGGATCGCGCGATCGGGGACGCTGCGGCCGCGGAACACCCACACGTCACCGGTCCGGGTCAGCTCCACGGCCTCGTCCAGACTGATGCTCATGGACGACTACCCTATGCGGATGCGGCAACGGATGCGGTGGTGGAAGGTGCTCGGACTGGCCGGCCTCGCCGGCGTCGCGGCGTCCGGGGTGGTCATCGCCCGGGCGGAGCGGCGGCGACGGGCGTACACCCCGGAGGAGGTCCGGGACCGGCTGCGCGAGCGGCACGCGAAGGCCGCGGGGGCCGCGACGCCGGCCGACGACCGGCCCTGACCCGGCGCCCGCGCCGCTCACCCGCCGTCGCGGGCCGTCCTGCGCGCCGCCGCGTCGAGCGCCTCGGCGGTACGACCAACCACCGCTCCGCCGTCGTCCAGCAACAGGATCGGGCGCTGGATCAGCTCCGGGTGGGCGACCATCGCCGCGATCCAGCGGGGCTCCTCGGCGGCGTCGCGCGGCCAGTCGGCAATCCCCTGGGCGACCGCGACCGGCTCACCGGTCCGGCAGATGTCCCACGCGTGGGCGCCGAGCCGGCGTAGCACCTCGGTCAGCTCGGCCTCGCTCGGCGGCTGGTCCAGGTACGCCCGCAGCCGGTACGGCACCCGCGCCTCGTCGAGGGTGGCCCGGGCGGCGGCGCACTTCGAGCAGGCCGGGTTGTGCCAGATCTCCATGACCGACATGGTGGCAGACGCTGCATCCCGTCCACACCCGACGTCGGGCGCCGAGCGCGAGATCCCTTCTCGCGCACACCCGCGACTGGACGCCGACCGGCCGCCAGGAGCTCCTATCTGCCACTGTGCGGATCCGGGCCGGTCGAGCCCGGCGGGTCGTCGGGCGGTCCGTGGGCGCTTGTGGGCGACCTGGGCGGGCTGTCCGGTTCCGGTGGGACGTTCTGTGCCTGATGTCCGGTGCATGGCCCGGCGTCCCGTGGGTGGGGCACCCCGGCGGTGGAATGGCTGGCGGGCGGGGGTCGTTACACCCCCGGACGCCCGAGCAGGCCACTGCCGCCGGGCCGATCCCCTTCAAGACT
>NZ_JBHSBP010000108.1:0-2705 GCF_042650725.1 Micromonospora sp. GCM10011541
CCCTACACGCCGTGCTTCATCGCCTTGTGACCACGCGCCCTACCGAGTTCCCGGACGCTCACTAAGACGACCTTCGTGTCGTCAGGGCCATAATGACGCACCACGCCGACCTGCTCGCTGGAGAGCTGGACTGCGAGGATGAGATGGACGCACTTCGGGTCTGTGGTTATCCGCCACCGTCCCCCTGGTGCCCGGGGGGTGGTGAAGTCGGCGGTGCCGCTCCACGAAGGTGATGCTCATCCTGATAACGCTCGAACTAGGAGAAATTCGTGGCAACTAAGCGTCCCCTGGGGAGACCCCCGGTGTCGTCGCGCCAGGACGTGGAAGCGGTCGCCGTCGAGCTCTTCTTGGCGCGTGGTTTCGAACAGACCACCGTCGATGACATTGCCGCCGCCGCCGGAATCGGTCGATCCACCTTCTTCCGCTACTTCCCGGCGAAGGCCGACGTTCTCTGGCTGCCCTTCGACCATCATCTCGACCGTCTGCCTGCCACCCTTGCCGAGCGCCCACTCGCGGAGCCCCTGACGACGGCGATCATTCACGGGGTCATGCAGGCGATGCGGGAGAGCGGCGACCCGCGCGGCGTGTGGCTTCGCAGGTTCGTCGCGCAAGAGGAGCAGGCCCTCCAGGAGCAGGAGTCGGTGCGCTGGTCTCGCTGGGCGGCCGTGGTGGCCGGCTTTGCCGCCAAGCGGCTTCCCGGGGCGCGGGGTGAGCTCGCGGCCGCCATGTTGGGCGCGGCAACCCAGGCGCTGATTCGTTCCATGCTGCGCCGTAGGGCCGGACGGGACACGCGCACCGAGACCGTCCTGGACGAGATCGAGCGTGAGCTGCATGCGCTGCTCGGCCCTCTCCAGGCGTGGCTGGACCAGATCGGGAGCTAAGTCCTTGTTTTGGGACTGAGTTCCGATTTGTTTTGGGACTGAGTCCCGATACTATCGGTGGGAGACGACTCTTCACCACATGGGTGAGGCCGCATAGCGCGAAGGAGCGTTTCTCATGGGTCATGAGGATGCGTTCGACTACATCGTTGTCGGTGCCGGTGCTGCTGGCTCGGTGCTGGCGAACCGGCTGACGGCGAACCCGACCGTGTCGGTCCTGCTGCTCGAGTACGGCGGACGGGACCTGAACCCCATGCTGTACGTCCCGAAGGGCTTCTACTTCACGCTGAACGGCGATCGCTACACGTACCACTATCCGACGAAGCCCTTCAAGTCGGACGGGACAGGCGAGCCCTGGACCCGTGGGAAGGTCATGGGCGGCTCCACAACCGTCAACGGCATGATGTACACGCGCGGGTTCAAGGACGACTACGACGAGCTCGTCAAGCTGGGTAACCCGGGCTGGGGATGGGACGAGATCCTGCCCATCTATCTCCAGATGGAGGACCACCAGCTCGGCGCATCCCCCATGCGCGGCGCCGGCGGACCGTACGGTGTCTCGCTGCCCGAGGCCGACGAGGCCGCCAAGCTCGTGCTGGAGTCGGCCCGCTCCATCGGACTGAAGGTCGTCGCGGACACCAACGCCGAATCCGGCGAACGGATCGGCATGACCCCGTCGAGCATCAAGAACGGGGTGCGCGTCTCGGCTGCCAGCGCCTTCCTCCGCCCGATCCGCCACCGCGCCAACCTGACCGTGCTGGACCGCACCCGAGTCGGCCAGCTGCTCTTCGACGGCAACCGTGTCGTCGGCGTGCGCGCACGGAGACGCGGCCGGCAGGTCGAGTTCCGGGCGCGCCGCGAGGTGCTGGTCTCGGCCGGCACCGTCGAAAGCACCATGCTGCTCGAGCGGTCCGGCATCGGCCGCGGAGACGTTCTCTCCCGGGCCGGCGTCGCGCTCCGCGTCGAGAGCCCCAACGTGGGCGAGCGGGTCATCGAGCAGCGCGGTGCGACCATGCAGGTCAAGTTCAAGCGACCCGTCGGGATGACCGAGCACCTCAACACCCTGCCGAAGCAGGGCTGGGAAGGCCTCAAGTACCTGCTGACCCGACGCGGCGCCATTGCGGACGCCGGTTACAACATCCTTGCAGGGATCGCGTCATCACCCGCGCACGCCGACCACACCGACATCCAGGGCCTGTTCGTTCCACTGGCGCTCGACGCCACCAGCTTCGACTCGGTCAAGCTAGCCAAGCACTCCGGGGTGATGTTCCTGGGCTACGGCATCAAGCCCACCACGACGAGCTCCATCCACATCACCTCTGCCGACCCCGATGCGCTCCCTGAGATCGATGCGCATTACCTCGAGACCGAGGAGGACCAGAGGGTGGCCTCGGCCCTGCTCGACAAGGCTCGCGAGGTGTTTGCGGCACCGCCGATCGCCGACCTCATCCAGGAAGAGGAATACCCGGGACCGGCCGTGTCAACGCACGAGCAGGTGCTCGCCTATGCGAAGGAGCCCGGCGCGACGATCTATCACGCCGTCGGAGCGAACGGGATGGGCCCCAACGACGACGACGTGATCGATTCCCGGCTGCGCGTGCGCGGAGTGTCCGGCCTGCGGGTCATCGACGCCTCATCCCTGCCGATCCAGGTCTCCGGCAACACCGCCGCACCGACGATGGCGCTCGCCTGGCGCGGTGCGGACTTGATCGCCGAGGACGACTCCTGATGCACGCGTGGGATTAACTAGCCGGTTGCCATCCCGATGCTCCTATGGAGGTCAAGTGGTCAGGGCGATGAAGTCGGCGAGCAGGGCGGTGTAGACGT
>NZ_JBHSBP010000109.1:0-7579 GCF_042650725.1 Micromonospora sp. GCM10011541
CCCTACACGCCGTGCTTCATCGCCTTGTGACCACGCGCCCTACCGAGTTCCCGGACGCTCACTTAATCCGCGGGTTCAGGGTTCGAGTCCCTGGCGGCGCACCAGCAGTAACACCTCAGGCCCGGTCCTCACGGACCGGGCCTGACCCCTTTCCTCGCCCCCAACGTCAGCTGACCCGTCGAAGGGGTCCGTGGACGACCGGCTCAGCCAGCCATGCTCGCGAGCGCGGCGCCGGTGCTGCCGAGCAGCCCGACCAGCACGATCCGCCGGAACATCACGGGGTCGATGCGGTGGAACAGTAGGTTTCCCAGCCACCAGCCGAGCGGCACCGCGGGGAGCGCCACGAGGGAGATCCGCACCACATCGGCGTGTACCTGACCGGCCAGCAGGAACCCCGTCAGCCCTATCAGACTGGTGCCGGAGAAGGTCGCCGCCAGGGTGGCCCGGAAGGTGCGCGGGTCGTAGCCGAGCGACTGGAACGCGGCGACCAGCGGCGGCCCGTTCGTCCCGGTGGCGGCGGTTAGCACCCCGACGAGGACGCCGATGGCCCCGAGACCGATCCGTCCGGTGCGGATCCGTGCCTCGGACCAGACCAGCGCGGCGCAGCCGAGCACCACGACCGCGATCAGCGCGCTCAGCAGCCGCTCCGGCGCGAGCGCGAGAACCAGCAGGCCGGCCGGTAGGCCGAGCAGGGCGGTGGCGGTGAGTGCCGCCGCGACCCGCCACCGGGCGTGGGCGCGTTCCCGGATGGCCGCGGTGACGGTCAGCCCGATTCCGGTCAGCGCCGACACCACCACGGCGCCGCGCGGGTCGACGACGGCGGCCAGCAACGGCACGGTCACCAGCGCGTACCCGAAGCCGCTGACCGCCTGGGCGAAGGCGCCGAGCAGCACGATGCCGAACGCGCTGAGCAGGATGACCACCCGCTGAGACTGACGCACCGAACGGCGGGCGGACAACCGGCCGGCCCGGAGATCCCCGACACCCGGCCAGCGGCCGGCATTGCCAATGGGGCGCAGACGGTGAAGAAGCAGCAAGGAGGCAGCGGAATCCGCAACTGACTTCGGTCCCGGTCGCGACCGGATGTTTCTGCACCACAGACGTACCGACCCAGTTCGGGAGCGTCCGGCATCCATCGACATCCTGTGTCCGTCTCCCCACGACGGCGGTCATGCCCGGCTCCGACGGCGACTGCGGCTGTCAGCCCCACAGGCCCCTTCAGCCGCGGATAACCTGCTGGCGATTCGATCGGTCGCCCCGCCCAGACTAGGCCCGCGCCTGTGGCTTGCCGCAATTGTGTCCCTCAGCCGATGCCGGCGGTCCGCCCCGGGCGCGGAGCCAGCCGAGGAACCGGGCGTGCACCCCGCCGGTGTCAAGGCCCAGGCGGTGCAGATCATCCAGGGCGTCAGCGAGGGCGAGCCCTAGGTAGACGGCCAGCGACGAGCGGGCGTCCTTGTATTCCACCAACAGGGCCAGGCGGGCTGGGGAGCAGGGCCAAGGGCAGCCGCAGCGGCGGCACCGCCAGAGGGGGCGCACCGGTGTGTGGGGGCGTGCCGGTACCCCGTTCACTGCTGGATGCCTGACCGTCGCGCCTGCGCGGGCGTCAGGTGCCCTGCCCGCCCGATCGGCGGGTACAGCGCCGTCACCTCCCGCCCCCACGACGGGGGCGGCGCCGGGGCGGTCCCCTTGTATGTCGGCGGTTCGGCCGGAGGTACGGGGCCGCGATCCGGGCCGGCCACGGTAGGCCGCAGGTGCATCGGCACCATCCCTTCCGCCAATCCCGACGGTGTCGTGGGCCTACGGGTACCGGGCGCGACGTCCTGGTCAGCGGCATGCGCTCATCGTTGGTCGATGGCTGTCCCTTGTCAAGGCGCATCCTGCAACGTGACGTCTTGCGACTCGCCAAGCTGCGGTTTGACCAGTTGCCGCGTGGCTACCCTGCGGCCATGCCACGGCACCTGTACGGAGCGGGGGAGATCGCAGCGCGCCTCGGCGTCAGCCGCCAGCGGACGCGGCAGATCATCGACCGCCCGGACTTCCCGAAGCCGTACGACCGGCTCGGGATGGGCGCAGTGTGGCTGAAACGCGACGTGGAGGCATGGATCTCGGAGCACCGCCCACACCTGGGCGCACCCGACGAGGAGTAGCAGCGGCCCGGCGGTACGGTGTCGCAAGTGTGCCCCCTCACGATCTGGCACGTCCTCGATGCCGCGATGGTCGCCTGTGGCGTCGTGCTGACCCGCCGCCGCTGACGGGACAATCTGGAGGAAACGAGGGCTGGCCGCATCGCAGCCAACCGCCTAGTACCGCCCTGCGGCCGCGGGACCGGCGGTGAGATTTGCCGGACTTCGGCCGAAGGCTCGAGCGGGGCCGGACCTTCACCGTGATCGCCAATGGGTGATGGAACGGCCGGGCTGGGCTAACCACAGTTGCGCGGCGCCGATTTCGGCGACGCACCGTGGCCGCCGCCGCCTCTTGGAGCAGCACCCCGTAGTGGTCACCCAACTCACGCTCAACGCGGACGTCGACGCCTTCTCCCGGAGTGGGCCAGCGCCGGCTATTTCGCCGGGGACCACCTCCGCGCGATCGAGGCCGACCTGCACCGCTACCAGGGGTACGCAGTCGCCGCCGCCGCCGCCGCGATCGGCTGGGCGGTCTGGCGGGGTGACGCACCGTCGTCGGCGCGCGGCGAGCCGCCCCTGACGGCCGAGCGGTTTCATGCTGGCTTCATGTGTGATCTCTAGCGTCCGGGCCATGAGCGATGTGCTGGCGGTCAACGCCGTCCACCTCACCAAGACCCGCCGGTGGCCCGTCGAAACTTGTCGGCATGGCCACCATCACCGACAGCAACGGCCACGACGTCCCCAACCCCGTGTTCGAGTTTGACGGCGCCTTCGACCCCGACAGCTAAGCTCTCCGACCATCCGCCATAGCCGGTGCCGCTCGGGACGTACGGCACGCCCTGCCGGACGGCGGCCCGGTCAGCGTGGCCGGCGTGCGGGCGCCGGCGCCAACCGGCTGTTCCGCCGATGCCGTCGTTACCGTCCGCTGATCGCACGCACCCCCGCGCCGAACGCCGACGTCGGCGGTGTCGATGAACATGCCGCCGGGTTCTCGGCCTGCGCCGGCCCTGCCAACCACGGTCACGAATCGCCCGTCCGCCGGGTGCCCCGGCCGTCACCGACCCCGGGCCGTCACTGGGCCTCGTCGGTTTCCTGCAAAGCCCGCTCACGGCGCGCCGCCCGCCGGCCGGCCCAGATCCGTACCGCGATCACCAGCGCCACGACCGCGAGCAGCACCTCCCCGCCCAGGCCGAGCCGCCGCTCTAGCAGACGATACGAGGCGCCGGCCAGGTAACCGAGCGCGGCCACCGCCACTGCCCACAGCGTCCCGCCGGTAACGTTGGCCAGTGTGAACGTGCGCTGCGGTATCCCGCTCATGCCGGCCAGGCCCGGCACCAGCGCCCGCAGCGCGGCCGCCCAGCGGCCGAGCACCACCGCTGTGGCGCCCCGCCGACGGACCAGGTCGAGCGCGCGGCGCAGCTCCCCAGATCGAACGAACCGGCGCGGCGTCCGGTCCAGCAGCCGCCGGCCGTAGCGGCGGCCAACCAGATAACCCACCTGGTCGCCGAGGGCCGCCCCGACCAGCGCCGCGGCCATTACCGCCCACAGCGGCAGCCTCCCGTCGTGGGCGAGGACTCCGCCGACCAGCACGGCAACCTCCCCCGGCACAACCAGGCCGAGGAAGGTCGACGCCTCCAGCGCCGGGAGCAGGAAAACCAAGACCAGCACCAGGGCGGGCGGCAGCGCCACCAGCAGGTTGAGCACCCGGTCCATCCGGCGATTGTCACCCCGTGACCCGGGTCTACGCCCGGTGACGACCGGACCCCTCCCTCTACGGCAACGACCCGCCGCGTTGCTTCGGCCGGTCCCGCGCTCGGAACCGCTTGGCCCAGCGGAGGCCGAATCTCGCCGCAGACCAGTCGTGCCTGCCGACAGGGCGTGCTTGGCGACCGCCGTGAGGCCGTGGGGGAGAGCTCCTCGCTCGGCGCCCTACGCGCAGATGCTGGGCTGCCGGCTACCCGTCCGCGACCCACGCTCGGCATGGTTCCAACGGAAACCTGCGCGCGATGGCATCACTCCCATTGCGATGGCATCAAGGTGATGCCATAGTGGTGTCATGGAACTTCGCGCTTACGTTGACGCGATCCGGCATCAGCTCGCGGTAGCCGCCGCCGCAGGCGGTGACGACGCCCGGGAACTGGCCGAGCGGCTCACCGCACCGCTGGAGTCCGCGGTCCGGCTCGCCCTGCTGGACGCGCTTTCCGAAGCGGCCACCGAGATCACTCGCGATCTCGCGCCCGGTTCGGTTGACCTGCGCCTGCGTGACCGGGAGCCCAGCTTCGTCGTGACGCCACCGCCAGCCGAGCAGTGGGCCGACGACACAGAGGCGGCAGCGGCGGCCCCGCCGAACCCGGTGCCGCAGCTACCTCCAGGCGGCGAGGACGAGGCGACCGTGCGGATCAGCCTGCGCCTGCCGGAGCACCTCAAGGCGCGCGTCGAGCACGCGGCCGCCCGCGCCGGCGTCTCGATCAACACCTGGCTGATCCGGGCTGCAGCCGCTGCCGTCGACACCGACAGCCAGCACCACCGGGCGGACACCCCCCGGCGATCCGGCGTCCCCACCGGCGGTCAGCGCTTCACCGGCTGGGTGCGCTAGCAGCGCCGGCCCCACCGACTACCCGAGAGGGAAGCAGCATGCCATCCTTCGACACCCCCGGACCGATCTCGGCATCGGTCGAACTCGTCGCCGGTGACGTGCGGATCACCGCCGGCCCGCGAACCGACACCGTCGTGCAGGTGCGACCGGCCGACGAATCCGACGACCGCGATGTGCGCGCAGCCGCGCAAACCCATGTGGAGTACGCCTCCGGCCGCCTCGTGGTCCGCGGGCCCAAGCAACCCGGCTTCGGCATCTTCGGCAGGACCGGCTCCGTCGAGGTGACCATCGACCTACCGGCCGGCTCCGGAGTGGACGGGAAGCTGGGCGTCGGTGCAATCAGCTGCTCCGGCTCGCTGGCCGACTGCCGTCTCAAAACCGGCGCCGGCGACCTGCAGGTCGAGGACGCCGGCAAACTCAGCCTCCACACCGGCTACGGTGCGGCCATCGCCGAGAACGTGGCAGGCGACGTAGAGGTCACGACCGGCTCCGGAAAGCTCAGCGTCCGCGCCGTCGGCGGGCACGCCGTGCTCAAGAACGGCAACGGCGACACGTGGATCGGAGAGGCCGGCGGGGAGCTGCGGGTCCGCGCCGCCAACGGCCACGTCGCCGCCGAGCACGCTGCCGCCTCGGTCACGGCGAACACCGCCAACGGCGATATCCGCATCGGTGAGCTGGTCCGTGGGTCGGCGACGTTGCGCACGGCAGCCGGGCGCATCGAGGTCGGTGTCCGGCGTGGTACCGCAGCCCGGCTCGACCTGCACACCCACTTTGGCAAGGTTCGCAACGACCTGGACGCGACCGCCGGTCCCGCCGACACCGACGAGAAGGCCGAAGTGCGGGCTCGCACCGCGTTCGGCGACATCGTGATCCACCGCTCCTGACGCGTCCCACCCACCGTTTGAATCGGTCACGGGCGAACCACCCGGACCGGGGATGACGCGCCTTCTTACCCCGGTCTTGCTCTTCTGGCCTGACCGGCGATGGTGCGCGCCACCGTACTCATGCAAGCCCTTGATCAGTGGAGGAGCAATGGCGGTAACCACCGCGACGCGGCCGGCCATCTCGGTGTCCGGCCTACGCAAGACGTTCGGGGACACGGTCGTCCTCGACGGCATCGACCTCGTGGTCAGCGAGGGAACGGTCTTCTCGCTGCTCGGGCCCAACGGCGCGGGCAAGACCACCATGGTGCGGATCCTGTCCACCCTGGTGCCCGCCGACGACGGATCGATCCGCGTCGCCGGCCACGACCTCGCCAAGGAGCCCGACAGAGTACGGGCGGCGATCGGCGTGACCGGCCAGTTCTCCGCCGTCGACAACCTCCTCACCGGTGAGGAGAACCTCAAGCTGATGGCCGACCTGCACCACCTCGGCCGCACCGAGGGCAGGCGCCGCATCGCCCAGCTGACAGACCGCTTCGACCTCGGCGAGATTGCCCGCAAGCCCGCCTCCGTCTACTCCGGCGGAATGCGCCGCCGCCTCGACCTGGCGATGACCCTGGTCGGCGACCCGCGCCTGATCTTCCTCGACGAGCCCACCACCGGCCTCGACCCCCGCAGCCGGCACGCGATGTGGCAGATCATCCGCGGACTCGTCGCCGAGGGCATCACCGTGTTCCTGACCACCCAGTACCTCGACGAAGCCGACCAGCTCGCCAACCGCATCGCCCTACTCGACCACGGCCGCATCGTCATCGAGGGCACCCCCGACGAACTCAAGCGCCGCATCCCCGGCGGACACATCCTGCTGCGCTTCACCGACCCCACCGCGCTGCACACCGCCGCCCGCACACTCACCGTCGCCCAGCGCGACGACGACGCCCTCACCCTGCAGATCCCCAGCGACGGCGACGTCCGCTCACTGCGGAACGTGCTCGACCGGCTCGACGACGCACACGTCGAGGTCGACCAACTCTCGATCCACACCCCCGACCTCGACGACGTCTTCTTCGCCTTCACCGGCACGCCCGCATCCGCCGCCGCAGGACACGACATCACCGAGGGACACCGATGACCAGCCTCGCCTACACCCTGGCCGATTCGACGACCATGCTCCGCCGACAGGTCCGCCACATGCAGCGCTACCCCTCGCTGACCGGGATGCTGATCGCCCTCCCTGTCATCTTGCTGCTGCTGTTCGTCTACGTCTTCGGCGAGACGCTCGGCGCCGGACTTCCCGGCGGAGGCGGTGACCGCGGCGCCTACATCAACTACCTGGTGCCCGGCATCCTGGTGTTCAGCGTGACCGGCGCCGCGCAAGGCACCGCCATCTCCATCGCGATGGACATCACCGAAGGCATCGTCGACCGCTTCCGCACCATGGCCATCTCCCGCGCCGCCCTCCTGACCGGACACGTCCTCGGCAGCCTGATACAGACCATGCTCTGCATCGCCGTCGTGCTCGCCATCGCACTGGCCATCGGCTTCCGCCCCACCGCCACCCCGATCGAGTGGCTCGCCGCCACCGGCGTGCTCGCCGCGATCGCGTTCGCACTGATCTGGCTGTCGGTCGCGCTCGGCATGGTCAGCGACAGCGTCGAGACCGCCAGCAACCTGCCCATGTTCCTGACCCTCCTGCCGTTCCTGGGCAGCGGCTTCGTGCCCACCGACACCATGCCCGCCGGCCTGCGGTGGTTCGCCGACTACCAGCCATTCACGCCGGTGATCGAGACGCTGCGCGGGCTGCTGCTCGGCACGGGAATCGGCAACAGCGCGGCAATCGCGCTGGCCTGGTGCGCGGCAATCTCGCTGCTGTCCTACCTGT
Organism: Micromonospora sp. GCM10011541; assembly: GCF_042650725.1. Taxonomy (NCBI): domain Bacteria; kingdom Bacillati; phylum Actinomycetota; class Actinomycetes; order Micromonosporales; family Micromonosporaceae; genus Micromonospora; species Micromonospora sp. GCM10011541. The sequence continues at coordinate 7,483 of NZ_JBHSBP010000109.1, forward strand.
GGGCCAAGCACTCGTTCCACAAGCGGGCGGCCCGCTAGAGCCTGTGTCGAAGTCGGTCACAGCCACTCGTTGATCGCGGCGACGTGCACGGTGGCTT
>NZ_JBHSBP010000110.1:0-39443 GCF_042650725.1 Micromonospora sp. GCM10011541
TATGGACGTTACGCCCGTGTCATCCCCACTCGGCCGCCGAACCTTGCTGAGATCACCTCAATGATAAATTTGGATTATCGTCGGAGCATGTCGCGACCTCCTGGGCGGGTTGCCGTGCCGGTCCAGCCACCGGGGAGACTGGGGTCTACCCCACTTTCTGTAGGCCAGGACGGCTGCTGGGCCAAGGTAGAGGGCGGTCGCCGGCCAGACTATCTCCATGACCTTGACCGGCTGACGATATCCAAAAACAAATTGGTCAACAACGACAACGACGGTGCTGGAGCGTTGGTGCACGACCGGCTGCTACGGGGTGGGCTGTGGGCACTCGCGCTGGCCATCGAGTTCCCCGGGTTCGTGGTCGGCTTCAGTCAATGGGCCGGCAGACAGGTCGCGGGCGAGCACCTGGCCGAGCGGTTGCAGCAGATTTTCTTGATCAGCTTGGGTGAGGCCGTCTTCGTGTCCGGCCGGGCGTTCTCCGACAGCGACCTCGCTCTCCCGCACGGGATGGGGTTCGGCCTGGCCTTCATCGGCATCGTGCAGCTGTGGCGCATCTACTTCTACCGGGCCGGCCTGGTCCTGGCGCTGGCCATCGGCGCCGCCCGGAATCCGGCCCGGCAATCCGTGGCGGCCGCCCTGAATCATATGATCATGATTTCCGGTGTCGTCCTCGCTGGTGCTGGCTTCGAGCTGTACATCATCGATCCCACCGGCCGGCCGGAACCGAACTGGCTGGTGGCGATCCTCGGCGGCCCGGCACTTTTCCTGCTCGGACGGGCTCCCTTCGAGCTGCAGGTCTTCGGCCGGATCTCCCTGTCACGGCTGATCGGGCTCCTCGCCCTCGGCCTGCTGATCCCGGCCGTGTGGCATGCTCCTCCGCTGGTCGCGGGTGCCGGCGCCACGGCGGTGCTGGGCGGGATCGTCGTCGCGGACGCGCGGCGCGCTCGCGGGCGAGAGCCCGAGCCACCGGCCCCGCTGATGTGAGTTCCTCGCGCAGCGTGAGCCCATCCGTTGCGTGGCGGACGCGTCAGCGCTGGTACCGGTTGGCTGACCTTCGCCTCGTCGGACGATCAGCTCCGGCTCAGGTCGAGGGCGATGTCCAGGATCATGTCTTCCTGCCCGCCGACGAGTTTGCGCCGGCCGACTTCCAGCAGGATGTCCCGGGCATCGAGACCGTAGTGCCGTGCGGCGGTTTCGGCGTGGCGCAGGTAGCTGGAGTAGACGCCGGCGTAGCCGAGGGTGAGGGTTTCCCGGTCGACGCGGACGGGCCGGTCCTGCAGCGGGCGGACGAGGTCGTCGGCGGCGTCCTGGAGGGCGAACAGGTCGCAGCCGTGTTGCCAGCCTTGCACGGTGGCCACGGCGATGAACGGTTCGATCGGACAGTTACCGGCGCCGGCGCCGTGGCCGGCGAGTGACGCGTCGACGCGGGTGGTGCCCTCCTCCACGGCGATGACGCTGTTGGCCACGGAGAGGGACAGGTTCTCGTGGGCGTGGATGCCGATCTCCGTGCCCGGGTCGAGGATCGGCGTGACCCGCGGCGGCTGGGGTCTGACAGCTGCTGCAGGGCGGGGCGGGGCCGTTGCGCGGTGAGGTTGGCGCGATGTTAGCGCACACATCAAGACCCAACTGTAACTGTCAGCTGACGGCTGACGCCATGGCAGGAAGCTGCCTGGCCGCTCGGCGGCGCAGATGCTTCGCCGCCGTGGTCCTCTCAGCGGGCGCCCGACCTCCGCAGGTCCGGCGTTGACGGCCTGCAGAGCCCGGTGTGCGAGGCGAGCTCGCCCGCGATCGTCATGGCTCCGCGACAACGCCTGGGGAAACGCCTGCCGTAACACTACTGAAATTCTTGGCCCTTGACCGCTGGCATGTTAACGGTCACAGTGAAGCCATCCGCGACGGCCGCCACAGCGGGCGGCGCGGTGCCGGCGTAATCCATACTATCGATGGGAACCGTCAGTGGGAGATGTCGCGGGGCGCCCACCCCGTTCGGGGTCGCTTCCATCCGGGCCGGAGCCCGGCGGCCGGTCCCGACCACCAGTGATGGCGGACGTGGCTGCCCTGGCCGGCGTGTCGCACCAGACGGTGTCCCGTGTGCTCAACGACAACCCCCGGGTCTCCCCGGACACCCGCCGGCGGGTCGAGGAAGCCATCCGCAAGCTCAACTACCAGCCGAACTCGGTGGCTCGCGCCCTGGTTACCGGCCGGTCGCGCACTCTCGGTGTGGTCAGCTTCGACACCGCGCTCTACGGCCCCGCCTCCACCCTGATCGGCATCCAGGACGCGGCCCACCAGGCCGGCTACCACGTGGCGACGGTCAGCCTTCGCTCCCTCGTCCGGTCCTCCATCCTGGACGCGATCGAGCGGCTCCGGCGCCAGTCGGTGGAGGGTGTGATCATCATCGCGCCTGAGCTCTCCGCAGCGCAGGCGCTGGTGAATCTCCCGGCCGATCTGCCGGTGGTGGCGGTGGAGGGTGCCCTGGAGGTGCCCGTGCCGGTGGTGGCCGTCGACCAGAAGTCGGGCGGCGCCCAGGCGACCCAGCACCTGCTGGACCTGGGGCATCCGCTGGTCTGGCACATCAGCGGACCGGTCGACTGGGCCGAGGCGCGCGGACGCGAGCGGGGCTGGCGGATGGCGCTGGAGGAGGGCGGGGTGGCGGCGCCACCCGCGCTGGTGGGTGACTGGAGTGCGCGTTCCGGCTTCCTGCTCGGCCAGCGGCTGGCCGCGGTCCCCGGACTGTCGGCGGTCTTCGCCGGCAACGACCAGATGGCGCTCGGACTGCTGCGGGCGCTCCGCGAGGCCGGCCGGGACGTGCCGGGAGACGTCAGCGTGGTCGGCTTCGACGACATCCCCGAGTCGGCGTACTTCACCCCGCCGCTGACTACCGTGCGCCAGGACTTCGCCGAGGTCGGACGGCGCAGCCTGACCCGACTGCTGGAGCAGATCGACGGCGCCCCGCGAGTTGCCGGCACGGACACCGTGCCGGCGGAACTCGTGATCAGGGACAGCACCGCCCCCTACCGCGCTAGGTAATGAAAGGACCATCCGTGTCGTCCAATCCGCCCCCGTATGTTAACGCTAACACGCCCGAGCGTTGTGTTGTGGGAGTTGATTTCGGCACCCTTTCCGGCCGCGCCGTGGTGGTGCGGGTCTCGGACGGCGCCGAGCTGGGCAGCGCGGTGCATCCCTACGCCAACGCGGTCATCGACACGGTGCTACCGGCTGGCGGCGTCCCGCTGCCCCCGGACTGGGCCCTTCAGGACCCGGATGACTACCGCGAGGTGCTGCGCCGGGCGGTTCCGGCGGCGCTACGGGCCAGCGGGGTGGCGCCGGGGGACGTGGTGGGCATCGGCACGGACTTCACCGCCTGCACCGTGCTGCCGACCACCCGGGACGGCGTCCCATTGTGCGAACTGCCGGATCTGCGGGACCGCCCGCACGCCTATCCGAAGCTGTGGAAGCACCACGCCGCGCAACCGCACGCCGACCGGATCAACGCCCTGGCACGCGAACGGGGCGAGACCTGGTTGGCGCGGTACGGCGGCCGGATCTCCGCGGAGTGGCAGTTCGCCAAGGGGCTGCAACTGCTGGAAGAGGACCCGGCGACGTACGCGCGGGCAGATCGGTGGATCGAGGCGGCCGACTGGATCATCTGGGAGCTGTGCGGCGTCGAGACCCGCAACGTCTGCACCGCCGGCTACAAGGGTATCCGCCAGGACGACCGCTATCCGTCCCGGGACTTCCTGGCCGCCCTGAACCCCGACTTCGGCGGCTTCGTCAGCGACAAGATCGAGCATCCGCTGCTGCCACTGGGGTCCAGGGCGGGCGGTCTCACCGCCGAGGCGGCCGGCTGGACCGGCCTGCCCGTGGGCATCGCGGTCGGTGTCGGCAACGTCGACGCCCACGTGACCGCGCCGGCCGCCCGGGCCATCGACCCCGGCCAACTGCTCGCCGTGATGGGGACCTCGACCTGCCACGTGATGAACTCCGATCAGCTGGCCGAGGTTCCCGGGATGTGCGGAGTCGTGCGGGACGGCATCAGCACCGGCTACTGGGGCTACGAGGCGGGCCAGAGCGGGGTCGGTGACATCTTCGGCTGGTACGTCGAGCACGGGGTGCCGCCGGAGTACCACGAGCGCGCCCGGGCCGCCGGCGTCAGCGTGCACGACCTGCTCAGCCGCGAGGCCGCGGAGCAGCCGGTCGGCGCGCACGGCCTGGTGGCACTGGACTGGCAGAACGGCAACCGGTCGGTGCTGGTCGACCACCATCTCAGCGGCCTGCTGCTCGGGATGACCCTGAACACCAGGCCGCCGGACGTCTACCGCGCGTTGCTGGAGGCGACCGCCTTCGGCACGCGAGTGATCATCGACGCGTTCGAGGATGCCGGCGTACCGGTGAGCGAGCTGGTGGTCGCCGGCGGTCTGCTCGGCAACCCGGTGCTCATGCAGATCTACGCCGACGTGACCCGGCGTCCCCTGAGCCTGATCGACTCGGCCCAGGGGCCGGCGCTCGGGTCGGCCATCCACGCGGCCGTCGCGGCCGGGGCCTACCCGGACGTACCGGCGGCGGCCGCCGCGATGGGCAAGGTCCGGCGTGCGGTCTACCGGCCGGACGCCGGGCGGGCCGACGCGTACGACGCGCTGTACGCGGAGTACCGGACCCTGCACGACTACTTCGGCCGGGGGACCAACGACGTGATGCACCGACTCCGCTCGATCCGCAACGCCGCCCGGTCGGGCCACTCGCCGGCCTCCACGACGGTGGGTGTGGCCCGATGAGCGTCGCCGACCTCCGGGCCACGGTCGCGGCCCTGCACGCGGAACTCACGCGGTACTCCCTGGTCGCCTGGACGGCCGGCAACGTGTCGGCCCGGGTGCCCGGCGAGGAGCTGATGGTGATCAAGCCGAGCGGTGTGTCGTACGACGAGCTGACCGCGGCGAACATGATCCTGTGCGACCTTGACGGCACCGTCGTGGAGGGGGAGTTCGCGTCGTCGAGTGACACCGCGGCGCACGCTTACGTCTACCGGGCCCGGCCGGACGTCGGTGGCGTGGTGCACACGCACAGCAGCTACGCCTCGGCCTGGGCCGCCCGGGGCGAGGCGATCCCGTGTGTGTTGACGGCAATGGCCGACGAGTTCGGCGGGGAGATCCCGGTCGGGCCGTTCGCGCTGATCGGCGGCGACGACATCGGCCGCGGCATCGTGCAGACCCTCGCCGGCCACCGGTCGCCGGCGGTGCTGATGCGCAACCACGGCGTCTTCACCATCGGCCGGACCGCCCGGGACGCGGTGAAGGCGGCGGTGATGTGCGAGGACGTGGCGCGCACGGTGCACCTGGCCCGCCAGCTCGGCGAGCCGGCGCCGATCGCCCCGGCGGACATCGACGCGCTCTACGACCGTTACCAGAACGTGTACGGCCAGCGCCCGGTCGCCGCGCCCCGATCGTCACCGCGGTGACCGGCGCGTGATGTAACCGTAACAAACCCTTATTGACGCCATTCATGTGAACGATAACACTGTGAAATGCGACACCCGTTCGTGTGCTTTTTCGACAGCCGGGCGAGCACCTCGCCCGCTCCGGGTCGAGCGGGAGTCGCACCGATATCGAGGAGCGCACGCGACATGCCGCAGGCAGCACGCCAACAGGTCTGGTTCCTCACCGGAAGCCAGGGTCTCTACGGGCCGCAGACCCTGGCCCAGGTGGCCGACCAGGCGCAGCAGGTGCAGCGCGAGCTGGCCGGCAGCGGGGGGATCGACGCCGAGATCGTCTGGAAGCCGGTGCTGACCGACTCGGCGGCGATCCGGCGGCAGATGCTGGACGTCAACGCGGCGGACGACTGCATCGGGGTCATCGCCTGGATGCACACCTTCTCCCCGGCGAAGATGTGGATCAGCGGCCTGGCCGCGCTGCGCAAGCCGATGCTGCACCTGCACACGCAGCTCAACGCCGCGCTGCCCTGGCAGAGCATCGACATGGACTTCATGAACCTGAACCAGGCCGCGCACGGCGACCGGGAGTTCGGCTTCGTGCAGACCCGGCTCGGCGTCGCCCGCAAGACCGTCGCCGGCCACGTGTCGGATCCGGTGCTGCGGGACCGGGTCGCCCGCTGGGTCGACGCGGCCCGCGGGTACGCCCGGCTCCGGTCGCTGCGGCTGGCCCGGTTCGGCGACAACATGCGCGACGTCGCGGTGACCGAGGGGGACAAGGTCGAGGCCGAGCTCCGGTTCGGCGTCTCGGTGAACACGTACGCGGTCAACGACCTGGTGACCCGGGTGGACGCCGTGTCCGACCAGGCGGTGGACGCCCTCGTCGAGGAGTACGCGGACAGCTACCGGCTCGCGCCCGGGCTGGAGCCCGGCGGTGATCGGCACGACTCGCTGCGGTACGCCGCACGGATCGAGCGGGGCCTGCGCGAGTTTCTCGACGAGGGCGGGTTCGGCGCCTTCACCACGAACTTCGAGGACCTGGGCGGGCTGCGCCAGCTGCCCGGGCTCGCGGTTCAGCGGCTGATGGCCGACGGCTACGGCTTCGGCGGAGAGGGGGACTGGAAGACCTCGGCCCTCCTCGCCACGGTGAAGGCGATGGGCGGCCTGCCGGGTCGGGGGACATCCTTCATGGAGGACTACACCTATCACTTCGGTCCGGGCGAACCGAAGATCCTCGGGGCGCACATGCTCGAGGTCTGCCCGAGCATCGCCGACGGCCAGCCGTCGTGCGAGATCCACCCACTGGGCATCGGCGGCCGGGAGGACCCGGTCCGGCTGGTGTTCGACGCCCGTCCCGGGCCGGCCGTGGTGGTCGGCATCGCCGACCTCGGTGACCGGTTCCGGCTGGTGCTCAACGAGGTCGAGGTGGTGCGACCGGACGAGCCGCTGGTGAGCCTGCCAGTGGCCCGAGCCGTCTGGAAGCCGGCACCCGATCTGTCCACCTCGGCGGAGTCCTGGCTCACCGCCGGCGGACCGCACCACACCGTGCTGAGCCAGGCGGTGCAGACCGAGACGTTCCGGGACTTCGCCACCATGCTGCAGACCGAGCTGCTGGTCATCGACGAGTTGACCAGCAGCGGCCGGTTCGCCGACGAGATCCGCTGGAACCAGGCGTACTACCGGCTGGCCCAGGGCCTGCCGAGCCGAGGCTTCTGACCGCTCCCGCCGGCGCCCGCCGGCTGTCCTCCCGACCTACCAGACCCAGTTCCCAGTTCCAGATCCCAGATCCCAGATCCCAGATCCCACTGAGGAGTGAGAATGAGACTCGCCAGGTTGACCACCGCGGTGGTGACCGTGGCACTGGCCACGGCCATGTCCGCCTGCGGTTCGAGCACCAAGACCGTCGACCAGGGCGGCGGCGGCGCCGACTCGGCCGGTGCCCTCGTCGGCGTGACGATGCCGACCAAGTCGTCGGAACGATGGATCGCCGACGGCAACAACGTCAAGGCCGCGCTGGAGAAGCTCGGCTACAAGGTCGACCTGCAGTACGCGGAGAACGACATCCCGACCCAGGTCAACCAGATCGAAAACCAGATCACCAAGGGCGCCAAGCTGCTCATCATCGCCTCGATCGACGGCACCGCGATCACCACGCAGCTGCAGGAGGCCGCCGACAAGAAGATCCCGGTGATCGCCTACGACCGGTTGATCCGCAAGTCGCCCAACGTCGACTACTACGCCACCTTCGACAACTACAAGGTCGGCGTGCAGCAAGCCACCTCCCTGCTGGTCGGCCTCGGGCTCAAGAAGGAGGACGGCTCGGAGGGGACGGCCAAGGGCCCGTTCAACATCGAGTTGTTCGCCGGCTCGCCGGACGACAACAACGCGACCTTCTTCTTCAACGGCGCGATGGACACGCTCAAGCCGTACATCGACAAGGGCACGCTGGTCGTCAAGAGCAAGCAGACCGACTTCAAGACCGTCGCGATCCTGCGGTGGGACCCCGCCACGGCGCAGAAGCGCATGGAGGACCTGATCACCAAGACGTACACCGGCGGCACGAAGGTCCAGGGTGTGCTGTCGCCGTACGACGGTCTGTCGATCGGCATCCTGTCGGCACTGAAGAGCAGTGGCTACGGCACCGCCGGCCAGCCGTACCCGATCGTCACCGGCCAGGACGCCGAGGTCGCCTCGGTGAAGTCGATCATCGCGGGTGAGCAGTACGCCACCATCTACAAAGACACCCGAAAGCTGGCCGACGTCACGGTGAAGATGGCCGACGCGGTGCTCAAGGGTGCCAAGCCCGAGGTCAACAACACCAAGGACTACGACAACGGCAACAAGATCGTTCCGTCGTACCTGCTCGACCCGGTGATCGTCTACAAGTCCAACTACAAGGCGACGCTCGTCGAGTCCGGCTACTACACCGCGGACCAGCTGAAGTAATGTCCCGACGTCCGGCCGGCGGTGGCTACCCGCGCTGCCGGCCGGACGCCCGGGCCTGTACGTCGCGGGCACCAACGCCCGTTCAACCCGAAACTGATCGAGAAGGCGGCGGGCATGACCGACGCGATATTGCAGATGCGGGGGATCACCAAGACCTTCCCCGGCGTCAAGGCGTTGCAGGACGTCAACCTCGAGGTGCGACGCGGCGAGATCCACGCGATCTGCGGCGAGAACGGCGCCGGCAAGTCGACGCTGATGAAGGTCCTGTCCGGCGTCTACCCGCACGGGTCGTACGACGGGGAGATCTACTTCGACGGCGGGCTGTGCGACTTCGCCGGAATCCGCGACAGCGAAAAGCGCGGCATCGTCATCATCCATCAGGAGCTGGCGCTGAGCCCGTACCTGTCGCTGGCCGAGAACATCTTCCTCGGCAACGAACGGGCCAAGCGGGGCCTCATCGACTGGACCCGCACCAATGCCGAGGCCGCCGACCTGCTGAACCGGGTGGGCCTGCGGGAAAACCCGACCACCACGGCGATGGACATCGGGGTGGGCAAGCAGCAGCTCGTAGAGATCGCCAAGGCGCTCTCCAAGGAGGTGCGCCTGCTGATCCTCGACGAGCCGACCGCAGCCCTGAACGACGAGGACTCCGCGCACCTGCTCGACTTGCTGCGCGGCCTGCGCGACGAGGGGATCACCTGCGTGATCATCTCGCACAAGCTGAACGAGATCGAGGCCGTCGCCGACTCCGTGACCATCCTGCGGGACGGCCGGACCATCGAAACGCTGGACATGCGCGCCGGCGGGGTCACCGAGGATCGGATCATCTCCGGCATGGTCGGACGCGACCTCGAACACCGGTTCCCGCCGCACGAGTCGACGATCGGTGAGGAGGTGCTGCGCATCGAGGACTGGAAGGTGCACAGCCCTACCCAACACGGCCGGGTGGTGGTCTCCGAAGCCCATCTGACCCTGCGCCGCGGCGAGATCGTCGGGCTGGCCGGACTGATGGGTGCCGGCCGGACCGAACTCGCGATGAGCGTGTTCGGCCGCAGCTACGGGGTGGACATCTCGGGCCGCGTCTTCAAGAACGGCAAGGAGATCCAGATCCGGACGGTGGGCGACGCCATCCGGCACGGCATCGCATACGCCACCGAGGACCGCAAGCGGTACGGCCTGAACCTCATCGAAGACATCAAGCGAAACGTGTCCGCGGCCCGGCTGGAGAAGCTGGCAAACCGCGGCTGGGTCCACGACAACGAGGAGTACCGGGTCGCCGAGGAGTTCCGGTCCAGCCTCAACATAAAGGCGCCGAGCGTCGCCTCCACCTCCGGCAACCTCAGCGGCGGCAACCAGCAGAAGGTGGTGCTGGCGAAGTGGATGTTCACCGATCCGGACGTGCTGATCCTCGACGAACCCACCCGGGGCATCGACGTAGGCGCCAAGTACGAGATCTACGGAATCATCAACCGGCTCGCCGACCAGGGCAAGGCGATCCTGGTCATCTCGTCCGAGCTGCCGGAACTGCTCGGCATCTGCGACCGGATCTACGCCCTGTCCGCCGGGCGGATCACCGGTGAGCTCTCCCGGGCCAACGCCACCCCAGAGCGCCTGATGGCGTACATGACCACGGTAAAGGAGTAGCGGCCCGATGAGCAGCGTCGCGCCCACGAGCGGCCAGATCCCGACCAACACCACCGTCGCGGTGGACCCGGATCTGACCCCGCCACCGACCAACACACCGAGGAGTCGATCCTCGGTCGACCTGCGCCAGAGCGGCATCTACATCGCGTTCGCGGCGATCATCGTCCTGTTCGAGGTGCTCACCCAGGGCGCCCTGTTGGAGCCGCAGAACATCTCCAACATCGTCGTGCAGAACTCGTACATCCTGATCCTGGCGATCGGGATGATCCTGATCATCATCGCTGGCCACATCGACCTGTCGGCCGGCTCGGTCGTCGCGGTCACCGGGGCGGTCGCCGCGGTACTCATGGTGAACCAGCACGTGTCCTGGCCGCTCGCCATCGTGATCACGCTGGTCGTGGGCGCGCTGATCGGCGCCTGGCAGGGCTTCTGGATCGCGTACTTCGGCATCCCGGCCTTCATCGTCACCCTCGCCGGCATGCTGGTTTTCCGTGCGCTCACCCTGACCGTGCTAGGCAACCAGGGCATCGGCCCGTTCCCGGACAACGTGCGGACGCTGGCCAACGGCTTCACGCCCGGCTTCCTGGGCAACGTCGGCCTCGGTGTGCTGGGTGGAGCGGACCTGTTCTCGCTGATCGTCGGTGTGCTCGCCGTCGCCGGCATCTTCGGGGTGCAGTGGCGGGCCCGGCGTGCCCGGATCGGCTACCGGCAGGCCGTCGACCCACTGCCGATCTTCGCCCTGAAGCTGGCCGGTGCCGCCCTCGTGCTGATGTTCATCATCGTGCAGATCGCCCGGTTCAAGAACCTGCCGTGGGTGCTGGTGCTGCTGGCGGTTCTCGTGCTGGCGTACACGCTGATCAGTCAGCGGACGGTGTTCGGTCGGCACATCTACGCGGTCGGCGGCAATCTCCAGGCGGCCAGTCTCTCCGGCGTCAAGGTCAAGTCGGTGACGTTCTGGATCTTCGTAAACATGGGCGTGCTCGCCGCCATCGCCGGAATCATCTTCGCCGGCCGGCTGAACCAGGCCGGTCCGACCGCCGGAAACTCCTTCGAACTCGACGCCATCGCCGCCGCCTTCATCGGCGGCGCCGCCGTGCAGGGCGGCGTCGGCAAGGTCGCCGGTGCGATCACGGGCGGCCTGATCATGGCCGTGATCAACAACGGTATGTCCCTCATAGGTTCGCCGAGCGAGCGGGTGATGCTGGTCAAGGGGCTGGTCCTGCTCGGCGCCGTGGCGTTCGACGTGTGGTCCAAGCGTCGCGCCGGCCGGACGCGCTGACGGCCGTGGGCGTGGCGGCGGCAGGTCGGCCACGCCCGTGGCCCGCGGAGTCCTTGAGTAGCGAGATACCGGTGGGTCGGCGACACCAGGTCCTGGCGGCTCGAGGTCAACCGGCCGCAGGGTGCCACAACTAGGCGGCGACGCAGCGCTGAGCCGATCCGCAGGACAGGCGGGGCCGGTGGCCGGGCGCATGCCAGGCACCGGCCCCGCTCGTCTGGTGAGCCGGTGCTCCTCATCAAGGCCAGCAACCTGCGGCGCGGCTCGTCGGCGGCTCGCCCCGACGGCCGGCCGTTCCGCAGCGACGACGAGGGCGCCAGCTGGACCGAGCTGACCGTCGGGTCCGACGGCGGCTGGTGAGCGCGCCGCCGTGACGGAATCGCAGCAGGGCGTCGGTGGGTAGGCCCGGGCCGCGGTGTCGGGTGTGATCGACAAGGCTCGCCAGATCCAGCGTGATGGGCTGCCAACGTAGGGTCCCGCCCTTTTCGGTGAGCCGGACCAGGCCACGTTCCGATCGATATCGGTCAAACGTAGGGCGAGGGCGGCCCCGCGCCGGCAGGCGGTTTCGGTGTGCAGGCGTAGCAGGATGGCGTCGGCGCGGGCATCCAGCTCGCACCGAACTGCACGCGGATCCTCGATGACTACGGGCTGCTGGAGGAGGCCAAGGCCCGCGGCGTCGTACCCGACAAAATGGTGATGCGCGACGCGGTCGACGGGAGCGACCTGACCTCGCTCGACCTCCGTGACCTCGAGCGGAAGTACGGCTTCCCGTACCTGGTCATCCACCGCAGCGACCTTCACGGACTATTCCTCGAGGCCTGTCGCGAGGCCGGCGTCGAACTGCTCACCGAGCAGCGGGGCGCGGCGTACTCGCAGGAAGGGGACAAGGCCACCGCGACGACCAAAGCCGGCACCCTCCATGAGGGATCTGTGGTGATCGCGGCCGACGGCCTGCACTCCGTCGCCCGGAAGCTCTTCGTCGACGACCAGCCGTCTCCTCGGCCTACGTCGCCTGCCGCGGCACCGTGCCGATCGCGGAGGTAGGCCGCCCGGTCGACCTCTCCGAGGTCGTCGTGTACGTCGCCCCCCGCTGCGATTCCGTCCACTACGGACTGCACGGTGGCGACCTCCTCAACCAGGTCGCCGTCTTCGAGTCCCCCAGGCACTCGCCGGGCTCGAGGACTGGGGAACACCCGACGAGCTCGACACCGCCTTCGCCAGGACCTGCGAGGCCGTTCAGCAGGGACTGCCGCACATGTGGCGCGACAAGTGGTGGCGGATGTACGACCGCGACCCGATCACCACCTGGGTCGACGGCCGGATCGCCCTCCTGGGCGACGCCGCCCACCCGCCGCTGCAATATCTGGCGCAGGGCGGGATCATGGCGATCGAGGACGGCTGGGTACTCGCCGGGCATGTCAAGCGACTTCGGGGCGACGACGGCACCGTCGACTGGGCGGGCGCGCTCGCGGCCCACGAGGCGGTCCGGCCGGAGCACTGCCGACGCGTGGTGCTGACGGCCCGCGTGTGGGGTGAACTGTGGCACCTCGACGGCGTCGGGCGCGAGCAGCGCAACGTCCTGCTCCGCGCCCGGAAGGTCGACGACTACTCCTCCACGGACTGGATCTACGGCCCGACCGCGCTCTTCACCGAGGACGAGCCAGCCATGTTCGAGCCGATCCCACTGGTATCGGCGGACCGGTTGGCCAGCGACCTGGCGGACTCCCTCGCACAGTGACCTCGCGAATGACCGCCCCCAGTGGTGACCTCGGGTGCCGGCGGTAGCCGCTCGCCCACCACCGCAGCGGCCCGCAGCCCCACGTAGAACCGGGTCAGGCTCTGCCCATGCCGCCCCAGGACCAGGCCGGCAGCCGCCCTGTCCGGCACCTCCGCCGCCGGGCGACCGCCGATCAGCAGCTCCGTCAGCCTGGCCAGCTGGTGATAGAGGTCCGACCGGGCACCCATCAAACCGTTGATTTCCCCGGCGGTCCCCGCGCGACGTCTGGTCACCGCCGCAGTGGCCGCCCGCATCGACCGCTCCGCCTCCTCGTACCAGAAGCCGATTGTCATGCCAGGGCCGCTGCCGCCCGGCGCAGTTGCTGGGCTGCCGCATCGTGGTCGAGCCGTTGAGCCAGCCCGTCCTGGGCAACGGCACGACGGGCGTGGTGCCGGGCAAGGTGCTCAAAGAGATCCCTCACCGCAGCCCGCACCTCGGGCCCGTCAGCGTTCGGGGCAGCCGCCTCAACTACGACATCGTCCGACGTGTGGGTCAGACGCGCCGGTCGATCTTCATGTGCTCGCACGCGCCGTCGTGGTTCTCGGTGAATGCCCCATCCGTTCGCCGAGCGATCTTCTGCCAAAACGTCCCAGCAGTGCCGTACTAGGCGGAGGTGGTGCGGTACGCGCTGCAGTTGAAGATCTCACCGGTGCTCTTCAGCAGGCAGACCCGGAAGGTGATCGTGGCAGCCTCCGGCATGTTCATGTTGTGGTCGACACAGGTGCCCGCCCCGTTCTTGTTCACGGCGTCGTTGTTTTGTCCCGGGTAGTCGGTCCGGGTGTACTGGGCGATCGCGCCGTAGCCGTCACCGCTGTTGTCGCAGACGTACAGGTGGTCGCCCTCGCCGACGAAGTACGCCTTCGCGCCGCATCCGTTCGGAGTACAGACGGTTGGCGGTGGAGCCTGCGGCGTGGGCTTCGGGCTGGACGACGCGGCGCTGGACGGGGTGGCGGTCGTCGATGCCGGCGCCGGCGACGATGGCCGGCCAGGCGCGGCGCCGTGCCGCGCGGGCTGAGTGCGGGCCGACTGCGGCTTCGCCTTGCTAGGGGCGGCTGACGGCCGCGGGTTGGTCGGGGTGGCCGACGCGACGGTCAGCGCCTGGGACGGTGTGTGACGTGGCCGGTTGACAACGGCGGCGATCAGCGTGCCGGCGGCGACCAGGACCGCTACGGTGGCGAGGCTCGCGACGATCACCACCGCTCGGCGTCGGCCCCGACGGACGGGGCCGCTCGCGGGCGCGGACTGCCGTTCTGGACGGTACCGGGTCGCTTCGCCCGGCGTAGCCGGACCGTCCGGTGGCGCGGGCGAGGGATCCGGATCCATCGGCGGCTGCGCCACGGAGGCGGCGCGCAGCGCGACCCGGTCCCGGTCGCCGGGTAGGGCCTTGAACTCGGCGGCGAGGCGTGCCGCGTCCCCTGGCCGGTCCGTCGGATCGGCGGCGAGGGTCCGCTGGAGCAGGGTCAGCAGCGCGGCCGGCACATCGGCCCGGTTCAGGTCGGGCACGCCTGGCGCGTTGCCGGCGGGTGGCGTCGAGGCCAGCAGTGTGTGGAGCGTGGAGCCGAGCGCGTAGATGTCGGAGCGGACGGTTGGTGGGCGACCTTCGAGCACCTCCGGCGCGGTGTGCCCGCGAGTGAACGCCGGCACGCTCCCGGACGGCTGCATCAGACCGGCGATACCGAAGTCGCTGAGGACGGGTTCGCCCCGGTCCGAGATCAGGATGTTGCCAGGCTTGATGTCACGGTGAAGGATGCCTGCCGCGTGTGCCGCGGCCAGCGCCTCGGCGATCGCCTCGCCGACGTGGAGGACCTCAGCGACCGGCAACGGGCCGGTCGCGGCGAGCCGGTTGGCGAGCGACCCGTTGGGTAGGTACTGCATGGCGATGTAGAAGCGCTGGTCCTGAGTGGTACCGGCGTCGAAGGTCGTGATGATGTGTGGTTGCCCGGTCAACCTGCCGGTCAACTCGCATTCGCTCCGGAACCGTTGTTGAGCGGCCGGGTCGCGCGCGTCGGCACGCAACACCTTGACCGCCACGGTCCGGCCGAGCGTCTCCTGGTATGCCGTGTACACGGTGCTGAACCCACCCTCGGCGATCCGGGTCAGGTCGCGGTACCCGGCGATCACTGGCGTGGCCTCCGTCGACTGCTGCATCGAGCTTCCGTCTCCTTTCAATTCACCTATCGGCTCTCAGGTCACCGCGTGCGCTGTTCTCGACCGAGGCGGCCGCGACGGAACGGATTGGCAGGGTCAGCACGACCTGGAAACCGCCGTCCGGCAATTCACCGGCGGTGAGCGTTCCGCCGTACAAAATGGCCCGTTCGTACATGCCGACCAGCCCCTTTCCACCGCTGCCCAGCTGCCCGGTTTCGCCCGTCGGTGGAGCGCTGCGGCGCCCGTCGTTGCTTATCCGGACGGTGATCTTGTCGGTGACGTAGCGCAGTGAGACCGTCACCCGGGAGCCGGCAGCATGCTTGATCGCGTTCGTCAGCGACTCCTGCACCACCCGGTACACGCACAGCCCGACACCAGCCGGGAGGGGCTGCGCCTCGCCGGACACGTTGTACTCGACGGTCAACCCGGTCAGCCCGACCCTTTCGATCATGACGGGCAGTCGTGCCACGTCCGGAGTGTCCTGGTCCCGTGCAGCCGGCCCGCCGTCCGATTCCGGGTCCGGACGCAAGATGTTCACCAGGCGGCGCACCTCTCCGAGCGCCTCGCTGCTCATCGCGGCGATGGACAGTAGAGCCTTCTCGGCGGTCGCGGGGTCGGAGGTGAGCACGTACCTGGCCAGGCCGGCCTGGACCGCGACGACCGACATGTGGTGCGCGGCGATGTCGTGCAGTTCCCGCGCGATCCGGATCCGTTCGAGCAGCACCGCCCGCTGCTCCCGCTCGTGTTGTTCAGTGACCAGCCGCGCGGCGTGGTCGGCCACGATCGCGCCGTACTCCTTCAGCCGACGCAGCCCGTCGCCGACCACCGCGAGCGCCGTCATCCACATTGAACTGAGGGCGATGATATCGAGAGTAGAGCCGTTCCAGGTGTGGACATTGCCATAGATCATGCCCGGAGCGATGATCGCCGCCCCGAGCACGGTCCATCGACGAGGGCGCTGGCTTGCCAGGGTGACCAACGCCATCTGCGGACCGAGTTGGTTCAGACCGAGCCAGTAGCCCCAGGCCTCGTACACGGCGAGCGGAACTTCACACGACACCAGCACCGTCATCGGGGCACAGCGGCGGAAGGCGAGCGGCATGTTCGCCAACAGGGTGAGCACGACGGCGAACACGTCGAATTGGCGTGGGCCGCTGGCGGGATAGGAGCCGTACCCGAGTTTGAGGGTAAGCCCGGTCACCAGGACAGCCCCCGCGGTGTCGACGACGAGGGGGCGTACACCCGTGAACCGTCGCACGAGTAACCTGATTCGCGGCATCGACGTACCTTAGGACGGCCCTTCGTCGGACCGTTGGCGGGACCGCTCGCAGCTTGTCGGAACCCGCCCGTGTCCCGGGGTTTTGCCGGCTCCACGGCGCTCGGTGCAGGACGCGGGCCGTTCGGCTCACGTCTGGTCCATATCGGACCGTGGCGGTGCCGGCGCGGTGGAACACGATCGGGGAGAGGTGGCATCGGGGTGCGGTTCGTCTACCGCGGCGGCGACGGGACCGGGCAGGAACTCGAACTTCGTTTGGGTCGTCCCGACGCCACAGTCGAGGACCTGGCGCGCGCACTTGGCACCCCGTACGGGGTGCTCATCGACGGCCGCGGGTTCCCGCCAGGGACCGGGCTGGCCGAATCAGGGCTGGTCATGGGCAGCGAGGTGGCGCCGGCGGTGCGACCGCCCACCCTGCCGCTTCGCCCCACGGCGACCCTGCGCGTCGTTGGCGGCCTGCAGGCGGGAACGTCAATGCCGCTGCTGCCCGGGCGAATCGTGATCGGCCGGGGAGCAGGGGCCGATCTGAGCCTGGACGCCGTCGACGTCTCGCGGACGCACTGCGCCCTCGAGGTAGCTGCGGACGGCACGGTGATGTTGACCGATCTCAAATCACTCAACGGAACCGATGTCAATGGCATACGACTCACCGGATCGACCCGGATCGGCCCCGACGATCTGATCTGCCTCGCCGGGCAGGTGCTGCTGCGGGTCCTGCCGCCGGACCGGCTCGGCCCGCTGCAGCACGTCAACGCGGTGCGTGAGGCTCGCCCCGGCGGGACGCTGCCGTTCAACCGGGCGCCCCGGGTCGCTTCCCTGGCCGGACCGCCCCCGGTCGTCATCCCGGAGCTTCCGCGCTCGGCTGGTCGCACCGCGTTCAGCATCTCCGCCCTGTTCGGTCCGTTGCTGCTCGCGGGCGCCATGGTCGTCGTGATGGGAGACGTCCGGTACGCCTTCCTCGCCGCCCTGACACCGATCGTATTCCTGTTCGAGTTTGTGGAGACGCGGACCCGGGGGCGGGTGAGTCTGCGGCGGGGCCGCCGGACCTACGCCGCCAGACTCGCGGCGGCGCGGGAGGCGCTGACGGTCCGCCGCGAGACCGAGAGCCGCCAACGCCGGGAGGCCGAAGGCGACCTGGCCGAGGCGCTCTTCCGCGCTCAGGGGCCCGGCTTGCGCCTGTGGGAGCGGCGCCGGGACGCCGCGGACTTCCTCCACGTCTCGGTCGGCACGGCCGACCTGCCCTGGATACCACCGGTGACCTTCGAAGCCCGCGAGCCGGACCCGGAGGCGACCGACATGGTCGCGCGAGTGGCGACATTGCCGCAGGTCCCGGTCGTGGTCCAGATTTCCCGGGGTGGTGTCGTCGGGCTCGAAGGTGACCGGACCGCGACGCTGGCCGTGGCCAGGGCGATGCTGTGCCAGGCGGTGGTGGGCAGCGGACCGGCGGATGTGACCCTCGCGATCTTCGCCGACCCGGACCGGATCGCGGACTGGGACTGGACGAAGTGGCTGCCACACGGTGCGGACCTGCGATCGGGATCGGCGCGCTTCGTGGCGGTCGGACCCGAACAGTCCCAGGCCCTCGCCCGCCGGCTGCTGGCGGAAGCACCCGTGTCGGGGACTGCCGAAGCGCCGACCCGGCCGGTGATGGTGGTCGTCGTCGACGGTGCCACGCTGCTGGAAGGCCGCCCGTGCCCACTGCGTGCGCTGCTGGCCGGTACGACGGTCGCCTGCGGCGGCATCGTGCTCACCCAACGGCTGCCGGCGCTGTGCACGTCCGTGCTGTCCGTCGACGCCGACGGCGCCGCAGCGCTGAAGCAGGTGACCACCGGCGAAGAGGTCACCGACATCATCGCGACCGGCATCGCCGAACGCGACGCCCGACGGCTGGCCCGCGCGCTGGCCCGGTTCGAAGACCCCGAGCTACGCGTGGACGGCGCCGGGCTGCCCGATCAGATCAACCTGCTGCCGCTGCTCGATCTGCCCGACGTCTCGGGCAGGGCGGTCGCGCAGCGCTGGCGGGAGACGGCACAGGGCCTACGGGTACAGGCGGTGCTCGGGGTGACCGAGCGAGAGCTGTTCAGCGTCGACCTCGACGACGACGGGCCGCACGGTCTGATCGCGGGGACAACCGGGTCGGGCAAGAGCGAACTCCTCCGCACCCTGATCGCGAGCATGGCCGTCTACGCCGGCCCGGAACACCTCACGTTCGCGCTGGTCGACTACAAGGGCGGTGGCGCGCTCGACGAATGCGCCCGACTGCCGCATGTCGTCGGACTCGTCACCGACCTCGACGAACAACTCGGCGAACGAGCCCTGCGCTGCCTAGAAGCGGAGCTGCGCCACCGCGAACATGCGCTGCGCGACGCCGGCCTCAGCCACGTACGTGACTACCAGCGGCTACGTGACACCCAACGACCCGACCTGGAGCCGATGCCCCGCCTGGTCGTCGTCATCGACGAGTTCGCCACCCTGGTCAAAGCGCTGCCGGACTTCGTGGAATCGCTGGTCAGCATCGCGCAGCGCGGACGAAGCCTCGGCATGCACCTGATCATGGCCACGCAACGCCCTGCCGGCTCGGTCAGCGACGCCATCAAGAACAACGTCAAACTGCGCATCGCCCTGCGCCTGGAGAGCAGCGGGGATTCCAACGACGTCATCGACAACCCGGCCGCCGCCGGCATCGGCAGCCGCCAGTGGGGACGCGGCTACTACCGGCTCAGCGCCCGTGAGGTCCAACCGGTCCAGACCGCCCTGTCAACCGGCGTTACACCGCAGGACGCCACGACCGCGCCGGTGACCCTCGCCCCATTCCAGGTGGTGACGCCGGCCGCCGACGGCCCAGTCGACACCGGCGACGGCCCAACCGATCTTCAGCGCCTCGTCGCCGCCGCACAGCAGGCGTGCGACGTCGCCGGTATCGCCGCCCCACGCCGCCCCTGGCCCGAACCGCTGCCGCCGGTGGTGGCATTGCGGGACCTCCCGCGCGCGGCGCGCGGCCAACAGACCGCTACCGTCGGCCTGCCCGCGTACGCGCTCGCCGACGATCCGGACCGGCAGACCCAGTACGCCGTGGGCTGGGATCCCGAGGCCGGCAACCTGCTCATCTACGGGGCGGTCGGCGCCGGGACGTCAACCGCGCTCGCCGCGCTGGCGCTCGCCGTCGCCGGAGCACAGCACCCGGACCGCCACCACATCTTCGTCCTCGACCTCGGCGCTGGCGATCTGGCGCCGCTGGCCGGCCTACCGCACACCGGCGGGTACATCGGCGCGGCCGAGCGAGAGCGCCAGATCCGCCTGATCAGGATGCTCCGCCGGCAGCTCGACACCCGCAAGGCGGGCGGCCCGCAGCACGAATGGCTCGTGCTCATCGACAACCTTGGCGCGCTGCTGAGTGACTACGACAAGGATGTGGCCGGCATGAGCCTCGTCGAAGACCTGGCCCGCGTCTTCGCCGACGGCCCGGCGGTCGGCATCCGGTTCGCCGCGACCGCCGACCGCAGCGGCGCCGTACCAGCCGCGTGGAGTGCCCTGACTCAGCAGAAACTGTTGATGCGCCTCGCCGACCCCGCCGAGTATGGCAACTTCGACGTCCCGCGCAGGTCGGTACCCGGATTTCTACCGGGTCGGGCTGTCGTGGCGGCGACCCGGCAGGTCATCCAGATCGGCTTTCCCGGTCCGGCCCTGGCAGCCGCGGTGGCCGAGGTCGCCGCGCACTGGCCGGATGCGGTACGCACCGCTCCGACCGTCGGCCTGCTGCCGCGCCAGGTCACCCTCGCCGAGCTCGAAGTACGCGCGCGAACTGACGACGGCCCGTGGGAGATCCCACTGGGTGTCGGTGACCGGGAGCTGGCCCCGGCCGGTCTCACCCTCTACGCGCACGAACACGCCCTCATCACGGGGCCACCGCGATCGGGTCGCAGCGAGGCGCTGTGCGCGATCGCGAAGGTGGTGCTCGCCGGCGGGGAGCCGCCTGCGGTGGTGGCCTTCGCGCCCCGTCGCTCACCGCTGTGGGAGTTGTCCGCCCCGGTGACGGTGGTGCGCAGCTACCTGGACCTCGACGCGGCGCTGACCGCCGCGGCCGGTCGGGTGCTGGTACTCGTGGACGACGCCGAGACCGTCGACGACGATCTGGGCGTGCTTGACGGCTGGCTGAGCAAGGCGGACGCTGGCCGCCATCTGATCGCGGCCGGCCGGGCCGACGCCATCCGCCGCACCTACGGCAGCTGGACGCAGCGGGTACGGGACGGCCGGTGCGGGGTGCTGCTCATCCCCGACCATGACCTCGACGGCGACCTGCTCGGCGTGGTGCTGCCGCGGCAGGACCGCATGGCACCCGTGCCCGGCCGTGGTTACCTCGTGGCGAACGGAAGCGTGGAGGGGGTGCAGCTGGCCCGCCCGGACTGACCGCCGGCGGCCAGCTGGCATGTACCGCAGAAGTTGTAGGGCTCGACCCGGACGTACGGGAGGAGGTTGAGCGTAATCTCAACCCGCCGCTTGACGACCGATGCTCTCCGAATCCATAGGGTCGCTTCAGCGCGACCAAGACTCCAGGCAGGAACAGATGACTCGCTACGATTTCGCCGCGGCGGACCATCTGAGCCAGAAGCTGAGTGTGCTTGCCGAGAAGATCGAGTGGCTGGCCTGGTTGCGTAAGAGCCAGCGGAGCGCGCTGCTCGGCGATCCGTCCAGCGTGAAGTGGACCGGCAAGAAGCGAACCGCGGTCTTTGAGCCGGAATTCCACCGTGAACAGTCCAGACTCACCGCCCTGGCTGCGGAGGCCATCAGGTTGAAGCAGGCGGTGGACACGGCGACCGCCAACGCGTACGCGGCGAAGAAGGCCGAGGACATGGCCAAGCAGCCGCACGTTCGACAGGCGCCACGCTAGCCGACACGCACCAGCGACGGGAAGGAGGAGGACGTGCGGACCGCGTCAGCGATTCCGGAAAACCTCTACAGCTACTCCGATCACTGCACCCGTGGCGCCCAGGAGTTGCAGAACTGGGTTCGTGGCGCCCTGACGCCCGCGATCCAGGCATACGAGCGGGGCGGTGGGGCGTGTCTCGTGCCGATCGACGCCGAGGTGACAACGACGGCGGCGGCGGCCTCCCGTACAGACGCCGAGGTGCGCCGGGTCGGTCACGCCTTCCAGCAGGCCGGCAGCGCGAGCCCGCTGCCGACGGTCGGCACGTCCCCCAACGACCTGCCCAACCGGCCGGCCGACGGCCTCTACCGCATGTCGGACGAAGCCCTGGACATCCAGCTCAAGCACCAGGCCCAGATTGACGCGGGCGCCGCACTCGCAGCCAAGATGAGCAAAAAGGGCGATCCGGCCAACCTCAGATGGATCACCGAGCAGTTGGATCTGCACGCGAACGACGGGTTCTTCGCCGCGGGCTTCTACAACTCGCTGACGGCCAACCAGATCGCCGAGCTCATGGGGCGGCGCGGCGAGTGCGCGGTGAACGGCAACGACCAGGCCCTGGCCAACGCGCTCGCCAGCGGCGCCCTGTCGGCAAAGGCCGCGCACAACATCGTCACGGCGCTGGGCCGGGTGCAGGGCACGGATCTCTCCGTGCAGCACTGGCACATCACGGAGGGGACGCAACTGTCCGTCCTCCAGGCCATCGCCAACAACCGCACGGCCGCGCGTAACTTCGTCGACCTGCTCAACGGCGCCGACCTGCACCGCCTGGTCAACCTCTCCCAGTACTCCACGGACGGCCTCGTCTTCACGCCGGTGTTCCACGTGCTGTCACAGGCGGCCCTGACCCACGACAACGACCCGGCCGGCATGAGGGCATTCATGAAACGGGTCTCTACCGCGCTGCACGGCGTGGACCTCACGTATGTGCCGGGCGCGCAGGCGACACTGCTGCAGTTCCTCGCGGTGGGGATGGCAGGATCGGTGGCAGACCCCGGACCCGGAATGACGCCCAAGCAGCTGACCAGGTGGATCGAGAATCAAAGCGCTGAAGTCGACTCGATACTTTCCTCATACCTCGACGTGATCATCAAATCGAATGCCGCGCGCGAAGGGGTGGACGACGCGGTGAAGAGCATCACCTCGGGTGCCGTGCTCAACATCCTGCCATGGGGCTCACTGGTCCACTCCGGCTCGAGCGTGCTGGACAACCTGGTGATCGGCGGGCTGCAGAGCGGCGCCGGGATAGGACTCGACAAAGACTTCGAGGCGACGCTGGGCGCGAACCTGCCAGGAGACGGAAAGATCAACGTCCTGGAGTTCACCAAGCGCGCCGGAACCGGCCCGGCTCGGATCGCGATGTGGACCCAGCTGGCCAAGCACGGCTATCTCGTGGACAGCCACAACAAGCCGGTGGACCTCAGCTCCGGTGACACAAAGGCTCTGATCGCGGATATGTCCAGCCATCCACACGACTACTCCATCAAGAACGGCTCGAACGACCTCCAGGCTCTCAACAAGATCTTCGACTTCACCAACGCGGAATCCAAGAGCTACAACACCATTCTCGAACTGACCAAGTGATCAACGGCACGATCGTTCGACCCACAACGAAAGGAAAGCAACATGGCCACCGTTAAGGTAACGGACCTCGCACATCAGGACGCGCAAAAGATGCTGAGCATCATCAACAACCAGATGCCGCAGCTCATCAACCAGCTCAACAGCACGGGGCAGCAGATGAGCGACCCGAACAACTGGGACGGGCCGCTGGCGCAGAAGTTCCGCGGCGAGGTGTGGCCGCAGGCCAAAGCGGACCTGGAGAAGATGAAGAACTCGCTGGCGCAGCTGCAGCAGTCCGTACAGAAGATCCTCACCAACATCTCGCACGCCGGCGGGGCGTGACCGGCGAACCTCCTCGGGGGGCGGTGGTGCGGCCGCCGACGGGCGGCCGCACCACCTCGGCACAACATGCGTGTACGGGAGCGTGCGTGATACGGGTACTCGTCGTTGACGACCAGGTCCTCATTCGTGCGGGTCTGGCCGCGCTGATCCGGGCGGCTCCGGGTTTCGAGGTCGTCGGGGAGGCATCGAACGGCGACGAGGCCGTGGCGCTCGCAGCGGTTACCGGACCCGACGTGGTCCTGATGGACATCCGGATGCCGGACCTGGACGGGATCACGGCGACCTGCCGCATTCTCGACGGCGCGCCGGTCGACCCGCCACGGATACTGGTGCTGACCACGTTCGACCTGGACGAATACGTCTACGAGGCGCTACGCGTGGGTGCCTCCGGTTTCCTGCTCAAGGACACTCCACCGGAGCGGCTGTTGCCGGCAATTCAGCTGATCGCCGACGGTGACATGCTGTTCGCACCGACGGTCACCCGCCGGCTGGTTGAGGCGTACACCGACCAGCCGGACGCGGTCGGACCGAACCACGCCGACCTCGACGTGCTCACCGTCCGAGAGTTGGAGGTGCTACGGCTGGTCAGCATGGGTCTTTCCAACAGCGAGATCGCGGACCGGCTGGTGGTCAGCGAGGCAACCGTGAAAACCCACCTCAACCGGACGATGGCCAAGCTGAACCTGACCAGCCGCGCGCAGGCGGTCGTGCTGGGCTACGAGACCGGCTTGGTGAGACCCGGCCGAGTCGTGCGTATCTGAGGTCTCCTGCGACGGCGGCTTTCTTGCCGCCGGCCTTGCCGAAGCGGCGGTGGAGGCGACGGAACCGGGCGGGTGGAGGTGCGGGAGGCGGCCCAGGTGGCCTCGACGAGCAACCCGCACAGGTATGGGTTGCCGTGGCGGGTGGCGCCTCGCTTACGTCTGCCGGCGGACTCGCGGTTGCATCGCGGCCACCCACGGGTGCCGCGACGCGCGGGCCCAGGAACACGACCGCGGCATAGCTCAACGACGCAGCCGCCGCGGCCAGCTCGGCATACTCCGTGGCCGTGAAGCGCACGTGGGTGCGGAGGTCCCGGCCTGGAAACGAGTACCGGCGAGACCGCGCTGTCACGCCCGGGATTGCGCCCGGACGCCCGACGCGCCGCAGTACCGGCCCCGGGCCAGCCCCACGACAAGCTCGCGGGTGACCGCCGCCCAGCGCACGTCGTCGAGCAGAACGTTCGCGCTGGTCACACTGCTGCGTGACTGGGCAGCGGCGTGACCGCGGGCGCTGGGTCGTCGCGCAGCCGACTGTAGAGGTACCCGTCGCGCCACGCCCCGGCCCGGAACTCGCACGCCCGCACCACGCCCTCGAACTGGAAGCCGGCCTTTACCAAGGACGTCTGCTCGGCGGCGTTCTCGGCGTGGGTACCGGCCTGGACGCGCTGCGCCGGGCTGTGGCTGAACAGGTAGTCGGTCAGCAGCGCCTGTGCCCGCCAGCCGATGCCCTTGCCGCGCCACTCCGGCAGCAGCGCGATGCCGATCTCCCAGTATTTGGCCATGCCGCCGTAGAGCCCCTGCAGGTAGCTCACGAGCCCGCAGGCCTGTCCCTGCACGTCGACGATGAGCCGGCCGTTCTCCTCGCCGAGGTACCCGTCCTGGGCGAACCGACGGGCCGGCTGCTGCGCATCCTTGAACCCGGCCCAGTCCAGCCCGAGGAGGAACGGCTCGGTCAGGAACCGTCGGAACATCTCCAGGTCCGCCTCGACGACCGGCCGCAGCCGGACCTCTCCCCCGTCCGTCATAACGGGCGATAGTAGCCGGATGACGGCGGCGGCAGGACGGGGGTGCACCTCGACGGGTTGGTCGACCGGTACCCCACCGGGGCCGGGCGTGACTGAGACGAGTGCCGCGATCTCGAGCGCCCGCTCCTCCGACGCCACGACCAGAAGCCAGTACCCGGCGAGGAAGTCCCGCGCGTCCGGCCGCACTCCGCCGGTGACCGTGGGGCCGCACCGGCCCGACCACTGAGGAGCGCCAGCAATGGTGAGCGGGTCACCGCACCGGGCGGGGCCCTGATGATCGCCGTGATCTTGGGACTGCTCGCGCTCGACCTGGTGGTTGGAACAGTCCGCCCGTACCACCGCGACCATGCGTCGCAACTACTGTCGGGCGGCTGGCTCGACCGCCACCTATGTGCGGGCAAGTCTGCATGAGGTCGCGGTTGCTTTGGCCGGCCTGACCGGCGAGGACCATCCACTCGCCGCAGAAGCCTAATCAGACGGTGATCACTTGGTGGCCTCCCTCGCCTGTGGCGAGGGAGGCCACCCGTTCCAGTCGGCGGTATCCGGCACCGTAGGGATGCTCCCTGCCGGGTACGAGTTGGTCTCACGCGAGGTAGATGCGGCGTCGATTCCAGAACTGATGGGTAGACGCCAGGCTCGGGCCGAGCTGCAGTAGACGCAACGCTGAGTGACTGCCACGCGGACTGGGCACCACGACGTGCGCGCTCACTGCGGCAAGAGAGTGCGCCGCGGGCGAAACGCCGCTGAAGATTCCCGTCGCCCTCTCTTCAGCCAGGTGGCGGAAAGAAATCACTGAGCGCGTCCCGAATGCTTTCCCCAGATCCGTGTGAGCGTCGCCGCCTTCGAAAGCTGCGACGATAAGCTTTCTGAGCAGCAGGGCGTCCGCGTCAGCCATCGCTCACGGGCCGGTCTGACGGGCGAAACGCGGGTCGGAGGGATCGGCTGCGTCGCGGCGAGAGATTTCTCCGGGGCCGTGTCGATCCGCGGCCCGCTCGTTCGACGTGGGGGTGCGAGGGCCGAGAGGCGGCCCCGCCGGATGAGGAGAACGCGATGCCGCAGTACATGCTGATCATGCGGGGCACCGATGAGACGAACGCGGCCATGATGGCCAACGTCGACGAGATGATGGCCGCGACCCGCCTGTTCATCGAGGAGACGGCCAAGGCCGGCGTTTACGTCGCGGCCGAAGGGCTGGACGATCCGGGCCAGGGCGTCGTGGTGCACTTCAGCGACGAGGCCCCGGTGGTCACGGACGGGCCGTACGGAGAAACCAAGGAATTGTTCGGGGGCTTCTTCCTGCTCGATGTCGCCTCGAAACAGGAGGCGGTCGAGTGGGCCAAGCGGGTCCCGTCGGTCCCCGGGTCCAAGATCGAGATCCGGCGCGTGCCCGGGGAGGACGAGGTCCCGCAGGACAACGGGAAGTTCGTCAAGGAAGGGGCCTTGCGCGAGGGCAGCGGCCAGATCTGATGGGTACGGCCGACGTCGAGGCCGTCTGGCGGATCGAGTCGGCGCGGATCGTCGCCGCGCTGACCCGGTTCACCGGCGATTTCGGGCTGGCCGAGGATGCGGCCCAGGAGGCGGTGGCTGAGGCGCTGGTGTCGTGGCCGCTTGCCGCTCCGGCCAATCCGGCCGGCTGGCTGATGGCCACGGCCCGGCGGCGGGCGATCGACGCGATCCGCCGCCGGACCGCCCTGCAGGACCGGTACGCCCTGCTGGCGGCCGGCCCGGCGGTCGACGACGAAATCGACCTCGACAGGATCGACGACGACGTCCTGGCGCTGATGTTCGTCAGCTGCCACCCGGTGCTCTCCCGCGAGGCCCGGGTGGCGCTGACCCTGCGCGTGGTCGGCGGCCTGTCCAGCGAGGAGATCGCCCGCGCGTTTCTCGTGCCTGTGCCGACCGTGCAGGCCCGCATCACCCGGGGCAAGAAGACGATCGCGGCGGCCGGGGTGCCGTTCGAGCTGCCGGCGGCCGGCGAGCGCCGGGAGCGGCTGGGCGCCGTGCTCAGCGTCCTCTACGTGATCTTCACCGAGGGGTCGACGGCCACGTCGGGCGACCGGCTGCTGCGCCCCGACGTCGCGTACGAAGCGATCCGGCTGGCCCGCACGCTGGCCGCGCTGCAGCCGGACGAGCCGGAGGTGCACGGCCTGCTGGCGTTGTGCGAGCTGACGGCCGCGCGCTTCCCGGCCCGGACCGGCCCGGACGGTTCGCCGGTCCTGCTAGAGGACCAGGACCGGCGGCGGTGGGACTTAGCGGCGATTCGCCGTGGGCTGGCCGCGCTGGTCAAGGCATCGACTCGCGGCCTCGGCCCCTACGGCCTGCAGGCCGCGATCGCCGCCGCCCACGCGTCGGCGCCGTCGGTGGAGGCGACCGACTGGGACCGGATCGTGGTGCTCTACGAGGCGCTCGGCCGGGTCGCGCCCTCGCCGGTGGTCGAGCTCAATCGGGCCGTCGCCGTGGCCATGGCCTCGGGTCCGGCGCAGGCCCTGGCCATCGTGGACGAGCTGATCGCCTTGGACCGGCTCCCCGGTTCGCATTTGGTTCCGACCGTACGCGGGGAGCTGCTGGCCCGCCTCGGCCGGCGACCGGAGGCGCGCGCCGAGCTGGAGCTGGCGGCCCGGCTGTGCGCCAACCAGCGCGAACGCTCGGTGCTGCTGCGCAAGGCGGCCGCGCTGGGCTGACTTCTCCAACTCGGCCAGCCGGGATTCGAGCGCGGCCCGGATGCCGTCGATCGCGTCGGCCCGCCGGCCAAACGCAGCGGCGGCTCCGCCATGCCGGCGCCCGCGACGATCGCGTCGGCCACGTCGGCCGAATCCCCGAACGCGGACGGCGGGAGCGCGGCGAACCCGGTGAGAAACTCGCCCACGGTCGGCGCGTAGACCTCGATCAGATCCCATAGGTCGTCGTCGACGACCCACGCCTCACTCGATGGCCAGCACAAACTCTGGGGTCGGAATCAGCCACCCGACGATCGCGACGCGAGAGGCTACGGTGGACGCCATGAGCGAGGCCGCACCGTACGACGAGACGATCGCAGCATGGCAGGCCGCCGGCGAGAGCGGTGACGCGGCGGCGGCCGCTCGATGTCTGGCGGACGACGTGGAAGTGATTTCACCGCTGACCGCACAGTTCCGCTTCCGCGGCCGGGATCAGGTCGCTGAGATGCTGGGCGCCGCGTTCGACGTCATCAGCGGCATCCGCTTCCATACGGCGGTCGGTGCCGGTGACACCCGTGCGCTGTTCTACCACGCTCTTGCCGGCCGGGAGGAGATCGAGGAAGCTCAGCTCCTGCGGCTCGACCCGGCTGGCCTGATCCGTGAAATGACCCTGTTCGGTCGCCCGATGCCCGGTCTTGCCGCAGTCATGGCCGACATCGGCCCTCGGCTACTTCAGCGACAGGGCCGTCCGGGGCTCGCCCGAGTCGTCAACCTGGCGACCAGGCCGCTGGCGGTCATCACCCGTCTCGGCGAGCGACGGCTCGTACGCTCGCCGACCCAGACCGCGTCGAGCCAAGGTAGTCCAGGAGTCAATGACCTGGCGACGACGACCGGCGGCGCACCTCACGGGGTACCGCCGGTCTTGGCTTTCTCCATGGTCAGTCGCGCGCACCGACCGCCGCGCCGGAACGGCCGGCGGCAATGGCGGGCGCGTCGGGCCGGCGGGTGAGGACGAGGATCGACGTGACGAGCACGAGCAGCGCCAATCCGACAAAGCTCGAGAACCGCACCGTCCATAGTGGGCCGCGCGGGTTGTCGTCGATCGGGAAGGCGGCGCCCACGACGAGCAGCACCGTGGCGATCCAGCCGAGAATCGCGGTGGCCCGGAGCACGCCGGTCGGCCGCCCGGCAGTCCACAGGGCACCCGGCGTCTGCAGCATCCCGGCGATCGAGAGCGTAACCAGCGCGGCGGGCAGGCCGATCAGCGCGATGCCTGCGCTGTTGGCCTGCAGGAGCGCGGTCAGCGCCCCGTCGTCGATGCGCGGGTCGCCCTTGACGATCGCGACGGCGTCGAGGAAAGAGGTGGCCATGCCGCCGACGGCCACCAGCGCCGCGGCACCCACGGCCGCCATCCGCGACCAGGCCGACTCCGCGATCCCGAGCCCCCGCGGCAGGAACACGATGAACGGAATGAAGAGCAGCATGAAGGCCGTACCGGCGAGGAAGTCCCCGACCAGGTAACGGGTGCCGTTGTCCGCGAAGAAGTCGCGGAGTTCTGCCAGCGGCGCGTCGGACGCCGGCGGTTCACCCTGCAGACCACCCACGCTGCCCAGGAAAATGACGACCCAGGCCACGCCGAGGCCTCCGACCCACCGGGCCGGCGTACGAGAGAGCTCCATACCGGCGACGCTAGGCCCTGGGCCGGCGCAACACATCCGACCGGAAGCGGCAGGGTCCGTACGACGCTCGACGTACACGGCACGCGATGGCCCCGCACCTGGGTCAGGGCGCGAACCAAGCCATCGAGGATGCCGCTGTCCTCGCCGCGGTTTGTGATCCGGCGGGCGACGCGGTTGACGCCGCCGCGCGTTGCGCTGCGATCGATGGCCGGCCACGCCGGCAGGGACCCGCCCGTTCCCGCCGGCCGACGACTGAGCGGCCGGGTGACGGTGGGCCCGCCGGCCTTCGTTCAGGTCACCATCGTGCAACCCGCTGCGACTTCACCCTCAGCCGAAGATCACGCCTTGGCCCACCCGACTTCTCCTCGACAAGCGGCGACTTCGCAACATGCGCTCATCGGCATGACAGCGCACGGCGCCAGGCGCTACCAACGCGCGGACAGCGGCCAGATCAGTGCACGTGATCTCGGCCGTGAAGGACGTGGACCGGGCGTGCTCATGTTGGCCAGCTATCGGACCGAGTCGGGTTGTCGTCTCCAAAGTGCAACTGATGGTTGCGCGACGCCGACCTTCCGGGTACCGTCATGCGCAACCAAACGTTGCGGGAGGGTGTCATGGAGTTCGGAACCATCGAGCGCGAGATCTACGTCGAGGCTTCGCCCGAGATCGTCTTCGAGGTGGTGAGCAGTCCCGACCACCTCAAGCAGTGGTGGCCAGACGATGCCCGGTACGACCCGACGCCCGGGTCGGCGGGGGAGATCGTCTTCGGCGACCGCGACGCCGGCGGCGCAGTGGTGCCGTTCACCGTCGTCGACGCGCGACCGCCGCGGACGTTCTCGTTTCGGTGGACGCACCCGGCCGACGAGGTCGCGGCCGAGGGCAACTCGCTGCTGGTCACCTTCGACCTGACCCCGTCCGGCGGCGGGACGCTGCTCAAGATGACCGAGACCGGCTTCCGCGAGATGGGCTGGGAGGTCGCCGTCCTGGAGCAGCAGTACCAGGAGCACGTCACCGGCTGGGACTTCTATCTGCCGCGGCTGGCGCCGTACGTCGCGACGCTGCAGGTGCGGCCATGAGCACAGCGGTGGCCGAGAAGGTCGACGACGACCTCTGGTCCGCGATCGGGGACCCGACCCGGCGCCGGATGCTCGACCTGCTGCTCATCGAGGGCCACGGCACCGCGACCACGCTGAGTCAGCAGATGCCGGTCACCCGTCAGGCGGTGGCCAAGCACCTCGGCGTCCTCGACCGGGTCGGCCTGGTCCGGGCGACGCCGGCGGGCCGGGAGAAGCGGTACCGGGTGGACGACGCCCAGCTCGCCCGCGCGGTGGCCCAGCTGTCGTCGGTCGGCTCGGCGTGGGATGCCCGGCTGCAGCGGATCAAGCGGATCGCCGAGGCGATCCAGCGCACCCAACAGGACTGACAACGAGACTGACGAGATCAAGGAGAGTCGAGATGGTGGACATTCTGCACAGGGTCGGGGTCAAGACCCGGACGCCGGAGAAGGTGTACGACGCGCTGACGACCGTCGAGGGCCTCGCCGGCTGGTGGACCGACGACACGAAGGGGAGTGGCGACGTCGGCGGCGTCCTCGAGTTCCGGTTCCCGGTCGGTGGCTTCGACATGGAGGTCGTCGAGCTACGGCCGTCCGAGCGGGTGGCGTGGCGGGTGGTCGACGGCCCCGAGGAGTGGATCGGGACCACGATCGACTGGGACCTCCGCCAGGACGGCGACTACACGATCGTGCTGTTCAAGCACCAGGGCTGGAAGGAGCCGGTGGAGTTCATGCACCACTGCAGCACCAAGTGGGGCTCGTTCCTGATGAGCCTGAAGTCGCTGGTGGAGACCGGCGAGGGCGCGCCGGCGCCGCGGGACGTGCAGATCAGCGACTGGCACTGAGCCGGCGGGAGGTCAGCCCTGTCCGGCGTCGCCCGAGGTTCCGGCAGCACCGTTGGTACCGGAGCCGTTCCCTGGCCGGCATTGCCGTCCTGGCTGACTGGGAGTCGGCGCTTTGGCTGCACTGCTGGCCGGCACGCCACCCTTGCTTCGGTACGACCCCGTCGCGCCCGCCGCGGCGGGGTCGTCGGCGTGGTCACGGTCGGCCTCGTCGCCGGCGGGCTGGCTGGTTCAGTCGTTCGACGGTGGCGGACCGGCCGCTTGTCCCGGCCTACCTAGGACTAGCCGCCCTCCGTAGGCCGCTGGTAGGGCTTGAAGCCTGGCATTCCACCGGACCAGGTATTGTTCCATGCCCTCGACGGTGTGGGGCATGCTGAGCCACTCCCGGGCGGCGTCGCGAATCTCCCGGCCGGCGATCATCTCGGCGTTCGCCCCGTAGTCGACGGGGTAGGCGTCCACGATGTCGGACAACAGGCCGAAGTTGCAGTACAACGCGCTGGCGCACCACAGGTCCTCGAAGAGCGGCGGCTCGCTCAATGCCCACGTCAACTCTTCGAGCACGTCCATCGGGTCTTCGCCGCTGTTCAGGATCCGGTGCATGCACGACCGGACGTTGAGCCGGCGCGACCACCATTACTAGGCGTGAAGCACGACCTGCGGCAAGAGAGGACGTTCAACTCCTGCCCGGCTCAGCCAACGGGAAGGTGGTATGCCTGGTCCAAGTGCCGCTGTCATCGGTCTGAACCATGAGCGTCACCTTCCGGGCACGTCCCCAGAACGGCAAATGCTGTTCGAGGGCCCGTTCTGCAGCTTGCATGTCCGCCAGGTCGCAGCCATCAGCCACCGTCAGGTGAGGCACGACGTCGTCAAACTGCCCCTCGTACGGCGGGAAAGCCGGGAAGGCTGTGTGCACGAGCTCGGTGAGGATCCGGAACGGCTGGGGATCCTCTGGCGCGAGCCACAGAACCTCGTCGCCAAACCATGCGGTGCGGGTCAGCCGAAAGTCGAACGCTGCGGTACCGGCGAGGATCCGTTGCAGCTCAGCTACGACCACCGGGTCGATCTGAGCTGGAGGCACAAACGGAAACAGCACGGTGACATGTGCCGGGACCCCTAACCTGGCGCTGCCGTCGAGGACATCACGGTGGCGTCCCACTGCCGCTTCCGCCTCGGGGACCTCGAGGACTAGGGCACTTCGACGGAGTACCGGACCCATGGCACGAGCCTAGACGAGTAAGTCCTAATCCTGATCAGTGGTCGTAGGCGATCAAGGGCCTGGTCAGGGGTTGTCCGGTGGTCCGGTTGTGCCAGATGGCGGCGGTCATGGCCAGGAGTCGTTGCGCGACGCGGGCGGCGACGCCTTCGATGCTGCGGCCGCCGTGGAGCTTGAGGTCGAGTTGGCCCTTGAGGGTGTCGTTGACTGATTCGATGAGTTGCCGGATCGGCTTGAGCAGGTGCTCGCCGGGTCGTGGGGTGCGGTTGCGGTAGGACGGTCGCAGCAGCCGCACTCCGCGTTCGGCCAGCCAGCGGTCCAGTTCACCGGACACGTAGCCTTTGTCCGCGATGACCGGGGCGTTCGGCCAGGAGTTCCGGGTCGTGTTCGAGGATTGCGGTCAACACCTGCCGTTCGTCGACCTTGGGGCTGGCCAGGGCCCAGGCGACCGGCAGGCCGGCCGGGGTGCAGATCAGGTGTAGCCGCAGGCCCCAGAACCAGCGCGAGTGCGACGGGCAGTAGCCGTAGCTGGCCCATCCCGCTAACCGTGAGCGGCGCGCGGTGGGCCGGGACCGGCCGCACTCGACCGGGGTGGAGTCGACCACCCAGGCGGAGTCGGTCCACAGGTCGGTGTCCGCAGCTACCGCCTGGATCGCCCGCTTGAGCAGCGGCAGGGCGGCTCGTAGGCGCTTGTTGTAGCCGGACTGGCCCGGCAGATAGGGAAACGCCCCGGGCAAATGCGCGGGAACGAACCGCAGCCAGCGGGCCTCGGACCGGATCCCGAGCAGCACCTGGGCCACCGCGAGGGTCAACAGCTCGGCGTCTGACAGCTTCGGTGGCCGACCGGCCCTGCGGGCCTGCCCCAGCCAGTCGTCGATCTTCACGTACAGTGCAGTCTCAACCCCCGATCCGTGGCCCGACCCCGTCAGGGTCGACGATGGAGTCGGGGCGTTCACCTTCGTCGCCGGTATCGGGCCGGCCCTGACCTTCGTTCGCGCCCGGTCATGAGCGACCGCGCGCGGAGCGCCGCGTGATGCGGCCCGGGGCAAGGCCACCTTGCCTCTCGCCCCGGCTCAGGCCCACGGCGGCGGCTCATAGCAGGACGAGCGAGAAGTCCCTGTGAGTTCTGCGGTTCAGCGGAATGTCGATCTTGACGCGGCGAGCGATCTTTCCGCGGCTGATGCCCAGCCCCTGGGCGATGAGCCGTTCGGGGCGAAGGGCGCACGGGCTCGTCGAAGATGACCGAAACCTGGACGGGCCAGGGGCCTTCGGGAGGGGACGGGGCGAGCGGTTCCCAGCATGAGTCCCACTCCAGGGCGAACCGGTTGCGCCGGGCGATCAGCGGGTCGAGAAGGACGCGGGCGACGAGGGCAGAGGAGTTGCCGCAGTAGCCCTGCAGAAGGATCGGATCCAGGTACCGGACCGGAACGCGATCGTGAACGGTGATTTTGCTGGTGGGGTCGCAGGAAACGCGGGCGACCAGGAGCCAGATGTCGAGGAGTTTGCCGTTGGCACTGACGCGGAACTTCCCGTCGCCGGTGCTGGCGAGGCCGGAATGGCAGTGGACGCAGCGGAATGCGAGCAGGGGAAGGCGCGTGCGCCGAACGGTCCAGGACAAAACGATATGAGGACGCGTAGACATGATCTCTCTTAAGACCTGACGGAAGGCATGGGAAAAGAGCCGACGGCGACGTCGGCGACCGATGCACGGGAAAGGTGTCAGGTCTAAAGAGCAGGCGGCGTCACGCGGGGTGAAGTCCTCTCGTGAGTGGGTCGGAGAAGAAGATCCAGTTACAAGGTAGGGCGGGACGGGCTGGCGAGGCCACCCACTTTTGTCCTGGTGCCGAGTACTGAGGGGCGGGGTCGGCGAACTGGGCGTCGACCACGCGCCGATCGCGGTACTTGTCAAGGCCGGTGAGACAGTGGGTGTTACGCCGCTTGGGGTAGTGGTTGATCGGTTGCCGGTTCGGGCGGGTTGATCCAGACGGCGTCGGGCAGTTGCAGCGCTTTGGGTCTGGGCCGGCTGGAGAAGCGTTCGGGGTGGGCGGTCCAGGCGGTGTCGAGGGCCTGCTCGCGTTGCTTTTGTTGGGTCGTGGCGTGGCCGTAGTGGACGTCGGCGGGGGTGTGCAGACCGATGCCGGCGTGGTGGTGTTCGTGGTTGTACCAGCCGAAGAACGTGTCGCAGTACGCGCGGGCGTGGGCCAGTGACCCGAAGCGTTCGGGGAACGTGGGGTGGTACTTCACGGTCTTGAACGCGGCTTCGGAGAATGGGTTGTCGTTGCTCACGCGCGGGCGGGAGTGCGATCGGGTGACGCGGAGGTCGGCCAGCAGCGTCGCGACGCGTTTGGAGGTCATGGAGGTGCCGCGGTCGGCGTGCACGACGTGCGGGACGCCGTGGGTGGCGATGACGTCGGTGATGAAGTCGTGGGCGATCTCGGCGCTCTCTCTGGCGGCGACGTGGTGCCCGACGATGTACCGCGACCAGATGTCGATCATGACGTAGGCGTCGTAGTACACGCCCTTGGTCGGGCCGGGCAGTTTGGTGATGTCCCAGGTGAACACCTGCCCTGGGCCGGTGGCGGTCAGCTCCGGGCGTGCCCGGGTGGGGTGTCGGGCCTGCCGGCGCCGATCGACGACCTGATCGTCGGCGTGCAGGATCCGGTAGAGGGTGGAGACCGAGGCCAGGTACACGCCTTCGTCCAGGAGCGTCGCGAACGCCTCGGTCGGGGTGGTGTCGACGAACCGGTCGCTGTCGAGCACGGCCAGGATGCGGGCGCGTTCGGCGTTGCTGAGCCGGTTCGCCGGTGCGGGCCGCGGCGCCGGCGGGCGCCTGTTGAGGGTCCGGGACCGTCGGTGGGCGGTGCTGCGGGAGATCCCCGTCAGACGGGCCGCGTCCCGGGTCGCCGTCCGGGCGGCCAGCAGCGCCGTGTGGGCGTCGGTCAGGGCTTGGTCGGCTTGGTGTCGGTGTCCGCGCTCTCGGAGATCTCGGCCAAGAGCGCGTGTGCATTTCCCATGATGTCCAGCGCCGCCTCAGTACGGGCGATCTTGCGGTTGGCCTGCTCCAACTGGCGGCGCAGCCGGGCGATCTCGGCCTGCTCCCCGCTGGGCTTACCGACGCTCTGACCGGGCTTCTTACCCTCGAGCAGGCCGGCGTCGCGGGCGCGGCGCCACTCGCTCATCAACGACGAGTACAGCCCATTGCGGCGCAGATAGCCGTTGCCGTCACCCTCGGCGACGGCCTGCTCGTACTCGGCGAGCAGCCGCAGCTTCTCCGCCGGGGTGAACGACCGACGCCGCCGTGGCCGATCTGCGCGAGGTCCCTCACTGGTCATGGCCCCATCGTGCCCGACGGACAGTTGCGCGCTGGAAATCGTCATCGAGAGAAGATCCATCCTCGCCCCGGGAGGGCTACTTGCTCTGAACCGCTGGTCTCACCCAACCCTGACACCCAGGGTCGCCCCCGCGGCCCCTTCTGCCGTATTCCGGGCGCCCCCCAACCTGCCGTGCAGGCATGGGGCAGAGGCTCTGCAATAGCGCCGCACGGCGCACTCTCATCGGCACGTCCGGACGCCGCGCCCCGTGTGGCAGACGGTCACGCTCTGTGGCGCGGTCTGCGGCATAGCGGATGCGTCGGCTCATCGTGCGGCGGAACCAGCCGATCTGGCCCTCGACACCGCCCTTCTCGTGTGCGCCGGTCAGGCCCGGCTGACAGTAGAACGCCTCCAGATCGAAGTGCGAGCGCAGGGCGATCCAGCGGTCGCTTTCCACCCGCAGCCGGCTGAACCCCAGCACCTTGGCCACGGCGGCCTTGAGGTTGTCGTAGCGGACCTTGCCCGCGGGCACCCCGCCGAGCACGTTGAACGCATGGGCGTGGCCTTCGAAGAACGCCTCCTGCCCGCCGGAGGCAGAGATCCGGTGCACGCCCTTGCCCGAATACGACATGCGCAGGCAGAACAGGTGACAGGTCACCAGCTCGCCGCGGAGCCGGATCGCGACCTCGCCGAAGTCGACCTCGGCCTCCATGCCGGGCAGGTGCGACTGCACGATGAACGCGTTCACCGGCTCCCGCCCGTGCTCGACCCGAATCTGCGGTCGCCGCAGCGCCACATACGCCCGCACGACCTGATCCGACACGTCGCTCATCTGATGCTCATCGATCAGCCGGGCGTAGATCCACGTCACGGTGTGCCGCTGCTTGCGGGGAGCGTCCAGATCCGTCACCAGCATCTGGTCGATCACCGGCTTGAACGGATCCAGCTTCGAAGGCCGCGGCGGGTACTTCTTACGCGCCTCCGGCCACGAACCATTCAGTGCCTTGTGGACAGTGCGCCAGCCAACCCGGTACTTGCGCTCCAGACCGCGCCCAGAAACCCCGGCCCGCGAATCCCGACGGATCGCGGCATACAGCTCCACCTTGGACAGGTCCGGCATATCGGGCCCCCTCGCAGGGCCCGCTCATCCTTGGGGTCGGCCAAGATACGACGGAAACCGGCAACCAGTGATCTTGAGTTGAACTTGCCGCAGGTGACGTGCTGGGGCGGATCGGCGTCGGCTGCCCGACCAGGGACAGCGATGCGCAAACGCAGCCGGAGGCCCGAGCTTGTGTCACCGTTCGCAGTGGACTTCTTCGCGTACCCGCTCAGATCGGTCAACGGCGCACCCGATAGCGCAGGTGAAGCACCCGGTTGCCCTGAATCACCACGTCAGGATCCTCCAACAGGTGCTGCGCGTGGACCGACCCGAAGTAGCGCTTGCCGGACCCGAACACGACGGGCACGACGTCCATGCGCACCTCGTCGATCAGGCCCGCGGCAAGCACCTGGCCACCGACGTCGCCAGCGGCGACCTCGACCATGCGGTCACCCGCAAGCTCCTGCGCCTTGGCCACGGCTGCCTCGACGCCGTCGACGAAGTGAAACGGCGCCTCGGGCTCCCAGCCCTCGGGCTCCGGCCGGTGCGTCACGACGACCACGTGGTCGATCCCGCCCGGAGGCTTCCCGTCCCAGCCGTCCGTCATGTCGAAGACGTGGCGGCCGACGATTGTCGCCCCGATCTGGTCCCAGTACGGCCGGGTGTAGTCGTAGGACGTCTGCGACACCTTCACCTCGCCGCTCTCGTCCAACGGGACGTCACCGCTGGACAACCAGTCGAACAGCGGTCCGGGCTGGTCATTCTCGTCCGCGACGAAGCCGTCCACCGACACCGAGCTGTACATGACCACCTTGCCCACGGGGCTCTCCTCTGCTTTGGGGTGCCCCCAAATTAGCGTGTCGTGAGCTGTCACTCTTGTAAGAAATCAATCGGCCGGCAGCGGCCAGCCGTCCAGCGCGTGGCCGGGATGTTCGCGCAGGAACCGCCGCCGGACTTCGACGTACCTGGTCGGCGTGAGCCCGGTGAACGCCTGGAACTCGTGGCCGAAGTGGGCCTGGTCGAAGTAGCCTGCGCCACCGGCGAGGTCGCCCCAGTCGATCGGTCCGGCGGGGTTGATCGCGAACACGGTGGCGGCGAAGCGGTAGGTGCGGGCCAGCCGCTTCGGCGTGACGCCGATGAGCTCCTTGAACCGCTGTGCCAGATGAGTGCTGCTGACACCGGCTGCCACGCTCAGGTCGCCAATCGCCACCGCCCCGCTGGTCGCCGCGATGACGCTGCTCGTATGGCGGACCAGCCCCAGGCCGGCGGTCTCGCACAGCCGTCGCATCAGCTCCTCCTCGAGCAGCGTCAGCATCTCGTGCGGTCCGTCCGCCGTGGCCAGCCGGTCTCGCAGCTCAGCAATGGCGGGCCGGCCCCAAACCTGCTCTACCGTCACCGGCCGGTCACACAGCTCGGCCGCGGGCATCGGCAGGAACGGCGCCAGCCCCCACGGCTTGAAGTGCACGCCGACGGACCGGGTCCGGAGTGGGTAGCCGAACTCCAACGCGCGGGTGGGCATGGTGACCACGCAGCCGTCGGCGTACTCGGCCGTCTCGATGTCGGTGCCGGCGCGGATGCGGAACGGCGCCCCGAGGTTGACGATGAGCAACGCCGCCGGCATCGGCGGCAGCGTCAGCCGGGCGTACGGCGGCGCACCCTCCAGGTAGTAAAGGTCGTCGATCAGCCCGTCGAGCGGCGGTCGCGGCACTCTGGACACGTACTCCACGCCCACAGCATCGCCGACGCCCCGCCGGCGTGTAAAACACATGCAGCTCACGCGCCGATATCAACCGCGGGAACCGGGGATACGCAGTCCGATCGATCGAACTCAACGCCGCCCGCCCTCACGATCGCCCCATCAGAACGGCGGGAAGCTATCGCAAGATCAACACATCGCCAGATCGGCCCGCCAACGTCAGGGCCGAGCCGCCCCAGCACCTCACCTGCGGCAAGTTCAACTCAAGATCACTGGTTGCCGGTTTCCGGCGTAACTTGGCCGACCCCCATCCTTGCACCTCACAGCGATGACGTCACCGTTCACGAACAACGACCTCGCCAAGACCACCCCGCCGTCAACATCCACAAGCAACTGACGTCACGTTTGACGGACGAAGCCAGTCACCGGGGGCGCGGCGCGGACGGGTGCTCGGCCGACTGATGTCGGCCCTTCACCCACCCCTCGACACCGACCCCCGACATCCACGCAGGGGCGTTGCCATCTCGCGGCGCCCCTGCCGACCGGCACAAGGAGACGTCATGCAACCCACGCCCGAGCCCGACGGGGAGGCCGTCGACACCACCACCAGGGTCGCCCTCAGCGTCGGTGACCCCGTCCTCGGCAAGTCGCGGCTGCTGTCGCGGCAATGCGCCACCTGCATCTTCGCCCCCGGCAACCGGATGCACCTCTCCGCCGGCCGGCTGCGTGACCTCGTCACCGAGACCCGCCGACGGGAACGTTCATCGTCTGCCACGACACCCTCCCCTACT
>NZ_JBHSBP010000111.1:0-1433 GCF_042650725.1 Micromonospora sp. GCM10011541
ATGGATGTTGCTGAGACATCGAATGATCACACCAAGGCCGTGGAGATGAGTGTGCGCGATGACGCTGCCCGCGTCGAGGCTTTAGCCGTTCTGTCCAGGTTCCGGACGGAGTTCTACCGCTGTCTGACCGCCCGCGCTGACGCCCTGTTCGAGGTGACCGACGCGCTGCTGTGCACGGACGGGCCGGTCAGGTCCCTGGTCGACCTGGTCCTGGCGCCCGAGCACCGCCGTGGCCACGGCGGCATGTACGACGGGTTGAACTGCGGCCGTGTCGACGTCGCCCGGCTGCGCCGCGCTGTGGCGGGACTGCCGCTGCCGCGGGCCGCCGACGGGCGCATCGTTCTCGCTGTCGACGTCAGCCCGTGGCTGCGTTCCGACGCCCGGACCAGCCCGGACCGGCTGTTCTGCCACGTCTACGGCCGAGCCAAGAGCCAGTCGCAGCTGATCCCGGGCTGGCCGTACTCCTTCGTCGCAGCCCTCGAAACCGGCCGGACCTCATGGACGGCGATCCTGGACGCGGTGCGGCTCGGACCGGCCGATGACATGGCCGCCGTCACCGCCGACCAGCTGCGCGCTGTCGTGCAACGCCTCATCGCGGCCGGCCACCACGCAACCGACGATCCGCGGATCCTGATCGTGTGTGATGCCGGCTACGACATCCCCCGCCTGGCGTTCCTCCTCGGCGACCTGCCCGTGGACCTGCTCGGACGGCTGCGCTCGGACCGGGTGATGGCCCTGCCACCACCCCCACGGCTACCCGGGACGACGGGCCGGCCACCCAAACACGGCCCCGAACTCGCCCTCGCCGACCCCGACACCTGGCCGGCGCCGCAGACCGTCACCACCACGCAGACCGCCCGCTACGGCACCGCCACCGCGACCGCCTGGGACCAGATCCACCCACGGCTGACCCGCCGCACCTGCTGGCTCGACCACGAAGGCGACCTGCCGATCATCGAAGGCACCCTGATCCGGCTGCAGGTCCAGCACCTGCCCGGCGACCGTCACCCGAAACCGGTCTGGCTGTGGACCTCGATCACCGCGGCCACCGCCGCGGACGTGGACCGCAGCTGGCAGTCCTACCTACGCAGGTTCGACCTCGAACACACCTTCCGGCTGCTCAAACAGACACTGGGCTGGACCCGGCCCAAGATCCGTACGCCCGACGCGGCCGACCGGTGGACCTGGCTGATCATCGCCTGTCACACCCAACTACGCCTCGCACGCGGCCTCGCCGAGGACCTCCGCCGGCCCTGGGAACGACCCGCCGGCCCCGACCGGCTCACCCCGGCCCGGGTCCGCCGCGGATTTCGCCACATCCACACGAAGACCACCCACCCCGCCAGCGCACCCAAACCAGGCAAGGCCGGACCCGGACGGCCCCAAGGCTCGAAGAACAGGCAGCCCGCGCCCAGCTACGACGTCGGCAAGAC
>NZ_JBHSBP010000112.1:0-1087 GCF_042650725.1 Micromonospora sp. GCM10011541
TGTTGATCCAGACCTGTTCGGGCAGGTCGAGGATCTTGGGTAGGGGCCGGGTGGTGCCGAACCGTTCCGGGTGCGCCGTCCGGGCTGCGGCGAGGGTGTCCTCGCGGTTGGCGCGGACGGTGTGGTGACGGCCGTGGTGGACGTCGGCGGGGGTGTGCAGGCCGATCCCGGAGTGCCGGTGGGCGTGGTTGTACCAGGTCACGAAGTTGTTCATGAAAGCTCGTGCGTCCGCGAGGGACGCGAACCGGTCCGGGAAGACTGGCGCGTACTTCAACGTCTTGAACCAGGCCTCGCTGTACGGGTTGTCGTTGGACACCTTCGGCCGGGAGTGCGAGCGGGTCACGTCGAGGTCTTCGAGCAGGTCAGCCACCGATTTCGACGTCATCGACGTGCCCCGGTCGGCGTGCACGACGTGCGGGACGCCATGGACACCGAACACCTCGCGCATCATCGACTCCGCGAGGGGGCCGGACTCGCGGGCGTGCACACGGACCCCGACGATGTACCGGGAGTAGATGTCGATCATCACGTAGGCGTCGTAGTAGACGCCCTTCGCCGGTCCGGCCAGCTTCGTTATGTCCCAGGTGTAGACCTGCCGCGGCGCGTCAGCGACCAGCTCGGGACGCCGGCGGGCCGGGTGCCGGGCCAGCCGGCGACGCTCGCGAACCTGCGCGTGCTCGCGCAGAAC
Source organism: Micromonospora sp. GCM10011541 (assembly GCF_042650725.1). NCBI lineage: Bacteria > Bacillati > Actinomycetota > Actinomycetes > Micromonosporales > Micromonosporaceae > Micromonospora > Micromonospora sp. GCM10011541. The sequence continues at coordinate 689 of NZ_JBHSBP010000112.1, forward strand.
CCGATACATGGTGGCGATCGAACCGACGTACACGTCCTGGTCCAGCAGCGCCGCGTAGATCTGGGCCGGGGCCGCGTCGACGAACTCCGGACTGTTCAACAGCCGCAGGACCTGCTCACGTTCGGCCGGGGTGAGCGCGTTCGCCGGCGCTCGCCGCACCGGCGGGGCCGGTGTCGGCCGCCGCCGGTCGCGTTCGGCGCTGGACCGGGCGATCCCGGTCAGCCGCTTCGCCTCCCGCGTCGTGATCCTCGCGCTGGTCAACGCATGATAGGCGGCCATCAGCGCCTGCCGAGCCCGAACACGTCCGGACCGTCCGGCTCGCTCCTGGAGATGTCCTCCAAGAGCTCGCGCGCTTTTCCCATGATCGTCAACGCCGTCTCGGTCCGTGCCAGCTTCGCC
>NZ_JBHSBP010000113.1:0-1337 GCF_042650725.1 Micromonospora sp. GCM10011541
TGCGGCAGCGGCGGGCGGGTCATGATCCGGGTCGGGTCGCGGTGGATGTGGCGGTGATGCTCGCTGATGGTGGTGAGGCGATCGCCGATCTGGCGGTGCTGCGTAACGAGGCCGGCCTGTTCGGGACGGTGGCCTCTGACCCGACGGCGTGGCGGGTCCTGTCCGATCTGGATGGTGAGGCGTTGACTCGGCTGCACGCTGCCCGTGCGCTGGCCAGGGAGGTGGCGTGGGCGCAGACGGTCGAGACCAGGGGCGGGTTGCCGGTCTCGACCGCGGCGGGTCAACCGGTCCCCGGCCTGGTGCTGGACGTGGACGCCACGATCGTGATCTGCCACTCGGAGAAGGAAGCGGCGACCCGGACGTGGAAGAAAACGTTCGGCTACCACCCGCTGTTGTGTTTCCTCGACGGCTCGCGGGAGGCGTTGTCGGGGTTGCTGCGGGAGGGTCGGGCCGGGTCGAACACCACCGCCGACCACATCACCGTCCTGGACCAGGCCCTGGCGCAGATCCCCGACGCCCACCGGCACGGCACCCCGATCCTGATCCGTTCCGACTCGGCCGGCTGCACGCAGGGGTTCCTGACCCACATCCGCCGCCTCCGCGGGCACGGTGTCGACACCTGCTTCTCCATCGGTGTTGCGATCACCGAAGAAATCCGGGACGCGATCCGGCAGGCCACGGGCTGGATTCCGGCGGTCAACACCGACGGCGGGCTACGTGACGGCGCGGAAATCTGCGAGATCACCGGCGCCGTCCCCGCCGACAACTACCCGGCCGGGACCCGGTTCATCGTCCGGCGCGAACGCCCGCACCCCGGCGCGCAACTGACCCTGTTCGACACCATCGAAGGCCTCCGTCACCAGGTCATGGCCACCGACACCCCGGTCGGCAACGGATCCCTGCAGTTCCTGGAGGCCCGCCACCGCGCCCACGCCCGCGTTGAGGACCGCATCCGCACGGGCAAGGACACCGGCTTCGGTCGCTTCCCGTCCCGGGTCTTCGCGATCAACCAGGCCTGGCTGCAGCTGGCCCTGACCGGCATCGACCTGCTCTGCTGGACCCAAACCCTGCTCCTGCAGGGAGAACTCGCCAACGCCGAACCGAAGAAACTGCGCTACCGGCTACTCCACGCGCCCGCCCGGATCACCCGATCCGCCCGCCGCACCCGCCTACGCATCGCCGAACACTGGCCCTGGGCCGCCGTCCTCGCCGCCGCCTTCGGCCGCCTGGCCGCGCTACCCCGGCCCATCACCTGAGCCCACGTCCCCGCCACCACCAGCACCCGGAGGACCCCGGCCACCCGCGCCGGGCCACCGGCATACCCACGACCCGAACAA
>NZ_JBHSBP010000114.1:0-1411 GCF_042650725.1 Micromonospora sp. GCM10011541
GGGCCGGTACGGTTGCCGGTCGTGACGTTGCAGGCGCAGCCCTCAGGCCGGTTGACCGACCACATTGGTCTGGGGGTGCTCTCGGCCCGGTTCCACCGCGATCTCATCGAGGAAGTGATCAACCGGACCGGGTGTCGGGAGAAGCGCAGCCGTCGGTTGCCGGCGCACGTGATGATCCGGTATGTGGTCGCGATGGGCCTGTACGCCGAGGAGTCCGCCGAGGAAGTGATGCGCCGGTTGGTCGGCAGCCTGCGCACGATGGCCTCCTGGTCGGATGACTGGCAGGTCCCGACTGGCTCGGCGATAACCCAGGCCCGGCAACGCCTGGGTGTGGCGCCGGTGAAGGAACTCTTCGGTCGGGCGGCGGTGCCGGTGGCATCGACGGGCACGAAAGGCGCATGGCTGGCCCGGCGTCGGTTGATGGCGATCGACGGGACCAGCTTCGACGTGGCCGACACCCCGGCGAACGTGGAACGCTTCGGGCGGATGGGGTCCGGGCCGAAAGCCTCGGCGTATCCGAAACTGCAGGTGACCGCGGTCGTCGAGTGTGCAAGCCGAGCGGTCGTGGGCGCGGTCCTCGGCCCGTGTAGCACGGGGGAACGCACCCAGGCCGCCGAGTTGACCGGGGTGGTGGAGCCCGGGATGTTGCTGCTGGCCGACAGCGGCTTCTACTCCTTCGAGTTGTTCGGCCGCTTCGCCGCTACCGGCACGGACCTGGCCTGGCGCGTCGGGGCCTCGGTGTCACTCGGACTGGTGCGGTGGCTGCCCGACGGGTCCTACCTGGCGTTGATCTACCGACCCGGGCTGAGCGCCGAGCGCCGCCGCCGGCTGGCGCAGACGGTCCAGGACGGCGGTGAGGTCGCTGCGGACACCGCACGGCTGGTGCGGGTCGTGGACTACACCGTGCCCGACCGCAACCCCGACGGCGAATTCATCACCGTGATCACCACCATGCTCGACCCACACGAGGTGTCCGCTATGGACCTGGCTACCGCCTACCACGACCGCTGGCAGGAGGAGACCGCTCTCAACGAGATCAAGAGTGATCTCCGCGGCCGGGGTGAAGTGCTGCGATCGAAGACCCCCGACCTGGTCGAACAGCAAGTGTGGGGCCTGCTGCTGGCGCACTACGCGATCCGGGCACTGCTGGTCGACGCGGCGGACGAAGCCGGCTACCACCCCGACCGGCTCTCGTTCATACGCGGGCTCCGTCTCGTGCGCCGCCAGGTCACCGACCAGGCGGCCGTTTCCCCCTGAGCGTCTGACCAACGCCGTCACCGAGGCCCACACCGAAATCCTGCGCCACCCGCTACCCCCACGCCGGCACCGCACCTGCCAACGAACGGTCAAACGCGCCCGACACAACTCCTACAGCGTCAAACGATCCACAGACAAGATCATCCGCCATGCG
>NZ_JBHSBP010000115.1:0-890 GCF_042650725.1 Micromonospora sp. GCM10011541
CGCCCGAACCCGTTGTGGTGCAACGAAAAGACGCAGAACCCGGTATGAAGTGGTCCTCTCACAGATCAACTTCAGTAGGGGTCCTGCGTCGCCATGAGTGTCACATACACCGCCGAGCTGTCCATGCGCGAGGAGACCGTGTTGTTCCTGTCCGGGCTCCTGCACACCGAACGGCAGCGGCTCGGGACCCGTACCGGGACCCGGGCGCTGGGCTGCTTCAAGCAGGCGATCCTGGTGATCCGCTGGTTCCTCGACGGCACTCGGATCAAACAGTTGGCCCTCGACAACCAGGTCAGCTCGTCGACCGGCTACGACTACCTGCACGAGGGCATCCGGGTCCTCGCCGCCCACGCGCCGCGGCTGGAATCGGTGCTGCTGGCGGCGAAAGTGGCCGGCTACGCCCACGTGAACATCGACGGGACCCTGATCGAGACTGACCGGTGCCGCACACCTGGGCCGACACCAGGGGTGGACCTGTGGTGGTCCGGCAAACACGACAACCATGGTGGCAACGTGCAGGTCGTGACCGCTCCGGACGGGTGGCCGCTGTGGACCTCGCCGGTACGGCCCGGCCGGGAACACGACACGACCGCCCTGCGTGAACACGACATCCTGCCGCTGCTGGCCACCTGGACCAACGACGACCGGCGGGTGCTCGGCGACCTCGGCTACGAAGGCGAAGCCGACACGATCACGATCGCGTTCAAGAAGCCGAAGAACGGCGCCTGCACCGACGTGCAGCAGCAGTTCAACAGAGCCCACAACGGTGTCCGCGCCATCGGCGAACGCGGAAACTCCCTGCTCAAGACCACCTTCAAAGCGTTGCGCAACGTCAGCCTCTGCCCCTGGAGCATCGGCAGGATCACCGCGGCAGCCCTCGTACTCCTGCA
>NZ_JBHSBP010000116.1:0-1864 GCF_042650725.1 Micromonospora sp. GCM10011541
AGGTGCGGGCTGGTGGCAAGCACGAAAAGGCCTAGTGACACGTCTTCCTGTGGATAACTTTATTGAGCTGCCGAGATATCGCAGTGCTCATAGTCGGTGTACGGTCTGGCGGGTGTACGTGAAGGCGTCGACGCGCAAGACCCGCGACGGGCAGACGATCCGCTACCTGCAACTGGCCCACAACGAGTGGGATTCGGTCGCCAAGGTGTCCAGGACGAAGGTCCTGTACTCCTTCGGCCGTGAGGATCAGCTCGATGTGTCCGGGGTGAGGCGCCTGGTCGACGCGTTGTCGCGGCTGCTGGATCCAGCTGACGCCCTGGCCGCGGCCGCGCCGGCCGGGCTGTCGTTCGTGGAATCGAGGCCGCTGGGCGGGGCGTGGCTGCTCGACGGGCTGTGGCGGCAGTTGGGCATCGACAAGATCGTCACCGGGTTGGCTGGTGTCCGCCGGCGTGACGTCGACGTCGAACGGGTGCTGTTCGCGCTGGTCGCCAACCGGGCGCTCAAGCCCTCCTCGAAGCTGGCCGCCGCCGAATGGGTCTGCCACGACGTGCACCTGCCAGGCCTGCCGTTCGTCACCGACGACGCCTGCTACCGGGCGATGGACGACCTGATCTCCGTCGAGCCGAAGCTGACCCGAGCGGTCTACGACCAGATCGCCGACCTGCTCAACCTCGAAGTCGACCTGCTGTTCTTCGACACGACCAGCACGTACTTCGAACTCGACGAGGCCGACGAACCGCTGTGGCGCGATGAGCACGGCGAGGTCGTCGACGACGGCGCCCCGACCGCGGTCAAGCAGGCGGGGTTTCGGACCTATGGCAAGAGCAAAGACGGCCGCGACGACCTGCCCCAGGTCGTAGTCGGCATGGCCGTGACCCGAACCGGGATCCCCGTGCGGGTGTGGTGCTGGCCGGGTAACACCAACGACTCGGCGTTGATCCGCCAGGTCAAGACCGAGATGCGCGATTGGAATCTGGCCCGGGTCGTGTGGGTTGCCGACCGCGGCTTCGCCTCCGAGGCCAACCGCCGGTTCCTGCAGCAGGCCGGCGGGCACTACATCCTCGGCGAGAAACTGCGCGCCGGCACCACGGAAGCCGACGCCGCGTTGGCCCGGCAGGGCCGCTACGCCACCGTCACCGACAACCTGCAGGTCAAGGAAGTCAACATCGGCGCCGACGACCGGTTCGTGATCTGCTTCAACCCCGAAGCCGCCGACCGCGACGCCGCCGTGCGGGCCCGCCTGGTCGCCCAGCTCACCGACAAGATCGACGGCTCGGACAAGCTGAGTGTGACCAAACGCGCCGAGCTGCGCGGGGTGATCTCCACCAAGCCCGGCCTCAACCGCTACCTGCGCGTCACACCCGGCGGGCTGCTGCGCGTCGACGCCGCCGCAGTCAAGGCCGAACAACGCCTGGACGGCAAGTACCTGCTGCGCTGCTCAGACCCGAAACTCTCGGCCGAAGACATCGCCCTGGGCTACAAGCAGCTCCTCGAAGTCGAACGCGGCTGGCGCGACATGAAGACCACGCTGGACCTGCGCCCGGTCTATCACCGCCGCGAGGACCGCATCCGCGCCCACATCCTGCTCTGCTGGCTGGGCCTGCTACTGATCCGCGTCGCCGAGACCACCACCGGCCGCACCTGGAACAAGATCCGCGCAGAGGCCGAGCGGCTGCACGTCGGTGTCTTCACCGGCCCCGCGGGCACCTTCTGCCAGCGCACCGAGCTGTCCCAGCCCCACAAGACGATCCTCGCCAGGCTGAAGATCACAGAGCCGCCGCGCATCATCGACGCGACACCCGCAACCGCCTGACCAGCGCCAACACCCCGGCCTAGTGACACGCCATGCCACCGGGCCTACACG
>NZ_JBHSBP010000117.1:0-1020 GCF_042650725.1 Micromonospora sp. GCM10011541
TAGGCTTCTGCGTTTGACCAGCGTGCGGTCGTTGGACAGGACGTTGATCCTGTCCCGGAAGGACTACGTCACGGCGGAGGTACGCAGAGAGTAGTCCGGCTCGACCGGGCCTGTCTGGACCGGCGCCGAGCCGTCGGGCCGGCTGTGGACCGGCTCGTCCGCCGCAGCCGACGATGACGGCGGGTCGGGCAGGTCGTCCAGGAAGTCCAGCGACGGCACGAAGAAGAGGTTCCCGGTCACCGCGGTCGAGAAGTCCAGGATCCGGTCGTAGTTGCCCGGCGGATCGCCGACGAACATGTTCTCCAACATCCGCTCGGTGACCTCGGGCGTCGCCGAGTAAGCGATGTAGTACGTGCCAAACTCGCCCCGCCCCGGCGACCCGAAGGCCATGTTGTCCCGCAACACCTGCCGCTGCCGACCGTCGCCATCGAAGATCACGTTCAGCGCCACATGCGAATTGGTCGGCTTGACCTCGTCGTCCAGTTCGATGTTGTCGAACTTGGTCCGCCCGATCACCTTCTCCTGCGCCTCGACCGGCAACGCGTTCCAGGCCGTCAGGTCATGCAGGTACTTCTGCACTACAACGTAGCTGCCACCGGCGAAGTCCCGGTCCTTGCCGCCGATCACGACTGCCGACCGCGCCGCCGCACCGGTGGGGTTCTCCGTGCCGTCGACAAAACCGAGAAGGTCCCGCCCGTCGAAGTACTTGAAACCGTGCACCTCGTCGACCACCCGCGCCGCACCGGCCAGCCTCTTCACAATCTGCGCGGCCAGTTCGAAGCACAGGTCGAGCTGCCCCGCACGCAGGTGAAACAACAGGTCACCGGGGGTGGCCACGGCGCGGTGCCGGGAGCCCGCGATCTCCCGGAACGGATGCAGCCCGGCCGGACGCGGCCCACCGAACAGCCGGTCCCAGGCCAGCGCGCCGATGCCGGTGACGCAGGAGAGCGCGGCCGACTCCGCTCGGGAGCCGACCGACCGTTGCAGCCCGGCGATGTCGGCGAGCAGATCCCGTGCGAC
>NZ_JBHSBP010000118.1:0-1991 GCF_042650725.1 Micromonospora sp. GCM10011541
CCGGATCCGGCTGGCGTGGCTGCTGACCGCGTGCATGCGGCTGCTGCGCCCCGGCGGCTGCCTCGTCCTCGTCGTCACCGCCCCCAACGGCAGCATCGGGCCGGAGGACTTCACTCCGGTGGCCACCGCCGCCGCAGCGGTCGGCCTGGGCTACCTGCAGCACATCGTCGCCGTCGCCGCCGACATCGGCGGCGACGCGTTCGTCTACCACGTCACCGACGAGGAGCTGCTCACCCTCGCCCAGCAGGCCAGCCACCCCTGGGCGGTGGCGCACCTGCGCGTGCACGCCGACCTGCTGGTGTTCAGCCCGGCCACACCACCGTCCTCCGCGCCGCAGAAGCAGAGTCGTCAGCAGGGCGGTGAGCTTCGTGGCTGAGCACCTTCCCTTCCCCACCGACCCGAGCCAGCCCGCCAACCTGGCGGAGGACACCTACCGGGGCCAGCACCGCGACCACCCTGGCCGCCACCGCGACACCGGCGGGTGCCGCCGCACCCCGGACGGGCCGCAGGACCTGTCGGTGTGGGCGACCGCGCAGCAGACCGGGCCGGTGCAGCGCCGCGGCCGGTACGTGCCCGAATCGGTCAAGCACCCCGCCCGGATGCTCCCCGCGATCGCCGCACACGCCATCGCCGCCTACACCCGCCCCGGCGACCTGGTCCTCGACCCGATGTGCGGCATCGGCACCACCCTCGTCGAGGCCATCCACGCCGGCCGCGATGCCATCGGCGTGGAGTACGAGGCGCGCTGGTCGAACATCGCCGACGCCAACATCACCCACGCCCAGCACCACGGCGCCACCGGCCGGGCCTCCGTGGTCCGCGGCGACGCCACCCGCCTGCGGTCCCTGCTCCCCGCCGCGCTCACCGGGCAGGTCGCCCTGGTCGTGACCTCACCCCCGTACGGGCCGACCGTGCACGGCCTTGTCCGGCCCGGAGCCGACGGAGTGGCGAAGTTCGACAACGCCTACAACGACGGCACCGACAACGGAAACCTCGCCTACCGAGACCTCACCGGTCTCACCGATGGGTTCGAGCAGATCCTGTCCGGCTGCGCGGTGCTGCTGCGCCCCGGCGGCACCGTGGTGGTCACCGCCCGTCCGTGGCGCAAGAACGGCCAGCTCGTCGACCTGCCCAGCGCGGTCATCGCCGCTGGTGTCCGCGCTGGCCTCATCCCGACCGAGCGGTGCGTCGCCCTCCTTGCCGCGGTCCGCGACGGGCGGCTCGTCGCCCGGCCGTCGTTCTTCCAACTCCAAGCCGTGCGCAAGGCCCGCACCACCGGCACCCCGCTGCACCTGATCACCCACGAGGACGTGTTGATCTTCTGCCGGCCGGAGAAGTCCGCGAGTTCGGCTGAACCCAAGTGTTCGCGCTGCGAATCCGGGTGTCCTGAGGGGACATCATGCCATGCGGATACCGGGGTTCAGGGCAACTCGGGGAGGCGGTCCGGGTGAGGGCCGCCGATGAGTTCTCGGGCGTTGGCGGCCCAACGGATGGCGGTGCCTTCGCTGAACCCGAAGACGGCGGCCAGGTGCAGCGGGTCTGCTCCGGTGGCGACGGCTTCCTCGAGTTGCCGGTCGATGCGCAGCCGTTCGAGGGTGCCGGGCAGGCCGCGCAGGTTCAGGATCCAGGTGGCGCTGACCGGTGCGAGGCCCATGGCGCTGGCGGAGCTGACGAGCAGGTGCGGGTTGGCGGTGTTGGGCCAGCGTTCGCGCCGGTAGGTCAGCCAGTCGAGCAGCGTCTGGGCGGTGAGGTTGTCCAGCGGGCGCGGGTTGCCGGCGATGGTGATCCGGCGGTCGGCGAGGTCGACGTCGTCGAGGTGCAGGTCGCGGATCTGTCCTGGTCTGGCGGCGTGAACGGCGGCCAGTACGACGCAGAGCCGCGCCTGGGCGGTGGTGGCGGCGGTGACGCTGGCGCTGATGTCGTCGGGTTCCAGCAGCGGCCAGATCGGGTCGGGCACCTTCGGGCCTCGCAGGCCGTGGGTGGGGTTGCGG
>NZ_JBHSBP010000119.1:0-1232 GCF_042650725.1 Micromonospora sp. GCM10011541
CGGTCCGGGCCGGCCGTCGTGGCGAGCGACGGTCGGGTCAGGGTCTGCCGGCCCCCGGTGCGGGTGCTGGGAAAGCCACGACCTGCCCGCTGGGTTGTGACGGCTCAGGTCCGGCCCAGTCCTGGCCGACGACGAATAGGCGCGGGTGGTGGCCGCGGCTGAGCGTGCAGGCGAAGGCACCCCGGTCGAGGCTGACGGTGGCCAGCACTTCGCCACCCTGGCGGACCCGAACGCAGCGCTGGTTGCCGACGTCGGCGTACCAGACCGCGCCCTCGGCGTCGAAGCAAATCCCGTCGGGGTGGTCGCCGGGTGTGTCTGCCCATACGCACCGGCTGCTGAGGCCACCGTCGGCATCGATGTCGTAGGCCGTGAGTCGGTTCGCGTACGACTCGGCAACGACCAGGGTCGCGCCGTCCGGGCTGATCGCCATGCCGTTGGGGAATGCGAGGTCGTCGGCGACCTGCTTGACGGTGCCCTCCGGCGTGACCAGCACGATCAGGCCCGGGGCGAACTGGCCGCCGGGAAAGTCGAACCCGATGCAGTTGACGTAGGCATTGCCCCGTTCGTCGACCACGATGTCATTCCACGGCTTCTGCGATATCCCGGAAAGGTCGGCATGGCAGACCAACGATTCGTCCGGCTTGCGGCGCAGCAGCCGTTGCTGTGCCGAGTCCACGACGAGCAGCTGCCCGTCCGGCAGGAAGTCGATGCACATCGGGAAAGAGGCGACCGTCGCCATCACCTCGTGGCTGCCGTCGGTGCTGAGCGCGATCACCTGATTCGCGCCCCAGTCGGAGAACCAGATTCTGCCGTCGTGCCAGCGGGGCGACTCGCCGAACACGACACCCTCCATCAGGACCTCAGGATCACTCACCCGTCTCCTCCCCTTGCCATGGCGGTCGGACCCAGCCTCGGACTCATCAGGCCAGACAGTCATGTCTTATGAACATCATGGCTCATGAGCATAGTGGGCTACGATGGCGCAATGGCGCAAGAGGGAGCCGATGAGCCGCCCGAGCTCACGTCCAGTACCGGCTTTCTGCTCGCCCGCCTCGGTGCCGAGTCGAGACGTCGGTGGGCCCGGATGCTGTCGGAGCGCGGACTGAGCCCGCACCACTTCGGGGTGCTCATGGCACTCGACCAACACGGCGAGACACACCAGCAGCGGCTCTGCGAGGCAATCGGCGTTGACCCGCGCAACGCCGTGCCGATCTTCGACACGCTCGAAGCCC
>NZ_JBHSBP010000120.1:0-551 GCF_042650725.1 Micromonospora sp. GCM10011541
GGACGGTGTTGGATATGGACGTGGAGCCATCGATAGACAGGTTCTTGCGACAGAATCCAGTTTTCGAGAGGGCTCCACGTGATCGCCTATTCTGCCAGGCTCGACGTGCCCAGGGAACTCGTACAGCACGTGGCGCGGCTGCTTCGTGCCGAGCGTCGGGCGGTGGGCACCCGACCGGGAACCCGTGCGCTGACGTGCTTCTACCAGGCGATCCTGGTGTTGGTGTGGTTTCGCAAGGGTGAGGACAAGACCACCCTCGGGGCGGGGTTCGGGGTGTCGCGGGCTACGGCCTACCGGTACGTTGCCGAGGCCGTGCGGGTCCTGGCGGCGCAGACACCCACCCTGCACGACGCGCTGCGCCGGGTCGCCGCCGACGGCTGGTCGCACGTGATCCTCGACGGGAAGCTGTTCGACACCGACCGCCTCGCCGAGACCACCGTGAGCGTGAAAGGCGACACGATCGACGCGTGGTACTCCGGGAAACACCGCGACTTCGGGGCGAACATTCAGGCTGTGATGCGCCCCGACGGGCTCCCGATCTGGACCTCGGA
>NZ_JBHSBP010000121.1:0-1655 GCF_042650725.1 Micromonospora sp. GCM10011541
TGTGTTCGAGGGTGTTGTCCGGCTGGCCTGAGGGCGTCTGTCTCATGCGGGCTGGAGGGTCCAGCCGTGTTGGCGGGTGTGGGTGAGGCCGAGGGTGGCGAGTCGGGCGAGGTTGACCGCGGCGGCGAGGAGGGTGAAGTCGGCGGCGATCCGGGTTCGGCCGCGCATGCGGGCGCGTCGGCCGCCGTGACGGCGGCGCATGAGGTGGGCGATCTTGCGTTCGACTTTGGGTCGGGTGGCGCGGTAGTCGGCTTGCCAGGCAAGGTCGGTCTGGCGGGTGCGGGCGGCGGCGAGGTGGGCTTCATGGTGGCCGATGGTGATGCTGCGCCCGGTCTTGGACTCGGTGCAGTGCCCGCGCAGCGGGCAGGTAGCGCAGGCGCTGCCGAAGTCGGCCCTGCCGGCGTTGCGGTCGTGGCCTTGCACCGGCCGGATCGGGATCGTGACGCCGCCCGGGCAGGTGACCTGCTGGCGTTGCAGGTCGATGTCGAAGCGGTCCTTGGTGAACTTCCCGGCGGGGGCGTTCGGTGGCTGGACCTTGGTCTTGATGTCGATCCCGGCGGCGTCGAGCCGGTCGAGGACCTCGCCGGCGCCGTAGGCGGCGTCGCCGTAGACCGCTGCGGTGTCCTCGGCGGGCTCGTTGGCGTCGGTGAGATCGGTGATGAGGTCGGCGACCGGCTCGGCGTCGCCGGTGTTGCCGGCGGTGACCTCGGTGGCGGTGATGATCTCGGCGTCGGGGTCGACGGCTATGTGGCCTTTGTAGCCGTCGAAGCCGCGGTGGCTGGTCTTGTGCCCGTGCCGGGCCTCGGGGTCAACGGTGGAGATCACCCGGTCCGGGGCGACCTTGCGGGCGATGCGCAGCACGCCGTCGTCGCCGGTCTCCAAGTCCTGGCCCAGCACCGTGGCCAGCAGCCGCGTCGCCTGACCGACCGGCTCGGGCAGCGTCAGCCCGTCGAGGACGGCCAGCAGCGCGTAACCGTCGCGGGCCCGGGAGTCGACCAGGGCATCACGGGCGGTCTTGTCGTCCCAGTCGATGACCGGCTTGCCGGTCGTGGTGTAGTCATCCCCGCTGGCCAGGACAGCCCGCAACCGTGCGGCCAGGTCGCCGTCGGCGGTGGCGAGCAGCCCCCGGATCGCCGAGCGGATCAGCGTGACCGTGTCCATCGTGGCGACCGCGTCATACAGCGGTGTGGAATCGAGGACCCGCCGCCGACCCAGCAACCCCGCCGCCCGGGCGGCGTCCAACGCCACCTCGAACACCCGGTCCGGCCGGTCGGAGCGGCGCAGCCGTTCCCGCATGTCCACCAGCACCGTGTGAGCGAACCCGACCCGGCCGGCGCCGTCCCAGCCGCCGACCCCGGCGGCGTAACGCCAGCGCGCGTCGAACGTGAACCGGTCCACCGCCTCCCGATCCGACAGGCCTTCCAGCCGTTGCAGGACCATCACCGTGGCCACCACCGACGGCGGCACCGACCGGCGACCGATCTGCGCGAACAGGTCGGTGAACATCCCGTCCGGGAACAGCATCTGCCGATGCTCATGCAGGAACGCGAAGATCGAGTTCGCCGGCAACGCCTCTTCACAGAACCGGGTCACCGGATCCAGCAGATCCAACTGCTGCGAAGCCACACCCAACGCCACACCGGCAAACTATCAGC
>NZ_JBHSBP010000122.1:0-827 GCF_042650725.1 Micromonospora sp. GCM10011541
GGCGGAGGCTGCGCCAGCGGCCGGTGAGGATCGCGAAGCCGCGTTCTCCGAGACAGCGCATCGATCGGAGAGCGGCGTTGTAGGCGCGGTTGTCGACCGCGAGCCGGCGGCCGTCGGCGGGCTGCTTGTACGGGGTGTGGATGCCCTGACCAGCGCCGTCGTAGCCGGAGTCGGCCAAGGTCGGCAGTTTCAGTGTGGATGCCGCCCAGTAGAGGGCGCCGGTAACGTCCAACCGTTGGGCGCAGGTCAGGTCGTGCAGGTGACCGGGCAGCGCATCCGAGGTCCAGATCGGCAGCCCGTCCGGGCGCATCACGGCTTGAATGTTCGCGCCGAAGTCGCGGTGCTTCCCGGAGTACCAGGCGTCGATCGTCTCGCCCTTCACGCTGGTGGTCGTCTCGGCCAGCCGGTCGGTGTCGAACAGCTTCCCGTCGAGGATCACGTGCGACCAGCCGTCAGCGGCGACCCGGGTCAGGGCGTCGTGCAGAGTAGGCGTCTGCGCCGCCAGGACACGCACGGCCTCGGCCACGTACCGGTACGCGGTCGCCCTCGACACCCCGAACCCCGCCCCGAGGATGGTCTTGTCCTCACCCTTGCGGAACCACGCCAACACCAGAAGCGCCTGGTAGAAGCACGTCAACGCGCGGGTTCCCGGTCGGGTGCCCACCGCCCGGCGCTCGGCCCGCAGCAACCGCGCCACGTGTCGCACGAGTTCCCTGGGCACGTCGAGCCTGGCAGAATAGGTGATCACGTGGAGCCCTCTCGAAGACTGATTCCGTCGCAAGAACCTGTCTATCGATGGCTCCACGCCCACATCCAGCGCTGTCCGC
>NZ_JBHSBP010000123.1:0-541 GCF_042650725.1 Micromonospora sp. GCM10011541
TGGTTGGCTAGGCCCCGGGCGGCGATCCGTTGCGCCGCGGCGTGGTCACGGTCCATCGACAGGCCGCACGAGCAGGTCGCCCACCGGTACCCGGCCACCATCCGCTGTGGTGTTTTGACGTGCTTGACGGGACCGCCGCAGCGGGGACAGCCGGACGAGGTGCCACGCGCCGGGACAGTGACGACTGCGATATCTACTTTCGCGGCGAGGTGGGCGATGGCGGTGAACACGGTGCCGCGTACCGCACCGGAGAGTCGCCGGTTGAGGCTGCGTGACCGGCCACCGGCCTCGAGCGTGGCGAGGTCCTCGACGTAGATGACGGTGGCGCCGGCCGCGGTCGCCTGGTCGACGAGCCACCGCGCCGACGACCAGGCAAGAGCCTTGTTGAGATGCCGGATCCGGGCGCGCACCGCCGCATGCTCGGCCTCCAAGAAGGCAAGCTTGCCAGCCAGGGCCGAGTCGGCGGGGGCGTCGGCGGGCCGGCCGTCACGCAGCCGGGACAGGTGGTCGGCTTTGGTTTTGAGGTGTTCGCGGTGGCGGC
>NZ_JBHSBP010000124.1:0-1774 GCF_042650725.1 Micromonospora sp. GCM10011541
GGGCGGGTGCGGGAGGTGCCGTGTGACGAGGAGGAGCTGATCGAGGCGGTCGATCAGGCGAACCGGGATCAGGGCGGCACGTTGAAGCTGGCCGAGCACTGCACCTACGAGTTGAGCTTCTCCGACAAGAAGGACCTCGCGGGTCTGCCGACGATCAAGCAGGACATCACGATCAAGGGCAACGACTCGACGATCAAGCGGGACTCCGAGGACGCGTTCCGGATCTTCCGGGTCGCCGACGGTGGTGACCTGACCCTGAAGGACCTCACCGTCAAGGGCGGCAACGCCTCCGAGTTCAAGTACGGGTCGGGGCCGTCCTCCGGCTCGCAGGGCTCCGACTGGCAGGGCTCCGACTGGCAGGGCTCCGGCTCGCAGGGCGCCCCGGGTGGCGCGCCGGGCGCCGCGGGTGCGCCGGGTGCCCAGGGTGCGCCGAGCGGCGCGCCGGGTGCCGCGGGTGCGCCGAGCGGCGCGCCGGGTGCCGCGGGTGCGCCGGCCGCCCAGGGCGGGCCGGGCATGCAGATGGCGCCCGCCGCCCAGACCGGAGCGGCCGTGCAGGCCGCGCCAGTGGCCCTGGCCGCGCCGGCCGCGCCGGCCGCACAGGGCTCGGGCCCGGGTTCGGGTTCGCAGGGCTCGGGTTCGTGGTCGGGCGACAAGGACAAGAAGGACGACCGCAAGAAGGACGACCGCAAGAAGGACGGCGAGGGCGACGGCGGCGCGCTGCTGGTCGAGCGTGGCGGCAGCGCCCACCTGAAGAACGTGAAGCTGACCGGCAACAACGCCGAGAACAACGGCGGCGCGATCGCCAACTTCGGCCGGGTCGACATCGAGGACAGCAAGGTCGAGAACAACCACGCCCAGGAGGACGGCGGCGGCATCTTCAACCGCGGCACCCTCAAGGTCAAGGACACCCACATCAGCAACAACACCGCCGGCAAGAACGGCGGGGGCATCGCCAACGGCAACGGCAAGCACGACGACCACGACAAGAACGACCACGACAAGAACGGCTACGACAACAGCACCTACCACAACGGCGGCTACGACAACGGCGGCTACGACAACAACGGCCACGACAAGGACCGCAAGGACCGCGACGAGGCCGGAACCGTCGAGATCACCGGCTCCGCCAAGGGCAAGGACGAGGTCAAGAGCACCATCGACAACAACAAGGCCGGCAAGAACGGCGGCGGCCTGTCCAGCTCCGGCGGCACCGTCACGATCACCCTGACCGTGATCAGGAACAACACCGCCTGCGAGAGCGGCGGCGGCATCTACGCCCTCGACACCGACCTCAAGCTCGACAAGGTCATCGTCGCCAAGAACCACGCCGACAAGGACGGCGGCGGCATCGTCAACACCGGCGGCGAGGACAAGAAGGACTGGTCCTCCAACGGCGGCGACAAGAAGGACGACGGCGACAAGAAGGACGAGAAGAAGTCGGACGCCACCGCCACCATCTCCGACAGCGACATCGTCGACAACACCGCCGGACGCTTCGGCGGCGGCATCTTCAACGGCGACACCGACGTGAAGATCGACGAAGGCTACCAGGACAAGAAGGACGGCAAGGACAACAACGCCACCCTGACTCTGCGGGACACCGAGATCAAGGGCAACACCGCCCTCAACGGCGGCGGCATCTTCAACAACAAGGGCACGGTCACCCTGACCGACACCCGCGTCACCAAGAACACCGCCACCGACCCGTCCAAGAACCACCGCGTCGCCGGCGGCATCCTCAACAACGAAGGCACGGTCGAGCTCGACGACGAGT
>NZ_JBHSBP010000125.1:0-1821 GCF_042650725.1 Micromonospora sp. GCM10011541
GAGGCTCAGGAACAGTTGCTGCCAGCGGATGCCTGCCAGGTAGGGGGCGAGCAGCACCGCGGATCGGGCGTCGCTGGCCAGCCTCGCCCGCTCGTCGCGGGCCTGGCACCAGCACAGGCGGCAGTAGCCCTGCTTCAACAGCTGCACCCGGGCGCAGGCCGCGCACTCGCCGGTCGGGTAGCCCTTGTGCGGGGCGGCGAAGTTGTAGCAGGGCAGGCAGATGCCTTGGGCGTAGGTCAGGCCCCAGGCGAAGCAGTTCGCGCAGTTGGTGACGGTGCGCGGCACGACCGTGCCGTCGTGGTCGCGGGCGGCCACCGGTCAGCGCGGCGGCAGCGACCGGCCGTCGCGGCGACGGGGCACCACCCGAGTCAGCGGAACGGGCGCGGTGGCATCGGCGGCGGGCTTCGCGGTGTCCGGGGCGGCCCGGGACACGCTGTCGGGTTCGGCGATCAGCAGGTCGCCGACCTGGCAGTCCAGTGCCACGCAGATCACGTCGAGGTCGGCCAGTTTGATCGTCACGGGCTGGCCGGACCACAGCCCGGACATCTTCCCTGCGGAGATGACCAGGCCGTGCTCGGCGAACACCTGTTGCAGCTCGGAGGCCTTCCAGATGCCGCGTTGAGCCGCGACCAGGCGCATGTTCCACCGCATTCAGCGCAGTCCTTCCAGTCGTCGGGCGGCGCGGCGCTGCCCGTCGAGCCATGCCTGTTCGATCCGGGTGCGGTGCACGTGGACGTACTTCATGGTGGTGGCGACCCAGGTGTGCCCGAGCATCTCCTGGATCGCGATCAGATCCACCCCGTTGAGATACATCTGCGACGCGCAGTAGTGCCGCAGCACGTGCGGGGTGATTTTGTCCGTCCAGGACGGCAGGTGCGCGGCGACCGCGGTGGCGAGCCCGGCGCGCAGCGCGTCGTAACCGACCCGGCCGCCGCCCTGGCGTTCCGAGCAGAACAGCGGTGCGCCGGGCGATCGATGGTCGCCGCCGAACAGCGCCCACACGTCCTCGATGAACCAGGCGAGGGTGCGGCCGGCGTGGTTGATCAGCGGCACCATGCGTTCGCGGGGACCGGAGCCGTTGGCGCCTTTGCCGAGGCGGACGTGGAGCTTGCCGAACGGGCCGAGGTCCCATTTGATGTCGTGCAGGTCCAGGCTGCGGGCCTCGTTGACCCGCAGCCCGACATCGGCCATCAACCTTGCAGCGGTGTAGTTGCGGGCTGTCGGCGCGAACTTGCGGCACGTCGTCAGCTCCGCCGCCCACCCCGTGAACAAGGTGTCGATCTCCTCGGCGCTCGGCGGGATCCGCAGCTTGGCGTCCTTACGCCCGCGCGGCCGGTTCATCTCGTCGATCGGACACGCCACGACCCGGCCGGTCAGCGCGTGCAGTTCCGCCTGGAACCGCAGCTCAAGAAAGGTGAAGTAGGTGCGCAGCGCCTGCGAACGGGCCAGCCTCGTCCCCGACGGCGCACCCCGCAACGCGCGACCGAAGTAGGCGTCCGCGTCGGCCGGTTCCATCTCCCACAGCGGCCGACCGAACCAGTCCCGAATCTGCTCCAGCTGGCTGACATCACCACGCACCGTGCCATCGGCCAAGCCGGCCGACGCCCGCGCCAGCACGAACCCGGCCAGCACGTCCACCTCGAACCGCTCGAGGTCCTCGGCCGACGCCGGCGCACGCCGGTCACGCAGATCCTGGACGACCGCCAGCCCCAACTCAAGAACCTCGCGTTCACCGCAACCGAAGCCACTCCAGACGATCCGAAGCAGCTTCAAGATTCCCGAGAAGGGTTCAGAACACAACCATTGATCCACATCGCGAGA
>NZ_JBHSBP010000126.1:0-817 GCF_042650725.1 Micromonospora sp. GCM10011541
TCGCGGACGATGTAGCGCTTGAGGCAGCGGAGGATCTCCTGCTTGCTGAGGCCTTCGGTGATGCGGCGGTGGACGTAAGCCTGTGTTCGCTGGTCGTAGCGCATGCGGCACAGCGCGATGGTGTGCAGGGCGTGGTTGGCGCCGCGGTCACCTCCCCGGTGGAGGCGGTGGCGGCGCACCCGTCCTGAACTGGCGGGGATGGGTGCTGCGCCGCAGAGGTGGGCGAGGCGGCTTCGGAGTGCAGCCGGTCGGGGTTGTCGCCGGCGGTGGTGAGCAGCTGGGCGGCGACCTCGGGGCCGACGCCGAACAAGGCCGTGGTGCGGGGTGCCGCTTTCTGGACGATGGGTGCCACCTGCCGGTCGAGGGTGGTGATCTCGTCGGTGAGGGCGGTGACCCGGCGGGCGAGTCCGGCCAGCGCGGCGGCGGTGGCGTGTTCCGGCTCGTGAAGTTTGGCCGGGTTGTAGGTCAGCGCAGCGCACCGGCTGACCAGCACGGCAGCGCTGAGCTTGGTCAGCTGCGCTCGCAGGGGTTCGGGGGCGGCGGCGACCAGGCCGCGCATCTGATTCAGGGCGGCGGTCCGAGCCTTGACCGCTCCTCGGCGGGCGACCCGCAGGGCGCGGATGGCCTCAACCGGTCCGGTGCGGGTTTTCGGGGTGCCCATGGCGGTGCCGGCGAGGGTGGCCCGGGCGGCGGCGATGGCGTCGATCGGGTCGGACTTGCCCTGGGCGCGGCGGGCGCGGCGATCGGGCCGGTCCACTTCCCTGACAGTGATCTTCTTGCTGGTCAGATAGCGGGCCAGGCCAGCGCCATAGCTGCC
>NZ_JBHSBP010000127.1:0-897 GCF_042650725.1 Micromonospora sp. GCM10011541
TTCCAGCCGTGGATCTTACGCGGTCGGTCATTGATCTCGGAAGCCACCATCGCGAGGTATTTCGGGTCGGAGGTGATGGGGACGCCCTTGGGGAAGTACTCGCGCAGGATCCGGTTGGCGTTCTCGTTGCTGCCACGTTGCCAGGGTGAGTGCGGGCGGGCGAAGTAGACCGGCAGTCCGGCGGCGGTGATCCGGGCGTGTCCGGCCATCTCCGACCCGCAGTCCCAGGTCAGCGACCTGGCCAGCTGCGGTGGGAGGTCCCCGGCGGCGGCGATGATCGCGTCGCCGACGGTCAGCGAGTCCCGGCCGGTCAGCGGGACCAGGACCACGAACCGGGAGGTGCGTTCGACCAGCGTCGCCACGGCGCTCTTACCCGCCTTGCCGATGACCAGATCGCCTTCCCAGTGCCCGGGGACCTGCCGGCCCTCGACCTCGGCGGGGCGTTCGTCGAGGTAGCGGGGCTCGCGGATCCGTGGCGCTGGTGCCGGACGGGCACCGCCACGACGCGCCGTGCGGCCGGTACGCAGACCGATCAACTCCCGCGCCAGAGTGGACACCGGCTGGGCGTACACCCACTGGTAGATCGCCTCGTGAGACACCCGGTAAGCCTGATCGTCGGGATAGTCGAACGCCAACCGACCCGCGATCGACGCCGGCGACCAACCCAGCCGCAGCCGCTCGCGTACCACCTCCCGCAGGCCCGGCGACCGCTCCACCGCCCACGTCTTCGGTCGCCGCCGCGCCACCGCCGCACCGGTGTCAGCGGTCGAGGCCCGGTACCCGACCCGGCCACCGTGCCGGGCGACCTCCCGCGACACCACCGACGGGTCACGGCCGATCAGGACCGCGATCTGCTTGAACTCCAAGCCTTCGGCCAGGCCACGGGATATCTCTTCC
>NZ_JBHSBP010000128.1:0-1194 GCF_042650725.1 Micromonospora sp. GCM10011541
GGGTCATTGCGTGTAGCGCCTCGTACTCGGCGGGTGGGACGTGGCCGAGTTCGCCGTGCAGCCTGCGGTTGTTGTACCAGTCGATGTACTCGACGGTGGCCATCTCCAGGTCGTCGAGCCCGCGCCACGGGCCCTTGTTCCGGACGAGTTCGGCCTTGTACAGGGAGTTGAACGCCTCGGCCATCGCGTTGTCGAAGGAGTCGCCCTTGGAGCCGACGGAGGCGACGGCGCCGGCCTCGGCGAGCCGCTGGGTGTAGCGGATTGCTCGATATTGGACTCCACGGTCGGAGTGGTGGACCAGTCCGCCCAGGTCAGCGCCTTGATTTTCGCGACGCCAGATCGCCATCTTCAGCGCGTCGAGAGCCAGATCGGTGTAGAGACTCGTGGACACCTGCCAGCCGACGATCATGCGGGAGTACACGTCGAGGACGAAGGCGGCGTACACCCAGCCCACACTCGTGCGCACGTAGGTCAGGTCGGCGACCCACAGCTGGTTCGGGCCGGCTGCGGTGAAGTCCCGTTTGACCAGGTCAGCGGGCCGGTTGGTCTCGGCCGCTGGCCGGGTCGTGCGTGGCGACTTGTCGCGCAGCAGCCCGCGTAGCCCGGACTCGCGCATCAGCCGCTCGACGGTGCACCGGGCCGCCTCGATATCCTGGCGGTGCAGCTCGTGCCAGATCTTGCGGGCCCCGTAGACGCCGTAGTTCTCCGCGTGGATCCGCTCGATCACCGCGGTCAGCTCCTCATCGCGTCGGGAGCGGGCGCTGGCGGGGCGGGTCTTGGCGGCGTAGTAGGTCGACGGTGCGATCTGTGCCGGCGTGTCTTCGAGCGCCTGCAGGACCGGCTGGACACCGTGTTCGACCCGCTGGGAGTCGACGAACTCGACCTTCATCGCGACGGACGGTCCAACTCCGCCGCGAAGAAAGACGCCGCGGAGCGCAGGATCTGGTTCGCCCGCCGCAGCTCACGCACCTCCCGTTCCAACGCGGCGAGGCGTTCCGCGTCGCTGCTGGTGGTGCCCGGCCGGTCGCCGGCGTCAGTCTCGGCCTTCTTCACCCACGTGCGCAACGCCTCCGGGTGAACCCCGAGCTGACCGGCGATCCGACGGATCGCGCCGACCGCGGACGCCGGATCCCGACGGGCCTCGACCGCCAACCGGGTCGCACGCTCACGCAGCTCATCGTTGTACTTCTTCGG
>NZ_JBHSBP010000129.1:0-947 GCF_042650725.1 Micromonospora sp. GCM10011541
ATCGCTTGATCGGTGCGCCGATCGTCCAGTTGTGCCAGATCGCGGCGTTGAGGGCGAGCAGGCGCTGCACGATGCGGGTCCACAGGCCCAGCGGGACTCGCCCGCCGTGGCGTTCGAGGCCGAGTTGGTTCTTCAGCGTCCAGATGATCGCCTCGACGCGTTGGCGCAGCCAGTTGGGGAAGGGCCTGGGTGTGCGCTCGTCGCGGCGGGCAGGGCGGATCAAGGTGAGGTCCAGGTCGGTGAAGAACTGTTCGGTGTCCTGGCCGGACAGGCCCTTGTCGGTCACCACGGCGGTGCCTGCGGCGGGCTGGTTGGCGATCTGGCGGGTGAGGATCTGACGGGTCTGCTCGCGTTCGCCGAACAGTTTGGGGTTGGCCAGGCCGAACCCGGTGACCGTGCCGTCGGCGGTGGTGATGAGCAGCAGCTTGACGCCCCAGTACCAGCGGCTGTGGGCGGACTCGTAGCCGTAGCCGGCCCAGCCGAACAGATCCGAGCGCTGGGCAGTGGTCTTGGACTGGCCGCAGCCGATCGGGGTGGCGTCCATGAGTCGCAGCGGTTCGGCCGAGCCGGGCGTGTGCTCGGCCAGCCACCGCAGCGCGGCCTCCATCAGCGGCGCTGCCTGCTTGAGCCGCTCGTTGTACTCGCTTTGGCCCAGCAAGCGGGGGAACAGGTGCCCGACCCGTGACGCCGCGGCTCGTAGCCAGTGGTGTTCTTCGTTGTAGCGCAGCAACACCTGCGCCACGGCCAGGCAGACCAGTTCGGCGTCGGTCACCGCCGGTGGGCGGCCCGGACCACGGCGGCGTGCCGACGTGGCGGGGATGATCCGGTCAACCAGTTCCACGTAGAGTGCGATGAGAAGGGTGTCCAGGTCGGCGATCACGAAGGCTCCAGAGTCTGACGTGTGTGGAAACGCCGATCTTGGACACCCTTCATCCATCTGTCACGGA
>NZ_JBHSBP010000130.1:0-1743 GCF_042650725.1 Micromonospora sp. GCM10011541
TCCGGTAGTTTTTTGGGATGACGTTGGGCAAAGCGTCGCAGCAGCTGGATCTCCTCGATCCGGTCAGCCGGTTCTGCGCCGAGACGCTGCCGGCGAACTCGATCTACGCGTTCCTGCACGAACACCGCGACCGGCTGTTCCCGGACGGCCTGTTCACCGACCTGTTCGCCCAGACCGGCCGCCGGTCGGTGCCGCCGTCGGTGGTTGCGACGGTGATGGTCCTGCAGCGCCTGGAAGGACTCTCCGACCGCGAAGCCGTCGACCGGTTCGCGTTCGATGTCCGCTGGCGGTATGCGGCCGGGGTCGGTGGCTGGGACGGCGCCGGCCGGGCCGGGTTCGCGCACACGGTCCTGGTCGACATGCGGGAACGGCTGCGCGGTTCGAACCGCCCGGACCGGATCTTCGAGGTCGCCCTCGCCGCCGCCGGGCAGGCCGGGCTGGTGGGCCGCCGCCGGGTGCTGGACTCGACACCGTTGTATGACGCGGTCGCCACGATGGACACGATCACCCTGATCCGCTCCGCGGTCCGCGGCCTGCTCGCCGCAGCCGGCCGGGGTCGGGCTGCTGAGCTACGAGCGGTGCTGACCAGCGGTGACGACTACACCAGCACGGCGAAACCGGTCGTGGACTGGGACGACAAGACCGCCCGCGAAGCATTGATCGACTCCCGAGCCCGCGACGGCTACGCCTTGCTGGCCGCCCTCGACGGCCGCAAAGACCTACCCGAACCCCTCGTCCAGGCGATGACGCTGCTGGCCACGGTGCTGGGTCAGGACCTGGAAACCGGCGACGACGGGGTACTGCGGATCGCCCGGAAAGTCGCCGCGGACCGGGTGATCTCGACCGTCGATCCGCAGGCCCGGCACGGTCATAAGACAAGCCACCGCGGCTTCGACGGCTACAAAGGGCACATCGCCGTCGACCCGGACAGCGAGATCATCACCGCCACGCAGGTCACCGCCGGCAACACCGGCGACGCCGGAGCGGCCGCCGACCTGATCACCGACCTCACCGAACCCGTCGACGCCACCGACACCGCTGCCGGTGACGCGGCGGTCTACGGCGACGCCGCTTACGGCGCCGGCGAAGTCCTCGAACGGCTGCACGACGCCGGGATCGACATCAAGACCAAGGTCCAGCCCCCGAACGCACCGGCCGGCAAGTTCGCCAAGGACCAGTTCACCATCGACCTCGGCGGGGGCACGGTGACCTGCCCGAACCAGGTCACCACCGCGATCCGGCCGATCAGCGAGCACCCCCGCCATGCCGGGAAAGCCGATTTCGGCAAAGCCTGCACCACCTGCCCACTGCGAGCACAGTGCACCGCGTCGAAGACCGGCCGGCAGATCACCATCAGCCGCTGGGAAACCCACCTCACCACAGCCCGCAACCGGCAGACCGACCCTGCCTGGAAGGCCGACTACCGGACCACCCGCCCCAAAGTCGAACGCAAGCTCGCCCACCTGATGCGCCGCCGCCACGGCGGCCGCCGCGCCCGCATGCGCGGCCTGCTCCGCGTCGCCGCCGACTTCACACTCCTGGCCGCCGCCACCAACCTCACCCGGCTCGCCACCCTCGGCCTCACCCACCAACCCCGCGGCTGGACCCTCGCCTGACCACCACAGAACGACCCCTACCAGCCACTATCCGGCCCAGCAGCGGCCCGCCAGTCCTCACCGGCATCACTGAACCGCCGATCAGCACAACCAGACGCCGCCGCGCACCAGACCAGCCCGCAACCCT
>NZ_JBHSBP010000131.1:0-1007 GCF_042650725.1 Micromonospora sp. GCM10011541
TCGACACCGAGCGCGCGAGTGTGGCCGTCCAACCGGGGTGGGGTGTGCGGGGTCTGCCAGGGCAGGTCGACGCGAACCTTGCCATCGCCGGGCCGCAGCGTCGGCGTGCACACCTTCACCCCGGCGGGCACGATCGCCGGCAGCACCACGTCGAAGGCATGCCACACCCAGTCGCGGTACGAGGCTGGCGCCGGGCACATCGGAAGCTGCGACCACACCCGCACCATGCTGTCGTCGACCCGGTCGACGGCGACGTGTTGCCGGTCGGCCGCAGCGAGGCTCACCTGCCGAGCCACGGCCGGCTGACCCTCCAGCTCACACAGGTCCGCCGGCAGCCGGCTATGCCCGGCGATGTATCCGGTGATCTGTCGGGTGCGGCTGCGGATCGTCGCGCTATCGGTTGCGTCGGGCAGCGCCGCCCGCAACGCTGACCACTCGTCATCGGTACGAGCGGACGGATCGGCCGGCCACGTGGCCAGCAGCGCGGCAACGATCGCACGACGGTGGCACGCCAGACGCAGAACGCGGGCCGCTTCTTCCTCGGCGATCCGACGAACCCGGTCCGACACCACCACACCCGCCGGCGGCACCGCAGCCCAGCCGAGCCGGCGCAACGCCATCCACCCGTTGCTCGGCAGCCGCCGCCCATCAGGGCCGACCCCACCGGCAAGCTCCGCAAGATGAGCATCCGACCAGTGCGCAACGATCACTTCGTCAGCCATGCCCCGAACCAGGTCCGCGAGCCACCCGACCCGTTCGGCGAGTATCCGCCCCGTCACCGGCGCCTGCACGCCGGGCGCGTCGGGCTTACCGCCGCACACCGCCCGGTACGCGGTGCAGGTCGCGGTCGACGTCAGCCAGGAACCAGCCACTACCCCACGCCTTTACCCGCGGCCGCCAGCAGTCGGCGCTTGGCCTCACGGGACCGCAGGCCGTACATCCGACCGGCGAACGTGGCGACCAGAGACATGAAGTCGTCCAAGAGTTCCTCGACCCCACCGGCCGAA
>NZ_JBHSBP010000132.1:0-770 GCF_042650725.1 Micromonospora sp. GCM10011541
CCCCACGCTTTCGCTCCTCAGCGTCAGTATCGGCCCAGAGACCCGCCTTCGCCACCGGTGTTCCTCCTGATATCTGCGCATTTCACCGCTACACCAGGAATTCCAGTCTCCCCTACCGAACTCTAGCCTGCCCGTATCGACTGCAGGCCCGCGGTTGAGCCGCGGGTTTTCACAGTCGACGCGACAAGCCGCCTACGAGCTCTTTACGCCCAATAAATCCGGACAACGCTTGCACCCTACGTCTTACCGCGGCTGCTGGCACGTAGTTGGCCGGTGCTTCTTCTGCAGGTACCGTCACTCTCGCTTCGTCCCTGCTGAAAGAGGTTTACAACCCGAAGGCCGTCATCCCTCACGCGGCGTCGCTGCATCAGGCTTCCGCCCATTGTGCAATATTCCCCACTGCTGCCTCCCGTAGGAGTCTGGGCCGTGTCTCAGTCCCAGTGTGGCCGGTCGCCCTCTCAGGCCGGCTACCCGTCGTCGCCTTGGTAGGCCATCACCCCACCAACAAGCTGATAGGCCGCGAGCCCATCCCAGGCCGAAAAACTTTCCACCAAGCCTCATGCGAGGCCAGGTCATATTCGGTATTAGCCCCGGTTTCCCGGGGTTATCCCAAAGCCTAGGGCAGGTTGCTCACGTGTTACTCACCCGTTCGCCGCTCGAGTACCCCGAAGGGCCTTTCCGCTCGACTTGCATGTGTTAAGCACGCCGCCAGCGTTCGTCCTGAGCCAGGATCAAACTCTCCAACAAAAACCTGTTGAAACAGTCATCCC
>NZ_JBHSBP010000133.1:0-2671 GCF_042650725.1 Micromonospora sp. GCM10011541
AGGGCTTAGCTTCCGGGTTCGGAATGTTACCGGGCGTTTCCCCTCCGCCATGACCGCCGTAACTCTATCGACATGTCAAACAACCAACCAACCAGCAAATCCACTGGGGGTGTTGTTCGTTTGTCGGGAGTTGCACAGTGGACGCGTAGCAGCTTCGTAGTCAAGTCCTCGGCCTATTAGTACCGGTCAACTGAACCCGTTACCGGGCTTACATTTCCGGCCTATCAACCCAGTCGTCTAGCTGGGGGCCTTACCCCACAAAGTGGGTGGGATACCTCATCTTGAAGCGAGCTTCCCGCTTAGATGCTTTCAGCGGTTATCCCTTCCGAACGTAGCTAACCAGCCGTGCCCCTGGCGGGACAACTGGCACACCAGAGGTTCGTCCGTCCCGGTCCTCTCGTACTAGGGACAGCCCTTCTCAAGTATCCTACGCGCACGGCGGATAGGGACCGAACTGTCTCACGACGTTCTAAACCCAGCTCGCGTACCGCTTTAATGGGCGAACAGCCCAACCCTTGGGACCTGCTACAGCCCCAGGATGCGACGAGCCGACATCGAGGTGCCAAACCATCCCGTCGATATGGACTCTTGGGGAAGATCAGCCTGTTATCCCCGGGGTACCTTTTATCCGTTGAGCGACACCGCTTCCACATGCCAGTGCCGGATCACTAGTCCCGACTTTCGTCCCTGCTCGACCTGTCAGTCTCACAGTCAAGCTCCCTTGTGCACTTGCACTCAACACCTGATTGCCAACCAGGCTGAGGGAACCTTTGGGCGCCTCCGTTACCCTTTAGGAGGCAACCGCCCCAGTTAAACTACCCACCAGACACTGTCCCTGAACCGGATAACGGTCCGAAGTTAGATACCCAAATCAACCAGAGTGGTATTTCAAGATTGCCTCCACCCATACTGGCGTATGAGCTTCACCGGCTCCCACCTATCCTACACAAGCTAATTCGGATACCAATGTCAAGCTATAGTAAAGGTCCCGGGGTCTTTCCGTCCTGCCGCGCGTAACGAGCATCTTTACTCGTAATGCAATTTCGCCGGGCCTGTGGTTGAGACAGTGGGGAAGTCGTTACGCCATTCGTGCAGGTCGGAACTTACCCGACAAGGAATTTCGCTACCTTAGGATGGTTATAGTTACCACCGCCGTTTACTGGCGCTTAAGTTCTCCGCTTCGCCCCGAAGAGCTAACAGGTCCCCTTAACGTTCCAGCACCGGGCAGGCGTCAGTCCATATACATCGAATTACTTCTTCGCATGGACCTGTGTTTTTAGTAAACAGTCGCTTCCCCCTGCTCTCTGCGGCCATACAACGCTCCACCCGCGTGGGGCTTCACGTCTCCGGCCCCCCTTCTCCCTAAGTTACGGGGGCAATTTGCCGAGTTCCTTAACCACAGTTCGCCCGATCGCCTCGGTATTCTCTACCTGACCACCTGTGTCGGTTTGGGGTACGGGCCGCTAAGAACTCGCTAGAGGCTTTTCTCGGCAGCATAGGATCACTGACTTCACCTGAATCGGCTCGGCATCACGTCTCAGCCTTCATGGCGTGCGGATTTGCCTACACGCCGGCCTACACGCTTACCCCGGCACAACCACCGGCCGGGCTCAGCTACCTTCCTGCGTCACCCCATCGCTTGACTACTACCCGTCAGGTTCCCACGCTCCCCAGTATCGGTCCGAAGACCTCCACCGGTTCGGGTGGTTAGCACAACGAGGTTCGTCAGGGTCGCTCTTTCGCGGGTACGGGAATATCAACCCGTTGTCCATCGACTACGCCTCTCGGCCTCGCCTTAGGTCCCGACTCACCCAGGGCGGATTAGCCTGGCCCTGGAACCCTTGGTCATCCGGCGGAAGGGTTTCTCACCCTTCTTTCGCTACTCATGCCTGCATTCTCACTCGTGCCGCGTCCACAGCTGGGTCACCCCGCTGCTTCACCCCCGGCACGACGCTCCCCTACCCATCCACACACCTGCACGGCACATCAAGGCGCCGCGAGGTTGAAATGTGAATGCCACAGCTTCGGCGGTGTGCTTGAGCCCCGCTACATTGTCGGCGCGGGACCACTTGACCAGTGAGCTATTACGCACTCTTTAAAGGGTGGCTGCTTCTAAGCCAACCTCCTGGTTGTCTATGCGACCCCACATCCTTTTCCACTTAGCACACGCTTAGGGGCCTTAGCTGGTGATCTGGGCTGTTTCCCTCTCGACTACGAAGCTTATCCCCCGCAGTCTCACTGCCGCGCTCTCACTTACCGGCATTCGGAGTTTGGCTGATTTCGGTAAGCTTGTGGGCCCCCTAGACCATCCAGTGCTCTACCTCCGGCAAGAAACACGCGACGCTGCACCTAAATGCATTTCGGGGAGAACCAGCTATCACGGAGTTTGATTGGCCTTTCACCCCTAACCACAGGTCATCCCCCAACTTTTCAACGTTGGTGGGTTCGGCCCTCCACGCGGTCTTACCCGCGCTTCAGCCTGCCCATGGCTAGATCACTCCGCTTCGGGTCTAGGACACGCGACTGAATCGCCCTATTCAGACTCGCTTTCGCTACGGCTCCCCCACACGGGTTAACCTCGCCACGTGCCACTAACTCGCAGGCTCATTCTTCAAAAGGCACGCCGTCACCCCGCAAGGCTCCGACGGATTGTAGGCGAACGGTTTCAGGT
>NZ_JBHSBP010000134.1:0-1065 GCF_042650725.1 Micromonospora sp. GCM10011541
CCGCCGCTACTCGGGAACACCCACAGAAGGTCAGCAACTTTCACCTACCGGACTCTCACCGTCTACGGTCAGCCATTCCAGACTGTTCGACTAGCCACTGACTTGATAACTTCTCACACGAGTGTCAGCTCGTGTAGCAGGGTCCCACAACCCCGACCACGCAACCCCTGACAGGTATCACACGCAGCCGGTTTAGCCTCAATCCGCTTTCGCTCGCCACTACTCACGGAATCACTATTTGTTTTCTCTTCCTACGGGTACTGAGATGTTTCACTTCCCCGCGTTCCCTCCATACACCCTATGTGTTCAGGTGCAGGTGACACCACATGACTGGTGCCGGGTTTCCCCATTCGGACACCCTGGGATCACAGCTTGGTTGACAGCTCCCCCAGGCCTATCGCGGCCTCCCACGTCCTTCATCGGCTCCTGGTGCCAAGGCATCCACCGTTCGCCCTTGACAACTTGACCACAAAGATGCTCGCGTCCACTGTGCAATTCTCAACAAACGACCAACCCACAACCCGATCCGCCCCACACCAAACCCGACATCCGCCGGCGGTATGCGAGGCCAGGCCATGCCTGGCAACCGTCCCCCACCACAGGTGAGGTCATGGTTCCGAAAGAAACAACCATCGGTTGTTCTTTCAGGACCCAACAGGGTGCTTTGCGCCTCCACTCAGCCGCACCAGGAGGAACCGTTCCCACCACCCGAGGGCAGCTGTACTAGGTATCCCGGCCGTTGCCGAGGAAAAACTCGCCAGTGTCTCCGCCATTGAGCACCCCGA
This sequence comes from Micromonospora sp. GCM10011541, assembly GCF_042650725.1. NCBI lineage: Bacteria > Bacillati > Actinomycetota > Actinomycetes > Micromonosporales > Micromonosporaceae > Micromonospora > Micromonospora sp. GCM10011541. The sequence goes on from NZ_JBHSBP010000134.1 coordinate 786, forward strand.
CCCGACATTCGCGGGCCGCGGGCTCCATACCGTCTTTCGACGGATGGTGCTCCTTAGAAAGGAGGTGATCCAGCCGCACCTTCCGGTACGGCTACCTTGTTACGACTTCGTCCCAATCGCCAGCCCCACCTTCGACGGCTCCCTCCCTTACGGGTTGGGCCACCGGCTTCGGGTGTTGCCGACTTTCGTGACGTGACGGGCGGTGTGTACAAGGCCCGGGAACGTATTCACCGCAGCGTTGCTGATCTGCGATTACTAGCGACTCCGACTTCACGGGGTC
>NZ_JBHSBP010000135.1:0-652 GCF_042650725.1 Micromonospora sp. GCM10011541
TATGGACGTTACGCCCGTGTCATCCCCACTCGGCCGCCGAACCTTGCTGAGATCACCTCATTGTGAAGGTTACCGCTTTATCTCCAAAGTCTGGATCCCATTGCGCTTCCCAGACTTCTGTCAAGTGTGGATGGCTAAGCGCTCTCAACAGTTGCGGTTCTCGATACGCCAGGGCATCCGTTACACCGAGGAGGCTGACCGTCTTCTGGACGCAATGGCACTCGAAGATCTCGTGCCAACACTTGTAGCAGACGGCGGTGTTTCCCTCGAGGATGGTCTGGATGATTCTGTAGGTAGGTCTGTCAAGACGATCACCTCTAATGACCATGTCAGCTGCGCCACCCAGCCAGCGCGGCGAGTGCCGCGCAATCGCGCTTCCGCGACCAATGTGGACCCACCGCCTCCACCAAACCTGAAACATGGGACTGGAAGGTGCCCCGTCTGGGCATGCCGAGGATGCTCCTCACGGATGCCCGCGAGATCCGCGCTGCATCGATACCCTGCTCGGCACCTGCAAGAATGATGATCGTTTCCAGTGTGTACCGTTCCGCAAACGAGACGTACGGCCCGGAATAGTTGGATTCCGGATCCAATGAGGTGATCTCAGCAAGGTTCGGCGGCCGAGTGGGGATGACACGGGCGTAACGTCCAT